>NZ_JBVHWM010000030.1:0-67071 GCF_055564375.1 Streptomyces sp. NPDC029138
GTCTCCTCCCACACCCCCCCCGTCCCCTCGCCCCCTTCCTCCCCCCCCTCCCCCCCCCCCATCCCCCCCCCCCCCCCCCCCCCCACCCCCCCCCCCCCCCTCCCCACCCCCCCCCCCCCCCCCCCCCCCCCCCCCCCACCCCCCCCCCCCCCCCGGGCCGGGTGAACTACTCGCCGGGGTGGGCGAGTTCGATGTCGTGGCCGTCGACTCCGGCGCCGGAGACGGTCAGGGCCGTCGCCACCGGCGGGTAACCCGTCGCGATGACGGTGTACTCGCCGCTGTTCAGGTCGGTGAAGGCGTACGCCCCGTCCATGCCGGTGGTGGCGGTGCCGACCACGTTGCCGGCCTGGTCGACCAGGGTCACCCGGGCGTCGGCCAGCGGGCCGTGCGGGGCCCGGACGACACCCTGGAGTTGGGCGCCGGCGTCCAGGTCGACCTCGATCCGGGTGACGCCGGTGGCGCCGACCTCGACCGGCAGGGCGCGCGGCCGGAACCCGCTCGCGTTGACCGCGACGGTCACGGTGCCGGGCACCAGGTCGGTGAGGGCGAAGTCGCCCTGCTCGCCGGTGGCGGCGGTGGCCAGCAGGTCACCGCGCACATCGGTGACGATGACCATCGCGTCCTTGACCGGCAGCGCGCTCCCGGCGGCCCGGACCACACCGGTCAGCCCGCTGGTGCCGCTGAGCAGGATGTCGTACGCCAGCGGTTCCTCGCCCACCACGACGGTGGAGGCCTGCGGCTGGTAGCCGTCGGCGGAGGCGATGAGGACGTAGCTGCCGGTGCCGGGGGCGGCCAGGGTGTAGGAACCGTCGGCCCGGGCGACCGAGCGGCCCAGCTGGCGGCCGGACAGCGAGATCAGGGTGACCGCGGCCTGCGGGACCGGGGCGCTCTCGGCGCCGCGGACGAAGCCGTGCACCGGGGTGCCGCCGGAGCCGCCGGGCTCGGCGATCGTGGCGACGGCCGCCATCGGCCGGGTGGCGGTGGCCGTGCCGTCGGTCGCGGCCACGGTGGTCGCGGCGACCGCGGCCGGGACCGGCGCGGCGGCCGGGGCCTGGGCCTCGGCGACGGCCGGCGCGGCGGCCGGGTCGGTCACGGGGGCCTCGCCCTCGGAGGCCTGTGCGAGCGCGCCCTTGGTCTTCAACGGGACCTCCTTGATGAACAGCGTGATCAGGAAGGCGACGGCGGCGAGGCAGCCGGCGATGAGGAAGACGTCGGCGATGCCGTGGCCGTAGGCGCTCTCCAGCAGCGTCCGGATGGGCTTCGGGAGCGCGTTCATGTCCGGGATGCTGTCGGTCGAACCGGAGCCGCCGGCCAGGGCCTTCTGGTACTTCGGGCTCAGGTCGGCGACGCCGTCCTGGACGTAGTGGGTGATCCGGCGGGACATCACGGCACCCAGCGCGGAGACGCCCACCGCACCGCCGAGGGAGCGGAAGAAGGTGACCGTGGAGCTGGCCGAGCCGAGGTCCGAGGGGGCCACCTGGTTCTGCGTGGCGAGGACCAGGTTCTGCATCATCATGCCGATGCCGAGACCCAGCAGCGCCATGAAGACGGCCATCTTCCAGTAGTCGGTGTCGTACCGGATGCCGCCGAGCAGCAGCAGGCCGGCCGTGACCAGCACGCCACCGCTGACCAGCCACGCCTTCCAGCGGCCGGTGCGGGTGATGAACTGACCCGAGACGGTCGAGGAGACGAACAGACCGCCGATCATCGGGATGGTCAGGACACCCGACATGGTCGGGGACTTGTCGCGGGCCAGCTGGAAGTACTGGCTGAAGAAGACGGTGCCGGAGAACATCGCGACACCGACGAACAGCGAGGCGAGCGACGCCAGCGTGATCGTGCGGTTCCTGAACAGGCGCAGCGGGATGATCGGCTCGCTCGCCTTGGACTCGATGAGCACGAACAGCGCGCCGAGGACGATCGAACCGCCGACCATCGCGTAGGTCTGCCAGGACAGCCAGTCGTACTTGTCACCGGCGAAGGTGACCCAGACCAGCAGCAGGGAGACGGCGGCGGAGATGACGGTCGCGCCGCCCCAGTCGACCTTGACCTCCCGCTTGACCACGGGCAGGTGCAGGGTCTTCTGGAGCACGATCAGCGCGATGACGGCGAAGGGGACGCCGACGTAGAAGCACCAGCGCCAGCCCAGCCAGGAGGTGTCGGTGATCACACCGCCGAGCAGCGGGCCGCCGACGGTGGCCACGGCGAAGGTGGCACCCAGGTAGCCGGAGTACCGGCCGCGCTCACGCGGGGAGATCATCGCCGCCATGACGATCTGCGCCAGTGCGGACAGACCGCCGACGCCGATGCCCTGGAACACCCGGAAGGTGATGAGCATGCCGGGGTTCTGCGACAGGCCGGCCGCCATCGAGGCGACGACGTAGATGATCAGGGCTATCTGGACGAGAGCCTTCTTGCTGTACAGGTCGGCGAGCTTGCCCCACAGGGGAGTGGCCGCGGTCATCGACAGCAGGGCGGCGGTGACCACCCAGGTGTAGGCGGACTGGCCGCCGCCGAGGTCCCCGATGATGTGCGGCAGGGCGTTGGAGACGATCGTGGACGACAGGATCGCCACGAACATGCCGAGCAGCAGCCCGGACAGTGCCTCCATGATCTGCCGGTGCGTCATCGGGGCATCGCCGTGGGAGCCTCCCCCGTGCTTGGCGTGAGCCCGCACACCGGCTGGTGTGGTCGTTGCCATGGGCTTCCTTTTCTTACGTGCTTGCGGGTGTACGGGTGGTCTCTTCGTCTACGGGAGCGGGAAGCCGCAGCGGGGCGGACCGGCAGTCGCCGAAGGACGCGCGCAGACGCGTCATCAGCCGGATCAGCTCGCCGACGTCCTCGTCGGTCCAGTCCGCGAGCCGCTCGGCCAGCAGGTGCGTGGTCCGCCGGGACAGGTCGTCCAGCTGGTCCAGGCCCGCGGGCGTCAGGCGCAGGATGCGCGAGCGCTTGTCCGCGGGGTCGGGGTGCCGCTCGATCCAGCCGCGTGCGGCGACGTGCGCGACATGGCGGCTGGTGACCGACATGTCCACGGCGAGCAGCTCCGCGAGCTTGCTCATGCGCATGTCGCCGTGGCGACCGAGCAGGGTCAGCACGGCGGCCGAGCCGGCCGGGCAGTCGGGCGGCAGGATCCGCCCCATGTCCCGTTTCACGGCTCCGACGGCACTGAGCTGACGCGCCAGCTCTTCGAACTGCGCCTGCTCGGCCATCACACCTCCCGTATTCGTTGCTTAGGGCAACCATAGGACTGCTTGGTTGCTGAAGGCAAACAAACGAGGGGTCGGGCGGCGCAAAAAGTTGGCAAAGGCAAGTATTGCGAACGTAAATATGCAGGTGGCTGCGGGTGGCGTGCCCCTGTCTGTCCCGGTGGCCCCGCACTTGGGTCGGTCACCGGGATTCGCTAGGGTCTCGGGGCATGGCTAACACCCAGGGCCCCCAGGGCAATTACGACCCCGCAGGCAGCACCCAGATGTTCCGCGCGTTCGTCGACGAGGCTCCTCAGGGGGCCCAGCAGCAGGCCGCTCCCTCCGGCCCTCGGGTCGGTCTGATCATCGGCGTCATCGTGGCACTCGCGGTGGTGGCCGCCGTCGCCTGGCTGGCGGTGAGCTAGGGGCTCGGGTCAGTCCCACTCGACGGACACGTCCCGCGTCTCGACGCGCATACCGAGCGGTACACGCCAGGCATCGACGCAGACCGTCCAGGTGGGGCTCCTGCGCGCACCCGGCGCCACCGGCACCGGCAGCTCCACGGTCGACTCGACCGTCCCCCAGTCGATCCCGAGCGCGCCGATGATGTGCGTGCCGAACGTCACCGACCCCGAACGCACCGCCGTACCGCCCGAGTTGTGGAAGACGACGGTCACCTTCTGACACCACCGCTTGTCGGTGTCCTCGGTCGCCGGGTCGCTCCAGGAGAGGTCGGCGGGTGTGGCGGGGGTCGTCGTACGGCTCGGAGCGGGGGCCGGGCTCGGCGAGGCCGCCGGCGGAGTCGTACGACCGTCCGGGCCGCCGTGGGGTCGACGGGCGCCGGGGGTGCCCTTGCCGGAAGGCGTCGGCACCGGTGTGGCGGAGTGCGGATCGCCGGACGGGGTCGGTCCCTCCGTGGGCACGCCGGAGCCGGTTCCGCTCGGGGCGTCCCCGCGTCCACCGGGCCTCTTCTCCCCGTCGAGCGGCACGAGGATCACCGACCCGGACGGCGCTACGGCCGTCGGACCGACCTGACCCGCGCCGACCGCGGTGTAGCCGCCGCCCGGACCCCCGCCCGCGCACGCGGCGAGCACCCCGCCCAGACAGACGACGGCCGCCGACGCCGCCGTAACGGCGCCTCGGCGGCCACGCGTCCATGTCGTGGGAAGCATCCGCTCATGGTGGCTGACACCACGTCAGATGGGAACCCCGGTGCGGGACAGCGCCCCGAAGGGGTGCGGGTCCGCGTCCGATATGCGGCTACCGCCGGGTGGGAACGACCGGCCACGACGGTGCCGCGGCCGAACGACCACAGATCCCGGGCCGTTCCGTTCAGTCCGAGATCAGACCCTCCCGCAACTGAGCCAGCGTCCGGGTCAGCAGGCGGGAGACGTGCATCTGGGAGATGCCGACCTCCTCGCCGATCTGGGACTGGGTCATGTTGGCGAAGAAGCGCAGCATGATGATCCGGCGCTCCCGGGGCGGGAGCTTGGCCAGCAGCGGCTTGAGGGACTCGCGGTACTCCACGCCCTCCAGGGCCGTGTCCTCGTAGCCGAGCCGGTCGGCGAGCGAGCCCTCGCCGCCGTCGTCCTCCGGGGCCGGCGAGTCGAGGGAGGAGGCGGTGTAGGCGTTGCCGACCGCGAGGCCGTCGACCACGTCCTCCTCGGAGACACCGAGCACGGCGGCCAGCTCGGTCACCGTGGGGGAGCGGTCCAGCTTCTGGGACAGCTCGTCGCTGGCCTTGGTGAGGGCCAGGCGCAGCTCCTGGAGCCGGCGCGGGACGCGCACCGACCATGACGTGTCGCGGAAGAACCGCTTGATCTCGCCCACGACCGTCGGCATCGCGAACGTCGGGAACTCCACGCCCCGCTCGCAGTCGAACCGGTCGATCGCCTTGATCAGGCCGATGGTGCCGACCTGGACGATGTCCTCCATCGGTTCGTTGCGCGAGCGGAACCGCGCCGCCGCGTAGCGGACCAGCGGCAGGTTCAGCTCGATCAGGGTGTCCCGGACGTACGCCCGCTCGGGGCTGTCCTCGTCCAGCGCGGCCAGGCGCAGGAACAGCGAGCGGGACAGGGTGCGGGTGTCGATGTTGGCCGTGACCTGCGCGGCCGGGACAGCTTCAGCGGCCGGTTCGGCGGCCGGGGACGGCACGGCTTCGAGGGCCGTGACACCCTCGAAGCCGTCGAGGACGTCGAGAGCGTCGAGCTCCTTGGGCGCTGCCTCGCTCATCGTGGGCGTCAGCACCTTCGAGCTGCCCTGGTCTGCGGACATGCCACCCCCTTTGGGTCGCGGGACGGTCGCGGCGGCGCCTTCTCTTTCGAGCAACGCAGCCTTCACCTGAATACCGGAGCCGGAGCCACGGCAAACGCGCTTCCCGCAGAATGTCACATGTCGGCAACGCGCTGTACCGACATGTCGACATGTGAGATCCGAATCGGCCCTGGAAACAAGGGGTCTGACGGCATTTCGGGACGGAACTGTCGGCAACAGTCCTGGTGAGCGATTCGCTCGCGCCGGTTACAGCTCGATCGGGTTTGCGATGCAGTGGCGTTCGGGGCGTGCTTCCGTGCGCCCGCTATGCATCAGTCGCCACGGTCTCTGCTGCCGCTATGCGTCGATCCGATTTGCGGATCGCAGCCGCTGGAAGCTACGGGCGAGGAGGCGTGAGACATGCATCTGGGAGACGCCGAGTTCCGCGCTGATCTGTGACTGGGTGAGATTGCTGTAGTAGCGAAGGAGAAGGATTCGCTGTTCTCTCTCGGGGAGTTGGACAAGGAGATGGCGGACCAGGTCACGGTGTTCCACGCCGTCGAGGGCCGGGTCCTCGTAGCCGATCCGGTCGAGCAGTCCGGGCATTCCGTCGCCCTCCTGGGCGGCCTCCAGCGAGGTGGCATGGTACGACCGTCCCGCCTCGATGCAGCTGAGCACCTCCTCCTCGCTGATCCGGAGCCGCTCGGCGATCTCGGCGGTGGACGGCGAGCGGCCGTGGAGCGTGGTCAGGTCCTCGGTCGCGCTGTTGACCTGCACCCACAGCTCGTGCAGCCGGCGCGGGACGTGGACCGTGCGGACGTTGTCCCGGAAATACCGCTTGATCTCGCCGACCACGGTGGGCATCGCGAAGGTCGGGAACTGCACGCCCCGGTCGGGGTCGAAGCGGTCGATGGCGTTGATGAGTCCGATGGTGCCGACCTGGACGACGTCCTCCATCGGCTCGTTGCGGGAGCGGAAGCGGGCGGCGGCGTAGCGCACGAGCGGGAGGTTCGCCTCGATCAGCGCTCCGCGCACCCGGTTGTGCTCCGGCGTGCCGGGGGTGAGGTCCTTCAGCTCGGCGAACAGCACCTGGGTCAGGGCCCGGGTGTCCGCGCCGCGGCGCTTCTCGGGGGCCGGCGGGGTCGGAGTGGGCGCCTCTTCGTGGGGCGGCGCAGTACTGGCCGACACGGTCAACGCCACCTCTTCATCGGTCAATCATCCGTCAAAAGCGGTCATAGCATCACAAGACATGTGCACCGTGTGCAAGCACCCGATAACCCCGTGTTGTGGTTCAAACTCCCAGAAATTGGGTATGCATCGCACGAAAAACCCCTCGCCAAAACGGCGAGGGGTTCACGTGGGTGCGGGGCTCAGAATTCGTAGTCGGCGATCACCCAGGTGGCGAACTCGCGCCACAGCGCCACGCCCGCCTGGTGGGCCGGGTGCTCCAGATACCGCTTGAGGGCGTCGGCGTCCTCGACGGCCGAGTTGATCGCGAAGTCGTAGGCGATCGGCCGGTCGCTGATGTTCCAGGCGCACTCCCAGAAGCGCAGCTCCTCGATCCGGCCGCCGAGGGCCCGGAAGGCCTCCACGCCCGCCACGACCCGCGGATCGTCGCGCTCGACGCCCTCGTTCAGCTTGAAGAGGACCAGGTGGCGGATCATGGGGTGTACCTCAGCTCTTTCCTCCGTGGGCGACCCAGGTCATGAAGTCGCCGATGGCCTTGGCGGCGTCCGATATGCCCTCGAAGCCTATCTGGACGTAGTCGGCCGCCTTGGCCGGGTCCGTGATGATCACGTACAGCGCGAAGACCACGAGCACGTACACGGCGATCTTCTTGGCGTTCACCGCCACCGCGGCCTCCCCTGTACCAGTGCCCCGCTGGGCCCCCTGCTGCCGGCCGCGAGTGTAACGTCCAGGCCTTCGCGTACGACCAACAGCGCGCCGTCGCGGGGGCGTTGTGTCCGGAACGCGTGAAAGGCCCCGTCGGTCGACGGGGCCTTTCTGTGAGCGGTAGCGGAGGGATTTGAACCCTCGGTGACTTGCGCCACACTCGCTTTCGAGGCGAGCTCCTTCGGCCGCTCGGACACGCTACCGAGGGAGACCCTACAACACAGGGGGCCGTGGTTCGAAATCGATATCCGGTCAGCGATCGCGGAAGAACCCGGTGAGGAGCCGGGCGCACTCCGCCGCGAGCACGCCCTCGATGACCTCCGGCCGGTGATTGAGCCGGCGGTCGCGCACCACGTCCCACAGGGAGCCGGCCGCGCCCGCCTTCTCGTCCCGGGCGCCGTAGACCACTCGGTCCACCCGGGACTGGACGAGCGCGCCCGCGCACATCGTGCACGGCTCCAGCGTGACGACGAGCGTGCAGCCGGTCAGCCGCCACTCCCCGAGCCGGGCGGCCGCCCGCCGGATGGCGAGGACCTCCGCGTGGGCCGTGGGATCACCGGTGGCCTCGCGCTCGTTGTGCCCGGCACCGAGCACCGTCGTACCGTCCGGGGACAGCACGACGGCACCGACCGGGACGTCCCCGTTCCGGACGGCCAGCCCGGCCTCGTCCAGGGCGAGCCGCATCGCGGCCCGCCAGGGGTCCCGCACCGGGTCCGGCGTGCCCTGCGCTCGCTGTGGCGTGGTCAGCGGACGGTCTCCAGCACCTCCGAGGCGCCCAGGGCCTCGGCGATCGTGTTCAGCGCGTCGTCGGCGTCCAGGGCGCGCAGCTCCTTCTCGCTGATGCCCAGGTCGTCGAGGATCTCGCTGTCGCCCACCGGGCTGTGCGGCACCGCGTCGGCGGCGGCACCCGGTTCCTCGTCGTCCTCGGACTCGCCGTCCTCGGTGCCGTCGAGGTCCAGGGAGTCCAGGTCCGGGACGTCGTCCGCGCCGGGCTCCCGGCCGAGCAGTTCGTCGGTGAGCAGCAGCTCCCCGTACGCGCTGCGCTGGGCGGCGGCGGCGTCCGAGACGTAGATGCGAGGGTCGTCCTCGCCGTCCACGCGGACGACACCGAACCAGGCGTCCTCCTGCTCGATCAGGACGAGCACCGTGTCCTCGTCGGGAGAGGCTTCCCGGGCCAGGTCGGCCAGATCCGACAGGGTCTCCACATCGTCGAGCTCTGTGTCGCTCGCTTCCCACCCGTCTTCGGTGCGCGCGAGCAGTGCGGCGAAGTACACCGTGACTCTCCCACTGGTCATAGGCGTGCCGGTTGGGGGTCCCCCCGGCGGAGGTACTTGGGCGGAGAGAGCTGGGCTCCGAGCCCCACCCACTCGGAATCGTGGCAGAAACAAGGCCTCCAGGGGACGTCTTCGGCTCCCTGTGTCTGGCTGTTTCGATCGTGGATCCGTGATCGGCTCACCAGCGCGCTCATTGCCGCCACCTGCGGATCGTACGCGGCTTTTCCCGGCGCTCACGCATGCCCGCCGCCGCGACACCGGCGCGAGCGCGGATCTTCCGTACCGGGAACGGGCCCCGGAGCTACCAGCGGAACGTCCGCATGCGCATCGCGTGGCGCAGCCGGGCGGCCTTGGCGCGCCGGGGCTGGACCCGGGCGCGCAGCGCACGGGCCTCGGCGAGATCGCGCAGGAACTGCGCGCGGCGGCGCCGGCGTTCGGTCTCGCTCTCGGGCTTGTCGGAATCGGTCCGCGCGGACCGCGCAGCGGGGCCGGCCGTGTCACCGGTGGGCCCGGAGGCGTCCGCGGGCAGGTCAGGCAGGTCAGACACGTCACACCACCCCAGTCCGTCCCTCCCACTTTCCCCCGGATGGCCGGTTTGACGCCAGCGCGAGGGCGGCCCGGGGCGCAGGTACCGTTAGGGGCATGCGTCTCCATGTCGTCGACCACCCTCTGGTCGCCCACAAGCTCACCACGCTGCGCGACCAGCGCACCGACTCCGCGACCTTCCGGCGGCTCGCCGACGAACTGGTCACCCTGCTCGCCTACGAGGCCACGCGGGACGTGCGCACCGAGGCCGTCGACATCCAGACGCCGGTCGCGCGGACCACGGGCGTCAAGCTCGCCCGGCCCCGCCCGCTGGTGGTGCCGATCCTGCGGGCCGGCCTCGGCATGCTGGACGGCATGGTCCGGCTGCTGCCGACCGCCGAGGTGGGCTTCCTGGGCATGATCCGCAACGAGGAGACGTTGCAGGCGTCGACGTACGCCTCGCGCATGCCGGAGGACCTCTCGGGCCGCCAGGTGTACGTCCTCGACCCGATGCTGGCCACGGGCGGCACGCTGGTCGCGGCGATCCAGGAGCTGATCAAGCGCGGCGCCGACGACGTCACGGCGGTGGTCCTGCTGGCCGCCCCCGAGGGCGTCGAGGTCATGGAGCGGGAGCTGGCGGGGACGCCGGTCACCGTGGTCACGGCGGCTGTCGACGACCACCTCAACGAGCTGGGGTACATCGTGCCGGGGCTGGGGGACGCGGGGGACCGGCTCTACGGAGCCGCCGAGTAGTTTTCCGTGCCCGAGGGGGCTGCCGCCTGGGCGCCGTTCGCGGGTACGGGTTCGTCGTGGCCGGTCGCGCAGTTCCCCGCGGCGCCTTTCGGGGCGCTGCTCAGCAGCCCTTCTTCGGGGAAGCCGTCGGCTTCGGTTCGGTCAGGGTCGTCAGGGCCTGTGCCGCGGCCGCCGGCTTCGTCAGGCCCTTGAAGGCGTCGCCGATGACGAGGTCGAGATCGGCCCCCTTGCGGCCGTCGGCGCGCGGCTGCGCGCCGCCGAGCTGGGTGCCGAGGACGCGGAGTGAGGTGTCCTGCGCGGCGGCGGAGCCGAGGAGCAGCCCCGTGCCCTTCACCCTCTTGTCGTACTGCTTCGACGCGTTGCCCACGTCGCCGATCCTGAAGCCGCGCTTCTTCAGCTCGTCGGCGGTGCTCTTGGCGAGCCCGGTGCGCGCGGTGGCGTTGTAGACGTTCACGGTGATCTGGCCGGGCTTGGGCAGGGCGTGCAGCTGGGCCGCCTGGGCCGCCTGGGCCTTGGTCCGGCAGCCCTTCGTGGCACCGCTCGCCGTGTACTTGTCGCCGCCGCCGGTGAAGACGTCGATGAGCTGCGTCGTGCCCCAGCCGATCAGGCCGAGCGCGGCGACGGACGCCACCGCGACGGCCACGAGCCTGCCGCGCCGCCGGGGCGGGCGCATCCGAGGGTATTTGTCCCCTGTGATGCGGTACTGGCCGCCCATGCCGGGGGGAGTCAGCATGCTCATGAGTGCAGCGTAGTGCGCCCGAGCGGCGATGCCTATCAGATGATCAGTCGATGCCGCTCAGCGGAACCCGAAAGGGCCAACGGCCTTGCCGGGCCGGGTCAGTCGAGTTCGAGCACGCGCGCGTGCAGCACCTGGCGCTGCTGGAGGGCGGCGCGGACCGCGCGGTGCAGGCCGTCCTCCAGGTAGAGGTCGCCCTGCCACTTCACGACGTGCGCGAAGAGGTCGCCGTAGAACGTCGAGTCCTCCGCCAGCAGGGTCTCCAGGTCGAGCTGCTGCTTGGTGGTCACGAGCTGATCGAGGCGGACCGGGCGCGGCGCGACGTCCGCCCACTGCCGGGTGCTCTCCCGGCCGTGGTCGGGGTACGGCCGGCCGTTTCCGATGCGCTTGAAGATCACACGGAAAGCCTACCGGTCAAGACGTTCCGGGCGCAGCCATGGTGGCGGAGTGCGACGCTTGAAAAGATGGATCAAATCGGGCGTACGGGCTATTACGGGAACAGGGGCCCCAGATGAGTGACAGCGAGACCGTGCCGCCCGCCGGCCCGGAGGCGGTCCCCGCCCTGCCGGCCGAGGCCCGGAAGATCGCCTCGGGTTACGCCTTCACCGGCCCCGCGCTCGATCTCGGCGCCCTCCTGTGGGACGGGGCGTGTCACGCCGACGCGCCGGTCCGCATCCCGCTGCCCATGCTCAACCGGCACGGGCTGGTCGCGGGCGCCACCGGCACCGGCAAGACCAAGACCCTCCAGCTGATCGCCGAGCAGCTGTCGGCGCAGGGCGTGCCCGTGTTCCTCGCGGACATCAAGGGCGACCTGTCCGGCGTCGCGCGGCCGGGGCAGGCGAACGACCGGGTACGGAAGCGGTCCGCGGAGGTCGGCCAGGAGTGGGCCCCGGCCGGCTTCCCGGCGGAGTTCTTCGCGCTCGGCGGCCTCGGCCACGGCATCCCCGTACGGGCCACCGTCACCAGCTTCGGCCCGGTGCTGCTGGCCAAGGTGCTCCAGCTGAACCGGACTCAGGAGCAGTCCCTCGGGCTGGTCTTCCACTACGCCGACACCAAGGGCCTGGAGCTGATCGACCTCAAGGACCTGCGCGCGGTCGTCGCCTTCCTCACCTCCGACGAGGGCAAGGCCGAACTCAAGGACATCGGCGGCCTGTCCAGCGCCACGGCCGGGGTCGTCCTGCGCTCCCTGACGGCCTTCGAGGCACAGGGCATGACGGACTTCTTCGGCGAGCCGGAGTTCCGAACGGCGGACTTCCTGCGCACGGCGGAGGACGGGCGGGGCATCGTCTCCGTCCTGGAACTCCCGGCGGTGCGGGACGAGCCGCTGCTCTTCTCGACGCTCCTGATGTGGCTGCTCGCCGACCTCTTCCACGACCTGCCCGAGATCGGCGACGCCGACAAGCCGAAGCTGGTGTTCTTCTTCGACGAGGCGCACCTGCTGTTCGACGACGCCTCCAAGGCGTTCCTGGAGTCGATCACCCAGACCGTCCGCCTGATCCGCTCCAAGGGCGTCGGCGTCTTCTTCGTCACCCAGACCCCGAAGGACGTGCCCGGCGACGTCCTCGGCCAGCTCGGCAACCGCGTCCAGCACGCCCTGCGCGCCTTCACCCCCGACGACCAGAAGGCCCTGAGGACGACCGTGCAGACCTTCCCGAGATCGGCGTACGACCTGGAGGAACTGCTCACCGGGCTGGGCACCGGCGAGGCCGTGGTGACCGTGCTCGGCGAGACCGGCGCCCCGACCCCGGTCGCCGCCACCCGGCTGCGTGCCCCGGTGTCCCTGATGGGGCCGGTGGACCCCGCCGAACTGGACCGGGCGGTCCGGGACTCCGCGCTCCACGACCGTTATGCACAGGCTGTGGACCGCGAGTCGGCGTACGAGAGGCTGAGCGCAGCCCGGCCTGCGGAACAGGCGCCGAAGCCCGCCGCTCCGCGGGGCTCGAAGGAGGAGCCGTCGCTGGTCGAACAGGTCATGAGCAGCGGGATGTTCAAGTCGCTGGCCCGCTCGGTCGGCACCCGGCTCGGCCGCGAGATCACCCGCTCCCTCTTCGGCACCGCCCGGCGGAGGCGGTAGCCCGCCCCCGCCGGTGCCGGGTCAACGGTTCCGTTCCTCGGGCGACCGCTGGGGTTCCGATGTCCGCTGGTCCGGCCGGGGGGCCGAACCGCGCCGGGCCTCCGCGCGCAGCAGGGCGCGCAGGACGGCGTAGGGATCCTTGGGCATGGCTGTGCTGCTCCTCGCGTCGTGCCGACTGACCTTGCGGGGGACGCGGGTCTGTCAGCAGCGCAGGACCACCGTGCGCAGCAACGGCGCGGTGTACGGCGCCCGGTGCGCGGCGGGGCCCGGACGGGCCGCCGGGCGCGCGGGCGCCGGGGCGGGGAGGGGCGCGAGGCGCTCGGGCGTGTCGGCCCGGTGGACCACACGGGCGGGCGGCCGTAGCGGCGTGTCGAGGACGTCGTGCTCGGCGGTCTCGGCCGCCACGGCGAGATCAGGCGCCGCCTGGGCCGGCACATGCGCGCCGGGCACCCACAGGGCGAGGAGCAGCACGAGGACGCGTAGCCAGGTACGGCCCCGAGGCGTGCTCCTGCTCCTGCTCACGGCAACGTTCTCCCCACGGCGCGCGGAAAGCACAGCACGCCGGGAACGAGATCCGCCCGCTCGGCGTACGAACGGCACGCACGGTTGACGGCGGTCGCGGTGGCGGTCTCGGTGGTGGTAGCGGCAGGGGTTCTGGCGGGGGTCGCGGCGGGGGTCGCTTTGGAGGTCGCAAGCGGGGTGGTCGCGGGAGTCGCGGTGTCGGTCATGGCGGGCCCTGGCGGCGGGCCCGGCGGAGGCCGAAGCGGGGTCCTCGCAGGGGTCGCGGCAGAGGGCGCAATCTGGGTTCCCGCGGGGGTCTCGGCGGTAGTCGCACCCCGGGGCCTGGTGGCGGTCGCACCCGGGGTCTTGGTGGTGGTCGCGGCAGGGGCCCTGTTGGTGGTCACGGCAGGGGTCACAGTGTCTGTGGTACGTGGCGGGTGCGACCGCGGATGCCGAACGCGGTGACGATCTCCACGATGCCCACCGCGACCAGCCAGATCCCGCCGACGAGGGTCAGCACGGCGACCGACTCGAACGGTGAGTCGATGAGCACGATCCCGGCGACGAAGGTCAGGATGCCGAGGAAGATCTGCCAGCCCCGCGCGGGCATCCGGGAGTCGTGCACGGCGGCCAGGGTCTGGGTGATGCCGCGGAACACCCAGCCGATGCCGATCCACAGGGCGAGCAGCAGGATCGACTGCATGGGCCCGCGGAAGCAGAACAGGCCGAGCAGGATCGACAGCGCGCCGCTGATGAAGGCCAGCACGCGCAGCGAGGTCGCCCGGTGCGTGCCGAACGCGGACACCAGCTGCAAGATGCCGCTGTAGACCAGGTAGAGGCCGAACAGCACACCGGCGGCCAGCAGGGAGGCGCCCGGCCAGACCAGCACCAGGACCCCGAGCACCAGGGAGCCGATCCCGGTGAGCAGGACGACCTGCCAGGCGGCCCGGGACAGGGCGTGCAAGGGGCCCTCGAACGGCGGCTCCGGCTCATGGTGAGCGCCGGGCGCGGCCGCCGCGGGGTGGCTGCCCGGCGGCGCCCCCGCGTGGACATGTCGGTCGTCGTACGCGCGGTCCCGCTCCGGACCGCTGCCAGGTATTTCGCTCATGCCCCATGCTGGGATCGGCCGGGCGGCGGGGGCCAGCGGGGTGGGCCGAGTGGGTGGTCGAGGGTGAGGCGACCGTCCCGGCAGCGGCGGGGCGGCGTGCGGCGGGACTTACTTCTTCACCGACTTGGCCGCCTTCGCCGCCGCCTTCATCTCCTGCTTGTGGGCGCGGACCTTGGCCAGCGACTCCGGGCCGGTGATGTCGGCGACGGACCGGAAGGACTTCGGTTCGCCGTACGCTCCGGCGGCCTCCCGCCAGCCCTCGGGCGCGACCCCGAGCCGCTTGCCGAGCAGGGCCAGGAAGATCTGTGCCTTCTGCTTGCCGAACCCCGGCAGGTCCTCCAGCCGCCGCAGCAGCTCGGCTCCGCTGTCGACGCCTCGCCAGACCGCCTCCGCATCCCCGTCGTAGTGCTCGACGAGGTACTGGCACAGCTGCTGGATCCGCTTCGCCATCGAGCCCGGGTAGCGGTGCACCGCGGGCTTCTCGGAGAGCAGCGCGGCGAAGGCCTCCGGGTCCATCGCCGCGATCTCGTGCGCCTCCAGGTCGTCCGTGCCGAGCCGGTCGGCGATGGTGCGGGGCCCCTTGAACGCCCACTCCATGGGGATCTGCTGGTCCAGCAGCATCCCGGTCAGCGCGGCGAGCGCGGAGCGCCCGAGCAGCGCGTCGGCCGCGGGGTCCTGGGCGAGGTGCAGGGTGACGTCCATGGGTCGATGATCCCGCGCGCGGGATCGCTCCGCCCGCTGGGTGGCCACTCGTCCCCGGTCGTCCCCGGCTGTCCGTTGCCGCTCAGCCGGGGGCGGGGTGGCTCCGGCGGTGGGGGCGCTCCCCCTCGGCTCGCCCCTGCTGCTCACTCCGCGCGCCAGTACCCCAGTGCGTGCACCCGGTGCTTCGGCACGCCGAGGTCCTTGCGGACGTGGGCCGCGAGCGTGCGGGTGGTCGCTGCGTCGCAGGCGATCCAGACGTACGGGTGCGGGGTGCCGGCGAGGACGGCGGGCAGCTCGGCGCGGACCCGTTCCACCAGGAGGGCGCCCGCGTCCCGGCGTGGCACCGCCCGCACCTCGTGCCGGCCGGGCTCGGCCCGGCAGGGCAGCCCCGCAGGGTCCCCCTCGAACCAGACGGTCGCCGGGGCCGGACCCAGCGCGCCGAGCAGGGAGTTGATCGCGGGCAGCGAGGCCGGGTCGCCTATGGCGACGACGTGGGAGGGCGCCGGGTCGGGGTCCCGGAAGCCGGTGCCCTGGACGGTGGCCTCGACGGTGTCGCCGGGCCGTGCGGCCCGTGCCCAGTCGGAGGCCGTGCCCTCGTGCAGGGCGAACTCCAGCCCGAAGGTGCCGGCGGCCGGGTCGGGGTCGACCAGGGTGTAGGCGCGCTGGTGCGGGCTGCCGTCGGCGGAGAACCACAGCCGGACCCACATGGTGGGGTGGACGCCGGTCGCGGCGAGCAGGCCGCCGTCGCTCAGCCGGAGCCGCCGGTAGTCGGGGGTGACGTCCTCCGCGTCGAGAACGGTCAACAGGAAGTCCTTGGCGCGCAGCAGTTTGAGGACCGCGCCTTCCCAACCCCGCCCCTGCCCCATGACCCCTCCATCGTTCGCGTACGCTTCCGCCACAGAAAACTTAGGCAAGGCTAACCTAAAGTACAGAGCACAGGGAGATCCCCGGGTGACCACCGAGACCTACCGCGACGCCTGGGGCATCCCGCACCTGCGCGCGTCCAGCGCCCGTGAACTCGCCCGTGCGCAGGGCCGGGTCACCGCCCACGATCGGGCCTGGCAGCTGGAGGTCGAGCGCCACCGCGCCCAGGGCACCTCCGCCTCCTTCCTCGGCGCCGAGGCGCTCTCCTGGGACGTCTTCGCCCGCCGGGCCCGGCTCGACGACACCGCCCGCCGCTGCTTCGCCGCGCTGGAACGGCGGGACCCGGAGACGGCCGACTGGGTGCGGGCGTACGTCGACGGCGTCAACGAGGGGCTGCCCGCCGGCGCCGGCCGCGCCCCCGAGTTCGCCCGTGCCGGCCTGACCCCGGGCCGCTGGCAGCCGTGGACTCCCCTCGGTGTCTGGCTCGGCACGCACATCCTCTTCGCGGGCTTCCCGGCCAAGCTCTGGCGGGAACAGGCGATACGGCACCTCGGTCCCGACGCCGTCGGCCTGTTCGCCACCGACGGGCCCGGTACGGCGGGCAGCAACGGCTGGCTGGTCACCGGCGACCGCACCGAGACGGGGCACGCGCTCATCGCGGGCGACCCGCACCGGTTCATCGAAGACCCCGGCGTCTACCAGCAGATCCACCTCTCCTGCCCCGAGTTCGACGTCGTCGGCCTGGCCGTGCCCGGCGTCCCCGGCATCGCCCACTTCGGCCACACCGGCACGGTCGCCTGGGCCATCACCAACGCCATGGCCGACTACCAGGACCTCTACCGCGAACGGCTCCGCCGCACCGGCGCGGGCATCGAGGCCCTGAACCCGGACGGCACCTGGCACCGAGCCACCCGCCACACGGAAACCATCCACGTCGCCGGCGAACAGCCCATCGACATAGAGCTCATAGAAACGCCCCGGGGCCCGGTGATCGCCGGAGGGCCGGAGGGGCTTGAGGCGATCGGTGGGGTGGGTCCGGCGGGGTTGGGGGGTTCGGTGGGTTCAGTGAGTACGGCGGGTCCGGTAGGTCCCAGGGGGTCGGCGGGCCCGGCGGGTTCGCTGGCTTCGGTGGGTCTGGCGGGGTCGACGGGTCCAGCGGGGGCAGCGGGGGCAGCGGGGTCCGTGGCTCCGGTGAGGTCGGCGGGTTCGGTGGCTTCGGGGGGCCAGGAGGGCGCGGGGGGCTCGGCGCCGGTGGCTGCGGGGGGTTGGGAGGGTTCGGCGGGCGTCGGGCTGGTGACTGCGGCGGGTTCGGCGGGCGTCGGGTCGGTGGCTGCGCGGGCTCCGGGCGAGTCGGCTGACGCGGGGTCGGTGGCTGCGCGGGGCTCGGAGGGTTCGGCGGGCGTCGGGTCGGTGGCTGCGCGAGCTCCGGGCGAGTCGGCTGACGCGGGGTCGGTGGCTGCGCGGGGTCCGGAGGATTCGGTGGCCGGAGTGCCGGTGCAGGCGGGGGGTTCGACGGTCGTAGGGCCGGTTCCTGCGCGGCTTTCGGAGGGTTCGGCGGACGCGGGGTCGGTTGCTGCGCGGGGCTCGGAGGGTTCGGTGGCCGAAGTGCCTGTGCAGGCGCGGGGTCTTCGGGGTCCGGGGAAGTCGGCTGACGCGGGGCTCGGGGCTTACGGGCTTCGCGGCGGCATGTCCGGGCAGTGGTCGGGGTGGCCGGCGGGGCAGGGAAGTGCGTACGGACGCGAGGTCGCCGGCGGTGGGGACGTACCGCTGGGGCCACCCGCACCCGGCGACGAAAGCCGCACGGGGGGTGCGGGTGGGAACGAAGACCTGGCCGACGGCGCAGCCGAGGCGCTCGCCCTGCGCTACCCACCCCGCGTGACAGAAGACCTCGGCTTCAGCGCCCTCCTCCCCCTCCTCCGCTCCCGCACAGTCGCCGACATCGACACCGCCCTGGACGCCTGGACCGAGCCGGTCAACGTCGTACAGGCCGCCGACACCGCCGGAGGCACCCTGCACCGCGTCGCCGGCCACGTCCCCCTGCGCGCCGAGGCCAACCGCCTCCACCCGGTCCCCGCCTGGGAACCCGGCCACGAATGGCAGGGCGCGCACGAGACGCCGTACGCCCACCCGCCCACCGAGAACGGCATCGCGGTGATGGCCAACGCCCGCGGCCTCGCCACCTCCCTCGGCGTCGAGTTCGCCCCACCCCACCGCGCCGCCCGCATCCGCGCCCTGCTCGACGCGCGTCCCACCTGGACCGCCGACGGCATGCCGGCGATCCACACCGACACCCACCTCGGCTCCGCCGCGCCCCTCCTGGACCACCTCGCCGCCCTCTCCGGCCTCACCGCCCTCAGCCCGGCCGCGGCGGCCCTCCGGGACCGTCTGCTCGCCTGGGACCGCCGGATGGCGGCGGACAGTGCGGACGCGGCGGCGTACGCGGCGCTGCGGAGCGCGGTCGTACGCCACCTCGCCGCCCACCCGGTCTTCGCCCCGCTCAGGAAGCCCCCGGCCTACCCGGACGTCCTGCTCCCCTGGCTGGCCCTCGTCCCGCGCGTCGGCCACGCCCTCGAACACCTCCTGCGCGCCGAGGACCTGTATGGCATCGACCGCGCGGCAGCCGTCCGTACCGCCCTGGAGGAAGTCGCCGCCGCACCCCCCACCGGCCCCTGGTCCGCCACCCACCGCCTGGCCCCCTGGACGGCGCTCCCACCGGACCCCGACTCCCGCACGGACGCACCCGGTCTCGCCGGCGACCACGACTGCGTGCTGTGCACCTCCGCCGTCCCCGGCCTCACCGACCGCGCCGCCCGTGGCCCGGCCGCCCGCTATGTCTGGGACCTGGCCGACCGGGCCAACAGCCGCTGGGTGGTCCCGTTCGGAGCCGACGGCGTACCCGGCTCCGCCCACCACCGCGACCAACTCCCCCTGTGGCTCACGGGAGAACTGGCCCCGGTGGTCACCGACTGGTCCCTGCTCACCCCCGAGCGCCCCGACCCCGTCACCCGCGAAAACCCCGAACCCGCCCAACCCACCGAACTCACCGAACTCACCGAACCCACCGAGGAATCCGATGACTGACCTGCACGTCCAGCACATCGACGGCTACGGAACCGTCCGCATCCGGCCCCTCGACCCGGAGGGCGACGCGGAGCTGATCCACGCCTGGGTCAGCGACGAACGCGCCGAATTCTGGGGCATGAACGGCCTCACCCGGGCCCAGGTCGCCAAGATCTACGCCCACATGGACACGCTCGACACCCACCACGCCCACCTGGTCACCGTGGACGGCGAACCGGCCGCGCTCTTCCAGACGTACGAGCCGTCCGCCGACCGGGTCGGCGAGTGCTACGACGTCCGCCCCGGCGACCTCGGCGTCCACCTCCTCCTCGCCCCCGCCGGCCCCGGCGGCCCGCGCCCCGGCTGGACGTCCGCCCTGCTGACGGCGATCACGACGTACGTGCTGGTGGTCCTGGGCCGCCACCGGATCGTGATCGACCCGGACGTACGCAACGCCAAGGCCATCGCCCGCTTCGAACGCCAGGGTTTCGAGCGAGGCCCCGCCGTCGTCCTCCCCGAGGTCGACCTGCCCGACGTGTACCTGCCGGAGAAGCACGCGCAACTCGCCTTCCTGGACCGGGCGGTAGCCTTCCCCAGGTGACGACGCCCGACGAGCTGATCGCGCACTACGGTCTCGAACCGATCCCCCGCGAGGGCGGCCTGTTCCGGCGTACCTGGGCCGGGCCCGCCCGTCCCGACGGCCGTCCCGAGGGCTCCGCCATCGTCGCGCTGCTCACCGCCGACGACTTCTCCGCCCTGCACCGCCTACCGTTCGCCGAGGTCTGGCACTTCTACCTCGGCGACCCGCTCCAGCTCCTGCTCCTCGCCCCCGACGGCACCACCCGCACCCCTGTCCTCGGCCCCGGCCTGCGCTCCGGTCAGCATCTCCAGCTGACCGTGCCGGCCCGCACCTGGATGGGCGCGCGGGTGGCCACGGGCGGGTCCTGGACGTTCTTCGGCTGCACGATGGCCCCGGGATTCACCTACCCGGACTACGAACACGGCGACGCGGCCGACCTCACGGCGCGTTACCCGGCCGAGGCCGCCCTGATCACGGAACTGTGCCGCCCATGACGCCGCCCATGACGCCGCCCGTGCCTCTGCTCGACGGACAAACCGCCCTGGTGACCGGCGCGGGCGGCGGCATCGGCCGCGCCATCGCCCTGCGCTTCGCGGATCAGGGCGCGGCGGTGGCCCTCCACTGCCGTACGGCGCTCGCCCCGGCCACCGAAGTGGCCGACCGTATCCGGGAATCGGGCGGCAAGGCGGTCGTACTCCAGGCGGACCTGACGGACGAGGCCGCCTGCCACCGCCTGGTCGAGGAGACGACGGCCTGGTCGGCCGGCCGCCTCACCGCGCTCGTCAACAACGCGGCCGTCCAACCCGTCCAGCCCCTCCCGGAGCTGACCGCGGGGGACTGGCGCACGGTCGTCGACACCAACCTCACCAGCGTCTTCGCCTGCACCCAGGCAGCCGCCGCCCACATGCGCGCCCATGGCGGCGGCACCATCACCCACATCGCCTCCATCGAGGCCGGCCACCCCGCGCCCGGCCACGCCCACTACAGCGCGGCCAAGGCGGCGGTGGTCACGCACGCCCGCGCGGCGGCGCTGGAGTACGGCCCCGACGGCGTCCGCGTCAACACGGTCTCGCCCGGCCTGATCGCCCGGCCCGGCCTGGCGGAGGCGTGGCCGGACGGCGTACGGCGCTGGCTCGCCGCCGCCCCCACCGGCCGCCTGGGCCGCCCCGAGGACGTGGCCGACGCCTGTGTCTTCCTCGCCTCCCCGCTCGCGTCCTGGATCACCGGCCACGACCTGGTGGTGGACGGCGGAGTGACGACCCGTCCGACCTGGTGAGCAGGCGGCGCGTTCCCCCCGTACCTATGGGGAGGCACGGGTGCACGGTGGGAACGGAGGCTGACGGTGCTGCGCGACGCGGACAACGACGGAGCCCACGGCGGAGACCGTGAGGGAGCCCAGGGCGGCTACCGGCGACCGCGCGGACGACGCGGCCCGTCGCGGCGCCGGACAGGCACGTTCCTGCTCGTACTCCTCCTGCCCGCCCTTCTCCTCCTCGGTACGGCGACGCCCGCCTCGGCGCACGCCGTCCTGCGCGCGACGGACCCCGCCGACGGAACCGTCCTGCGCACCGCCCCCCGCCACGTCACCCTCACCTTCACCGAGTCGGTCGGCCTGCTGACCGACTCCTTCCGGGTCTACGACCCCGAGAACCACCGCGTCCGCACCGGCCCCGCCGGCCACGCCGCCGACCGCTCCGACACCGCGCGCGTCACCCTCCCCGCCCGGCTCGCCACCGGGACGTACACGGTCGCCTGGCGGGTGGTGTCGGCCGACAGCCACCCGGTGTCCGGCGCCCTCACCTTCTCGGTCGGCAAGCGCACGGCGGCACTGGCCGCCCTGCCCCGGGAGCGCACGGAGAACGGGGCCACCACGGCCCTGCACACCATCGCGCGCTACCTCGCCTACCTCTCCCTGGCGCTGCTCCTGGGCACAGCCGCGTTCGTGGCGTACTGCCGCCCGCCGACGACGGCCCACCTGCGCACCCCCGCCCTGGCCGCCACGGCCACGCTCCTGGCCTCCACCCTCGCCCTGTACCTCCTGCGAGCGCCCTACGAGGAGGCCACCTCCCCGACGTCCGCCTTCTCCCTGTCCGCCCTCACGCACACGGCGACGACCCGCCCCGGCCGGCTCCTGCTGCTCCGCCTGGCGCTGCTGCTCCTGGCCGCGGTCGCCGTGACCCTCCTCAGAACCCGCCGCGTCAGGCTCCCGCGCCGGGCCACCCTCGCGGCGGCCGTGGCCTTCGCCGTCGCCCTGTCCCTGACCTGGTCGGCGTCCGACCACGCCTCGGCGGGCATCCAGGTCCCGGTGGCCATCGTGTCGTCCACCCTGCATCTGCTGGCCATGGCGGCCTGGCTGGGCGGCCTGGCCGCCCTCCTGTGGACGCTCCGGCGCGCCCCGGAACCGGCCGCCGCCCTGCCGGCCTCGGTCCCGGCCCGCTTCTCCCGCCTGGCGTTCGCCTCGGTGACGGTCCTGGTCGTGACCGGCGTCTACCAGTCCTGGCGGGGACTGGGCTCCTGGCAGGCGCTCACGGACACGACGTACGGCCGCACGCTCCTGGCCAAGCTGGCGGCGGTCACCGCCCTCCTCCTCGCGGCGGCCTGCTCCCGCACCTGGACGGCCCGCCTGGTCCGCCCCACGGCCGCCGCCACCCGCGCCCGCGTCCCCGAACCGGCCATGGGCCCTCCGCTCCCCGAACTCTCCCCGGAACCACCCCCGGCCCCACCCCTCCACCTCCTGCGCCGCTCGGTCCTGCTTGAGGCGGTGGCCGCCGCGCTGGTCCTGGCGCTGACGACGCTTCTGACCAGCACGGTGCCCGGCCGCGCGGCGACGGAGACCGCCCAGTCCACGCCCTCCGCGGCGACGGGCATCCCGGCGGCCTCGGTCACGACGATCCCCTTCGACACCGGCGCCCCGGGCGGTCACGGCACGGTGCAGATCACCCTGGACCCCGGCCGCGTCGGCACCAACTCCCTCCAGGCGGTGATCTACGGCCCCGACGGCGGCCTCTCCACGGTCCCCGAACTCCGCGTCACCCTCACGCTCCCGTCCCAGCGCCTGGGCCCCCTGGACACCAGGCTCACCGACCGCGGCGGCTACTGGGCCACCCCCTCCTTCACCCTCCCGCTCCCCGGCACCTGGACGATGAAGGCGACGGTCCGCGTATCGGACCTGGACCAGGTGACGGTGTCGGCACCCGTGCGGGTGACGCGGTAGGGGCGGGGACCGGCGGGGTCAGACGGCGTGCAGGAAGAGCTGCGGCGACCAGGCCGTGCAACTGCCGGGCCCCGCCTCGTCGATCGAACCGGCGCACGCCCTGACCTTGAAGTTCCAGTCGCCGCGCGCGGGCGCGTCGACCGTCGCGACCCGGTACTCGCCCATGCGCAGCTGCCAGCTGTACCAGCCGAGCTGTGACGGATACGTGTACCGGACCTCGTAGTAGGCGTAGCGGGGGCTGGAATAGCCGCCGTAGTACAGCTTCAGCGTGTTGGCGCAGGCGTCGAAGCGGGCGCCCGCGTACGGGGAGCTCGCGTACTTGAACCGGTGGGGCGTCCCGCCGATGTCGGTGCCGCCGCCGGGCGGATACGCGTCCTGGGACGCGCACTGGGTCGCCGGAGCGGAGGCCGGGACCCGCGCCTGCGCGGCGGCCGCCGTACCGCCCACGGACAAAACGGGGCCCAGCAGCACTGTGGCGGCGGCCACAGCGGTGAACGAACGCCTCAACGCCCTCACCTCCAGCGAAAGAAGCTCAGTCACCACAGTGCACTTTCGTCCCACAGGTCGCATCCGGTGACCCGAACGGCATCGGACGGACCCGGATACGCCAGAGGGCCGGACCACCCGACGTGGTCCGGCCCTCTGGGCTGGCGGAGGATACGAGATTCGAACTCGTGAGGGGTTGCCCCCAACACGCTTTCCAAGCGTGCGCCCTAGGCCTCTAGGCGAATCCTCCGCCGGAAACATTACATGACCGAGGGGAGTGCTCGCGAACTCGTTCCCGCAGGCCGTCCCCGGGTGGGGTCCGCGTCCCGATCGAGTACAGACCGCCGCCCGCCATCGGGTACTGTGGGGCACAGCCCCTCACGCGGCGCTATCTGACTGAACTCCCCCAGGGCCGGAAGGCAGCAAGGGTAGGTCGGCTCTGGCGGGTGCGTGGGGGGCGCTTGCGTTCTCCGTGGGGTGGGTGCGGGTCCGGGGCGGGGCCGGTTGTCAGTGGGCGCCATTAACCTCGTATGCGTGTCGTCTCTCGCGCTGTACCGCCGCTACCGCCCGGAGACCTTTGCGGAGGTCATCGGGCAGGAGCATGTCACCGACCCGTTGCAGCAGGCGCTGCGGAACAACCGGGTCAATCACGCGTACCTGTTCAGCGGGCCGCGCGGATGTGGCAAGACGACCAGCGCGCGCATCCTGGCCCGCTGTCTCAACTGTGAGCAAGGTCCCACTCCGACGCCCTGTGGCGAGTGCCAGTCCTGCCGCGACCTCGCGCGCAACGGACCGGGCTCGATCGACGTCATCGAGATCGACGCGGCCTCCCACGGTGGTGTGGACGACGCCCGTGAGCTGCGCGAGAAGGCATTCTTCGGACCCGCCGGCAGCCGGTACAAGATCTACATCATCGACGAGGCCCACATGGTCACGTCGGCCGGTTTCAACGCGCTGCTGAAGGTCGTCGAGGAACCGCCCGAGCATCTGAAGTTCATCTTCGCGACCACCGAGCCCGAGAAGGTCATCGGGACCATCCGGTCGCGGACCCATCACTACCCGTTCCGGCTGGTGCCGCCCGGCACCTTGCGGGACTACCTCGCCGAGGTCTGCCAGAAGGAGAAGATCCCGGTCGAGGACGGCGTACTGCCGCTCGTCGTGCGCGCGGGCGCCGGCTCCGTGCGTGACTCCATGTCCGTCATGGACCAGCTCCTCGCCGGTGCCGGAGAGGACGGTGTGACGTATGCCATGGCCACCTCCCTCCTCGGCTACACCGACGGCTCCCTGCTCGACTCCGTCGTCGAGGCCTTCGCCACCGGTGACGGCGCCGCCGCCTTCGAGGTGGTCGACCGGGTCATCGAGGGAGGCAACGATCCGCGCCGCTTCGTCGCCGACCTGCTGGAGCGGCTGCGGGACCTGGTGATCCTCGCCGCCGTGCCCGACGCCGTGGAGAAGGGGCTCCTCGACGCCCCGGCCGACGTCCTGGAGCGGATGCAGGCCCAGGCCGAGACCTTCGGCGCCGCCGAGCTGAGCCGCGCCGCCGACCTCGTCAACGAGGGCCTGACCGAGATGCGCGGCGCCACCTCGCCCCGCCTCCAGCTGGAACTGATCTGCGCCCGTGTCCTGCTCCCCGCCGCCTACGGCGACCAGCGGTCCCTGATGGCCCGGCTCGACCGCCTGGAGCGCGGCATCAGCTTCTCGGGCGGCGCCGGTGCGCCGTCCATGGGGTACGTCCCCGGTCCCGAGGCCCACGGCGGCGCCCTCGCACCGGGCATGGGTGCAGGTGCCGGTCCGGGTGACGGTGGCGTGTCCGTGCCGCCCGGCGGGGGGCCTGCGGCGGCCCGTGCGGCGGTCCGGGCCGCGGGTGGCCCGGCCGTGGCCGGTACGCCGGCCGGGGCTCCGGCTGGTCCGGGCGGTGCCTCTGGTCCGACGGGTGCGGGTGAGCCGGCTCCGGTCGCCCCGGCCGCTCCGGTGCCTACGACGCCTGCCCCCGCGCCTGCTCCCACCCCCGCTCCCGCTCCTGCCGCCCAGGCTCCGGCTGCCCCTGCCGCCCCCGCTCCCGGTGCCTGGCCCACCGCTGCCTCCGCCGGTGGCGGCCGCCGCCCCGGTGGCTGGCCCACGGCCGCCGCTCCGGGCGGCCAGCAGGGCCAAGGCCAGGGTCAGGGCCCCGGGCAGGGTCAGGGCCCGGCGCAGGGTCCGGGTCCCGGTCGTCCGGCCCCCGCCCAGCCGCAGCCCCAGCCGTCGTACCAGTCGGGTCGGCCCGCGCCCCCGGCCGCTCCGGCGCCTCAGGCTCCCGCCCCGGCCGCCCCGGCCGGCGGTCTCGACCCGCGCGCGCTCTGGCCGAACATCCTGGAGGCCGTCAAGAACCGCCGTCGCTTCACCTGGATCCTGCTCAGCCAGAACGCCCAGGTGACCGGCTTCGACGGCACGACCCTCCAGCTCGGCTTCGTCAACGCCGGCGCCCGTGACAACTTCGCCGGCAGCGGCAGCGAGGACGTGCTGCGGCAGGCGCTGGCCGAGCAGTTCAACGTGCAGTGGAAGATCGAGGCGATCGTCGACCCGTCCGGCGGCGGCTCCGCCCCGCCGGCCGCAGGTGGCTACGGCGGCGCGCCCAGCGGCGGCTACGGCGGCTCTCCCGCCGGTGGCCATGGCGGCGCCCCCGGCGGTGGCTACGGCGCCCCGGCCGCACCCCGCCCCGGAGGCTCCCAGCCGTCCCCGCAGCCGCCTGCCGCCCCGCAGGGCAGCGCTCCGGCCGCGCCCTCCGCGTCCGCCCCGGCCCCTCGGCCGACCGCCGCGCCCGAGCCGCCGCCCGTCTCCATCGAGGACGACATCCCGGAGGACGACGACCCGGATCTCAACGAGTCCGCGCTCTCCGGCCATGAGCTGATCGTGCGGGAACTGGGGGCGACGGTGGTGGAGGAGTTCACCAACGAGTGAGGGCTGCCGTGCGCGCGGAGCAGCCCCTTTGGAGGAAAGTCCAACAAACCCGGCGCCCAGCCTTCGGCAACCTTGCCATTAGGCTGACCCCCGTGAAGGTCCTCGTCATCGGCAGCGGCGCCCGCGAACACGCCCTGTGCCGCTCCCTGTCCCTCGACCCCGACGTCACCGCGCTGCACTGCGCCCCCGGCAACGCCGGCATCGCCGAGGTCGCCGAGCTGCACCAGGTCGACGCGCTCGACGGCGCCGCCGTGGCCGCGCTGGCCACCGGTCTCGGTGCCGAACTGGTCGTCGTCGGCCCGGAGGCCCCGCTGGTCGCCGGCGTCGCCGACGCCGTCCGCGCGGCGGGCATCCCGGTCTTCGGTCCCTCGCGGGAGGCCGCGCAGCTGGAGGGGTCCAAGGCCTTCGCCAAGGACGTCATGGCGGCGGCCGGCGTGCCGACCGCCCGCTCCTACGTCTGCGCCACCGCCGAGGAGGTCAACGAGGCCCTCGACGCCTTCGGCGCCCCCTATGTCGTCAAGGACGACGGTCTCGCCGCAGGCAAGGGTGTCGTCGTCACCTCCGACGTCGAGGCCGCCCGGGCGCATGCCGCCGGGTGCGAGCGCGTGGTGATCGAGGAGTTCCTCGACGGCCCCGAGGTGTCCCTGTTCGCCATCACGGACGGCGAGAGCGTCGTCCCGCTCCAGCCCGCCCAGGACTTCAAGCGCGCCCTGGACGGCGACGAGGGCCCGAACACCGGTGGCATGGGCGCGTACTCGCCACTGCCGTGGGCCGACCCGAAGCTGGTCGACGAGGTGCTGGAGACCGTGCTGCGGCCGACGGTGGACGAGATGCGCCGCCGGGGCACGCCCTTCTCCGGGCTGCTCTACGCCGGTCTCGCGATCACCTCGCGCGGGGTCCGGGTCATCGAGTTCAACGCCCGCTTCGGCGACCCGGAGACCCAGGTCGTGCTGGCCCGGCTGAACACCCCGCTGGCCGGTGTCCTGATGGCCGCCGCCACCGGCAACCTCGCCGACCTGGCGCCGCTGCGCTGGAGCGAGGACGCGGCCGTCACCGTCGTCGTCGCCTCGCACAACTACCCGGGCACCCCGCGCACCGGCGACCCGATCACCGGCCTGGACGAGGTGGCCGCCGAGGACGCCCCGCACGCGTACGTGCTGCACGCCGGCACGAAGCGGGACGGCGACGCGGTCGTCAGCGCGGGCGGACGCGTGCTGTCCGTCACGGCCACCGGCAAGGACCTGGCCGAAGCCCGCGAGCGGGCGTACCGAGCGGTGGGCCGGATCCGGCTCGACGGCTCCCAGCACCGCACCGACATCGCGGCGAAGGCGGCACAGGCGGCGCAGGCGTAGGCGCAGGCGTCAACGCGGCCGCTCCCACGCACCCCAGGCCCCGGACGCAATCCGGGGCCTGATCTTTGCTGTCTGTCACCCAGCTCTGACCAAAGCCATTCCATCGAGTGAGCAATCGCCCATATGGCTGACGAGCGCCGGGGCCCCAACTAGGGTGCCGCGCAAGCGTTCCGGCACATGGCCCACCGGCATTGCGATGTCAGTGGCGGGTGCCACAGTGGGGGAGTGAGCAAGACCAGGGCAGCACCCGATCGGCAGGGAGGGGGCGAGATCGGCACGTGACCGGAATCGGTGTGGAGTTGGGCGCGCAGGCCGCGCGCTCCCGGGCCCTCGCCGTGCTGCGGGTCCGGGGCCGGGCGCTGGCCGTGGCCCTGCTGCCCGCGGGTGCCGCGGTCATCCTGCTGACCGGTGCCTCCACCGGCCATCTCGTCGGCCCGGGCTGGGACGTCGCCCGGTGGGTCGTCGGCGTGCTCGCCGTGCTGGTGCTGCTGGCCGCGGCCGGCATCGGGGTGGTCGTGGCCCGGGCGCGCCCCGCCATGAGTCCCACGGTGCCGATCCCGGAGGAGTCCGCCCCGGACCTGTACCGGATGGTGCGCGACCTCGCCGACCGGCTGGACGTGCCGGCGCCCTCGGCCATAGCGCTCACCCCGGACTGCGACAGCTGGCTGGAGGACCGGGCCCACTCGGCCCACGGCCCGCCCCCGCGTCCGGCGCCCGACGAGATAGCGGGCCCCGGCCGCCGCCGGACCCCGGTCGCGCCGGTCCTCGTCATCGGCTCCCCCTTCCTGTGGTGGATGCGGGTCGGCGAGCTGCGCGCGGTCCTCGCCCCGGTCATCGCCGGTACGGGCCCCTCGGCGCACCCGGACATAGCCGCCGCCCGGCGCTTCGTGCGCGGGCTGGACGCGGCCGTGGCGGTCGCCTCGACCAGGGGCCGCTGCCCGCTGACCCGCGGGGTGTGCGCCGCCCTCGGCTGGGTGGCCCGTCTGCTGCTGCGCGGCTGCCGGGAGCACGCGACGCAGATGGAGCGCGGGGTCGCGGCGGCGGCGGCCGAGCGCGCCCAGGCGGTGGACTACGGCCTGCGGATCGTCGCCCAGGAGCAGGTCGGGCTCGCCTACGCCGGCTGGGACCGGCTGCTGACGAGAGTGGCGCTGCCGGCCTGGCGCATGGGGCGGTGGCCGTCCCGGCTGGACGCGGGTGTGGTGGCGGCGCTCACCGAGCTGTCCCGCCGGGACCGGCTCGCCGAGGGCTTCACCTCCCGGCTCGGCGAGCGGCCCGCGTGCGACCTCCTGGAGGAACCCGGCGCGATCGACGAGGCCGCCTCCCTCCTCGCCGCCCGGCTCTTCCACGGGGGCCCCGCCGAGTCGGGCCCCGACTGGGCGCCGGTGGACTGGCAGGCGTACCCCGAGGAGGTCGTGGACCGCACCTGGCGCGCCGACGCGGCCCGCCTGCACCGCGTCCTGGACACCCTGGGCGTCCGCCCCTCCCTGGACCCCCGAACCCCCGACCCCGGCGGCCCCACCCTGGCCCGAGTCCTGGACCACCTCACGGCTACCGCCGGGGGGAGGGTTTCGGAGGCGAGGGGTGCCATGGGCGCTGGGGCTTCTGGTTCCGCAGCGGAGGATGCCGGTTCGGGCGCCGAGAGCGCCGTGGCCGCCGGCGCTTCCGCTTCCGAGACGGACGGCACGATCGCGGAGGCGCCAGGTGCCCTGGACGCCGGGGCTTCTGGTTCCGGAGCCGAGGGTGCCGTGGGCGCTGGGGCTTCTGGTTCTCGAACTGATGGCGTCGGCGCGGGGGCGGCGGGTGTCCCGGACGCAGGCGCTTCCGCTTCTGGAGCCGACGGCACCGCCTCCGGTACCACGGGTGTCCCGGCCCCCGGCCCTTCCGCTTCCAAAGCTGATGGTGCTCGTGCGGGGGCGCCGGGCACTCCGGTCGCCGGGGCTGCTGGTTCCAGGGCCGACGGCTCCGCTCCCGGGGTGACAGGCACCTCGGCACCCGGCCCTTCCGGCTCCGGAGCCGGAAGCGCCGGTGTGGAGGGCTCACCGGCAGAAGACAGCGTTCCGGGAACCACGGGTGCTCAGTCGGCAGGCCCCGCTGCCTCTCAAGCCGACGGACCGGCCCCTGTCGACGCCTCCGCCACAGCACCCGGCATCCCCGCCGACGAGGCTGCCACCTCCGCCGGCAGTGCCCTCGCCGCCCCGGAGCCCGGCCCTCAGCCTCCCTTCGGTGAGGAAGAGGACCCCACCACCGAGCGCAGTGCCGCTCTCGCCGCCGGGCTGAGTGCCGAGCTGGCCCGGGAGGAGGCCGCCGGGGTGGACGGAAGCGGCGCGGGCGGGCGGAGCCCCGAGAGCGCGCAGTGGGACGAGTTCGCCTGCGGGCTGCCCCCCTTCCCGCTGCAACCCCAGCGCACCGCCCGCGAGCTGCTCGCCGACCACGTCACGGCGATGGTGTGCTGCGCGGCCGTCGACACCGCCGGCGCGGTTCCCGCCCTGGACTGGCTGGACGGCCCGTCCCTGCTGCTGGGCGGCGAGCGGGCCGCCGATCTCGCGCCCAAGGTCCTCGTCCTGATCGAGGAGGGAGACCCGGGCCCGCTGCGCGACTGGCTGGCCGTGTCGGGCATACGCCCCGAGAAGCCCGTACGTCTCGTCTGACCCGACGGCGAACCCGCCCGTCCCCGCCCGAGGCGATCTCCGCAGACCCCGGCCCAGCCGAGCCCCACGCCACATGTACCGGAAAAGCGACTTCCACTTCAGGTCAATTAACAACGACTAGTGACCGGGCCCGTGCGTTATGTGATGTGCTGGGACCGACCACGCCTTTGGCAAAGGCACGCGACATAAGACAGCACAGCCGAGCACACCGAGCACAGCGAGAACAGTGAGCACCACCGAGACAGGCACGGGGGGCATGAGGGAGGGGAGCGACCATGGCCTCGGACCACATCCGCCGCTGGGAGTCCGGAGCACTCGCGCACGCCGTCACGGACCCCTTCGGACAGGGCCCGCTGCCCTGGCTGCGCGGCAGTGAGACGTACTTCGACGACACCGGCCAGGTCGTGCCCTGGTACGTCGACCCCAGCCCGCAGCAGCTCACCGGCGGCAACCGGGCACGCGTCCCGGCGCCCCGCGCGTCCGATGCCGGCCCCCGCGCGGCCGACGACGTGCACCGCCAGATCAAGGGCTTCACCTCCACCGGCGCCGTCGCGCCCGGCGAGGCGATCGACTTCCACATCACGGTCGACCCGCCACAGCAGTTCAGCGTGGACATCTACCGCATCGGCCACTACGGCGGCGACGGCGCGTCCAAGATCACCACGAGCCCCCGCCTCTCCGGCATCGTCCAGCCCCCGCCGCTGACCGCCGACCGCACGGTCTCCTGTCACCACTGGTGGCTGTCCTGGCGCCTCCAGGTGCCCTCCCACTGGAGCATCGGCGCCTATGTGGCCGTCCTCACCACCGTCGACGGCTACCGCTCCCACGTGCCCTTCACGGTCCGCGACGACCACCCCGCCGACCTCCTCCTGCTGCTGCCGGACATCACCTGGCAGGCGTACAACCTGTACCCGGAGGACGGCCGCACCGGCGCCAGCCTCTACCACGCCTGGGACGAGAAGGGCCGGCTGCTGGGGGAGCCCGACGCGGCGACCACGGTGTCCTTCGACCGGCCGTACGCCGGTGCCGGCCTGCCCCTGCACGTCGGCCACGCCTACGACTTCATCCGCTGGGCCGAGCGCTACGGCTACGACCTCGCCTACGCCGAGGCCCGTGACCTGCATGCCGGCCGGATCGACCCCACCCGCTACCGGGGCCTGGTCTTCCCGGGCCACGACGAGTACTGGTCGGTGCCGATGCGCCGGGCCGTCGAGGACGCCCGCGACCGTGGCACCTCGCTGGTCTTCCTCTCCGCCAACACCATGTACTGGCAGGTGGAGCTGGGCCCGTCCCCGTCCGGCGTCCCGGACCGGCTGCTGACCTGCCGCAAGCGCAAAGGCCCCGGTAGGCCGGTGCTGTGGCGGGAGATCGACCGGCCCGAGCAGCAGCTGGTCGGCATCCAGTACGCGGGCCGGGTCCCCGAGCCGCATCCGCTGATCGTCCGCAACGCCGGCCACTGGCTGTGGGAGGCGACCGGCGCGCAGGAGGGCGACGAGATCCCGGGCCTGGTCGCCGGCGAGGCGGACCGCTACTTCCCGCGCACCCCGCTGCCCGAGCACGACGAGCGCATCCTGCTCGCCCACTCCCCCTACACCGACAACGACGGCGTCCTGCGCCACCAGGAGACGTCCCTCTACCGCGCCCCCTCCGGCGCCTGGGTGTTCGCCTCCGGCACCTTCGCCTGGTCCCCGGCCCTGGACCGCCCGGGCCATGTGGACGCCCGTGTCCAGCGCGCCACGGCGAACCTGCTGGACCGCATCTGCAAACGCGACTGACACGACGCGGCCGACCCCCGGGCGCGCCCTATCACCCTCATACGGGAGAATCGAGGCATTGGACAGAACCACGGGGAGGAACCGTGTCCGGATTCGTAGAAAAGCCCGACCCGATCGAGGTTCCGGGCCTGGTGCACCTGCACACCGGAAAGGTGCGCGAGCTGTACCAGAACGAGGCGGGCGACCTCGTGATGGTCGCCAGTGACCGCATCTCCGCCTACGACTGGGTGCTGCCCACGGAGATCCCCGACAAGGGCCGCGTCCTCACCCAGCTCTCCCTGTGGTGGTTCGACCAGCTGCGCGACCTCGCCAGGAACCACGTCATCAGCAGCGAGGTGCCCGAGGGCGCCCCGGCCGACTGGGCGGGCCGCACGCTGGTGTGCAAGTCCCTGAAGATGGTGCCGGTGGAGTGCGTGGCCCGTGGCTACCTCACCGGCTCCGGCCTCGCCGAGTACCAGGAGTCCCGTACGGTCTGCGGCCTCGCCCTCCCCGAAGGCCTCGTCGACGGCTCCGAACTCCCCGCCCCGATCTTCACCCCGGCCACCAAGGCCGAGGTCGGCGAGCACGACGAGAACGTCTCCTACGAGGAGGTGGCCCGCCAGGTCGGCGCCGAGACCGCCGCCCAGCTGCGCCAGGCCACGCTCGCGGTCTACTCGCGCGCCCGGGACATCGCCCGGGACCGGGGGATCGTCCTGGCCGACACCAAGTTCGAGTTCGGCTTCGACGGCGACACCCTCGTGCTCGCCGACGAGGTCCTGACCCAGGACTCCTCCCGCTTCTGGCCGGCCGACCAGTGGCAGCCGGGCCGCGCCCAGCCGTCGTACGACAAGCAGTTCGTGCGGGACTGGCTGACCTCACCGGAGTCCGGCTGGGACCGCAAGAGCGAGCAGCCCCCGCCGGCCCTGCCGGAGGAGGTCGTGGCGGCGACCCGGCAGAAGTACGTGGAGGCGTACGAGCGACTGACGGGCACCAGCTGGAAGTAGGAGACGAAAAAGACCCCGGTCCAGTGGACCGGGGTCTCATCCCGAGCGGACGACGAGGCTCGAACTCGCGACCTCAACCTTGGCAAGGTTGCGCTCTACCAACTGAGCTACGTCCGCGTTGCGCCGTGGCGCGACAGCTACTATACCCAACCTCGCTCGCGTGCGAGACGCACCGCCGTATGACGGTTCTCCGCGCCGAGCTTCGTGACCGCCGAGGAGAGGTAGTTCCGCACGGTCCCCGGTGACAGCGTGGCCCGCTCGGCGATCTCCGCGACCGGTGCCCCGTCGGCGGCCAGCTCCAGCACCTCGGCCTCCCGCGCGGTCAGCGGCGAGTCCCCGGCGGAGATCGCGTCGGCGGCCAACTCCGGGTCGACGTAACGGTTCCCGGCGTGCACGGTCCGGATGATCTCGGCGAGCCGCTGGGCGCTGACGGTCTTCGGGACGAACCCGCGCACACCGGCCGCGAGCGCCCGTTTCAGATGCCCGGGCCGTCCGTGCCCGGTGACGATCAGCACCTGGCAGCCGGGCAGTTCGGCGCGCAGGGATGTGGCGACCTTCACACCGTCGGCGCCCGGCATCTGGAGGTCCAGGACAGCCACGTCGGGCTGGTGCGCCCGGGCCATGGCCAGCGCCTCGGGCCCGCTCGCCGCCTCCGCGACGACCAGCAGATCGTCCTCCAGGGACAACAGCGCGGCCAGCGCCCCCCGGATCAGATGCTCGTCGTCGGCGAGCAACAGCCGTACCGGAGCGCTCATGAGGTGGTTCCTTTCCCACATGTCACAGAGTCCACCGTGCTCAGGGGCACTTCCGCCACCAACCGGAACCGGTCGCGCCGCGTGCCGGCGAATCCCGCCTCCAAGGTCCCGCCGACGGCGGCCAGCCGTTCCCGCAGCCCGGCCAGCCCCGATCCGCCGCCACCGCCACTCGACGCCACGGCCCCGTCGTTCTCCACCGTCAGCACCGCGAGCCCCTCCCGCACCGAAAGCCCCACCAGGCACCGGCCCGCGTCCCCGTGCCGCAGCACGTTGGTGGTGGCCTCGCGCACCACCCAGCCGAGCGCGGACTGCACCTCGGCGGGCAGCCCGCCGGTCTCCGCGCGGACCTCGCAGTCGATCCCGGCCGCCGCCAGCACCCCCTGGGCACCGGCGAGTTCCACGCCGAGGTCGGCCTCGCGGTAGCCGCGGACGACGGCCCGCACCTCCCGCTGGGACTCCTGCGCGATGCGCTGCGCCTCGATCATCTGCTCCACGGCCTCCGGCCGCCCCCGCCGGGCCAGTTGCACGGCCAGCTCGCTCTTGAGGGAGATCAGGGACAGGTTCCGCCCCAGGACGTCGTGCAGGTCCCGCCCGAAGCGCAGCCGTTCCTCGGCGACGGCGAGCCGGGCCTCCACCTCCCGGGCCCGTTCCGCCTCCCACAGCACGGCCAGGGTCCAGGCGCCGCAGCGGCAGGCGAGCAGCGCGAACACCGTCTGGAAGGCCACCATCAGCCCGGTCGCGAGGAGCCCGACGCCGTCGTGGTCGGCGAGCCACACGGCCCCCGTCAGCACGGCCGCGAACACCGCCGACCGGCGCAGGAACACCCGTACCGGGACGGTGAGTCCGTACAGGAGCCCGAACGGCAGCAGGGAGGCACCGATCGCCAGCCGGACCGTCATGGGGCCGGCCGCGTCCAGCGCCGATAGGGCCACGGTCAGGGCCAGGGCCAGGGCCAGCAGGACGGCCGGGGTGCGGTGGGCGTCGGCCGGCAGCCGGGCGCGCCCCAGGTAGTGGTCGAGGGCGGGCCGGGTGAGCCGGTTGGAGGCCGCGCACTGGAGGGCCGCCACGAGGACGAGCAGGGCGCCGAGGACGACCGCCACGGGCCGGTGCCTGAGCCCGCCGACCAGGGGCAGCATCAGCCAGCCGAGCGAGAAGAACCAGGTCGTGACGTACCAGGTGACGACCGTGTACAGCTCGACCCGTTCCGCCTTGCTGCGCTCACGCCAGTGCCGCTGCTGCCACCGCCGTATCCGCCCCACCATGCGCTCCCCCCCCCGTTCCTCAGCGCCGGGGCTCCCACCGGAACCACCGCCGTACAGCAAACACCGCCACCACGGTCCAGGCCAGCGCGGTCGCGAGCGCGCCGAGCACCTCGTACGCGCTCAACTCCCCGGTCCAGCCCGCCCGGACGAGCCGGATCGCGGGGGACAGCGGGAGCAGCTCGCAGACGGAGGCGAGCTTCTGTGGCATGACCTCGGTGGGAAACATGATCCCGGAGCCGATCATCGACACGAACACCAGCGGCAGCGCGGTGACCTGGCCGCTCTCCACGGTCCGGGTGAAGGACGCGGTGAGCGCGGCGAGCGCGGCGCTCAGCACCAGCCCGGCCGCCAGCCCCAGCACGGTCAGATACGGCGCCTCGGGCGCCCCGGCGTCCAGCAGGACCGCGCATCCGGCGCACAGCAGCAGCGCCTGCGCGAGGCCGAGGCCCAGGGCGGGCAGGGCGGTGCCGGCGAGGATCTCGGGGTCGGTGAGTTCCCCGGTGCGCAGCCGTTTGAGGACCAGTTCCTCGCGGCGGGCGACGTAGGCGTTGACGAGCGAGGTGTAGACGGCGAACAGGAGGGAGAAGCCGATCGCGGCCGTGAGCATGGCCGCGCCGATGCTGATGCCCTGCTTCTCCACGTCCAGCTGGTCGAGGGCCGGGCGCACGCTGAACGGCAGCGCGAGGGGTACGACGAGCGCGGTGAACACGACCCCGCGGTTGCGGCCGAGGAGGGCCAGCTCGGCCCGTGCCAGCCCCCGAAGCCGCCGTACGGAGGGCGTGAGGGTGCCGGGAGAAAGGCCGCTCATGCCGCCGCCTCCTGCTCCCGCGCGATCCCGAGGAAGGCTTCCTCCAGCGAGGCCGAGCGCACGTCCAGGGCGCGCAGTTCGACGCCGGCCCGCTCGGCCCAGACGAGCACGGCGGTGGCGGTCCGCTGGAGTTCGCGGGTGCGCAGCCGTACGACCCGGCCGTCGGTCTCGTGCCCGCAGACGCCGAGGTCGCCGAGGGGCGGAAGGTCGCCGAGGAAGTAGCCGTCGGGCAGTTCGAAGGACATCCGGGAGGGGCGGCCGGCGGTGACCTCGGCCGGGGTGCCGGAGGCGGCGATACGGCCCTCGTGCAGGATGGCGAGCCGGTCGGCGAGGCCCTCGGCCTCCTCCAGGTAGTGCGTGGTGAGCAGCACGGTGGTGCCGGCGTCCCGCAGCCGGCGCACCAGCGCCCAGGTGTCGCGGCGGCCCTCGGCGTCGAGCCCGGTCGTCGGCTCGTCGAGGAACAGCACCTCGGGGTCGCCGAGCAGGGCGAGCGCCAGGTCGAGGCGCCGCCGCTCCCCGCCGGACAGCTGCTTGACCCGCACGCCCCGCTTGCCCGCGAGCCCCACCAGCTCCAGCACCTCCGCCGCCCCATGGCTCGTTCCGCTCCGGGCGCGGCCCCTCGGCCCACTCACGACCGGCCGGGCGCCGGTCGTGCAGTCCGCCCACATCCGGGTGGTCTCCGCGACGGTCAGCTCGGCGGGGAAGCCGCCCTCCTGGAGCATGACGCCGGTGCGGGGCCGTACGGCGGCCCGCTCGCGGCAGGGGTCGTGGCCGAGGACCCGGACCCGGCCGCCGGCCGGTGCGGCGAGTCCTTCCAGCAGTTCGACCGTGGAGGTCTTTCCGGCGCCGTTGGTGCCCAGCAGGGCGAAGATCTCCCCGCGCGCCACGGAGAAGGTGATTCCGCGTACGGCCTCGAACCCGCCCCCGTAGACACGCCTGAGGTCGGTGACCTCGATCACGTGCTCGTGTCCGTCGATGTCCATGACACCAGCGTCCCGGCGGGGCGACCCGGCCGGCAGTGCGCGGTATCACCGCTGGGCATGACAAATGTCAGAGAGGCCTGGCCGGACGACGAAAAGACCCCGGTCCAGTGGACCGGGGTCTCATTCCCGAGCGGACGACGAGGCTCGAACTCGCGACCTCAACCTTGGCAAGGTTGCGCTCTACCAACTGAGCTACGTCCGCACTGCTGCCGATCGGCTCCCACCGATCGGTGCGAGCACCAGCCTACCTGATCCACAAGCGTGGTCGTGTCGGCGGTGCAGAGCGGGTGACAGGAATCGCACACTGCGCCTTCCCCCTGGAAGGGGGATGTTCTACTACTGAACTACACCCGCACGGCCTTCGGGATCGGCCTGTCGGCCTCGCCCCTCGGCGTGTCCCAGACATTAGCTGATCAGCAGGGGGGTAGCGCAAGTCGGTTCCCCTCAAGGCCCCGTATGCCCCAAGTGCACGGTCCCCAGGGTCCTCTGACGGGCCCTGGGGACTCGCCCCTTCGCGGGCTCACTGCGCGGCGCTGAACGCCTCGTAGACCTTCTTCGGGATGCGTCCGCGGGCCGGGACGTCCATCTTGTTGGCCTGGGCCCAGGCGCGGACGGCCGCCGGGTCGGGGGCGACCTCCGTCTGCTTGTACGCCTTGCCGGACCGCGACCGCTTGCGGCCGGCCTCGACGTAGGGCGCGAGCACCTTGCGCAGTTTCTCGGCGTTGCTTTCGTTCAGGTCGATCTCGTACGACTTGCCGTCGAGTCCGAAGGCGATCGTCTCCGCCGCTTCCGAGCCGTCGATGTCGTCAAAGAGAGTGACCACGACCTTTTGCGCCACGAATATCGGTCCCTTCGTGCAGCACGTCCTTACAGCTCAACGCCGACGACGTGCCGAGTATCGGCTATTGCCAATTCATTTGTACAGTGCCCGGCAATGCAAAGTGAAGCCCGACTAAATCCGTCCGCGTGTCCGGGCGCAATAGGTGTGACGGACGGACTGTGGAACTTTCCCAGAACTTTTCACGGGTGTGTGGCTTCGACACCCGATCGTGATGCGCCTCACGTACTTTCCTCCAACTCTACTCGCGTAGAAATTTTGTGCGGGTAGTCTGAAGGAACCTGCTCAGCACCACACACCGGGAGTGCCAGTGGCACGCGTCGTAGTCGACGTCATGCTCAAGCCGGAGATCCTCGACCCCCAGGGCCAGGCGGTCCAGCGTGCGCTGCCGCGCCTGGGTTTCCAAGGGATCTCGGACGTACGTCAGGGAAAGCGTTTCGAACTGGAAGTCGACGGGCCGGTCGACGAGGCCGCGCTCGCCCGCATCCGCGATCTTGCGGAATCCTTCCTCGCCAACACCGTGATCGAGGACTTCACGGTCCGGGTCGATGAAGTCGCGGAGGCGGCCAAGTGACCGCTCGTATTGGCGTCGTCACTTTCCCGGGCAGCCTCGACGACCGGGACACCCAGCGCGCTATCCGTATCGCCGGGGCGGAACCGGTCGCCCTCTGGCACAAGGACAAGGACCTCAAGCAGGTCGACGCCGTCGTGCTGTGCGGCGGTTTCTCCTACGGCGACTACCTGCGGGCCGGCGCCATCGCCCGCTTCTCGCCGGTGATGGAGCCGCTCGTCGAGCAGGCGAAGGCCGGACTGCCGGTCCTCGGCATCTGCAACGGCTTCCAGATCCTCACCGAGGCCCACCTCCTCCCGGGCGCGATGCTCGGCAACGACCACCTCCACTTCATCTGCCGCGACCAGAAGCTGCGGGTGGAGAACGCGGAGACCTCCTGGACCGGCGACTTCCGCCGGAGCCAGGAGATCCACATCCCGCTGAAGAACATGGACGGCCGGTACGTCGCCGACCAGTACACGCTGGACAAGCTGGAGGCCGAGGGCCGGGTCGTCTTCCGGTACCTCGACTTCAACCCGAACGGCTCGCTCAACGACATCGCCGGCATCACGAACGAGGCCGGGAACGTCGTCGGCCTCATGCCGCACCCGGAGCACGCCGTCGAGCCGCTGATCGGTACGGGCCGTACCGACGGGCTCCCGTTCTTCACCTCGATCCTCAAGAAGCTGGTCAACGCATGAGCCGGACGCCTCTGGACACGGTCGAGCACGCGGCCGCGACCCCCGACGTCGAGCTGCCCTGGGCCGAACTCGGTCTGAAGAAGGACGAGTACGAGCGGGTGGTGGAGATCCTCGGCCGCCGCCCGACCGGCGCCGAACTCGCCATGTACTCGGTCATGTGGTCCGAGCACTGCTCGTACAAGTCCTCCAAGGTCCACCTGCGCCAGTTCGGCGAGAAGGCGCCGCAGAGCGACGCGCTGCTCGTCGGCATCGGCGAGAACGCCGGTGTGGTGGACGTCGGCCAGGGCTACGCGGTCACCTTCAAGGTCGAGTCGCACAACCACCCGTCGTACGTCGAGCCCTACCAGGGCGCGGCCACGGGTGTCGGCGGCATCGTCCGCGACATCATCGCGATGGGTGCCCGCCCGGTCGCGGTGGTCGACCCGCTGCGCTTCGGCGCGGCCGACCACCCCGACACCAAGCGCGTCCTGCCGGGCGTCGTCGCGGGCATCGGCGGCTACGGCAACTGCCTGGGCCTGCCCAACATCGGCGGCGAGGTCGTCTTCGACGCCTGCTACCAGGGCAACCCGCTGGTCAACGCCGGTGCCATCGGTGTGATGCGGCACGAGGACATCCACCTCGCGAAGGCATCCGGCGCGGGCAACAAGGTCGTCCTGTACGGCGCCCGGACCGGCGGCGACGGCATCGGCGGCGCGTCGATCCTGGCGAGCGAGACCTTCGACGACGCCAAGCCCTCGAAGCGGCCCGCCGTGCAGGTCGGCGACCCCTTCCAGGAGAAGCTGCTCATCGAGTGCACCCTGGAGGCGTTCCGGGAGAAGCTGGTCGTCGGCATCCAGGACCTCGGCGCGGCCGGTCTGTCCTGCGCCACCTCCGAGCTGGCCTCCAACGGCTCCGGCGGCATGCGCGTCACCCTGGACGACGTCCCGCTGCGCGACTCCACGCTCTCGCCCGAGGAGATCCTCATGAGCGAGTCGCAGGAGCGCATGTGCGCGGTCGTGGAGCCCGACAAGGTCGACCGCTTCCTGGAGATCTGCGAGAAGTGGGACGTCATCGCCACCGTCATCGGTGAGGTCACCGACGGCGACCGGCTGGAGATCTTCTGGCACGGCGAGAAGATCGTCGACGTCAACCCGCGCACGGTCGCGCACGAGGGCCCGGTCTACGAGCGTCCCTACGCGCGCCCCGAGTGGCAGGACGCCCTCCAGGCCGACGACGCGAACAAGCTGCCCCGCCCGGAGACGGGCGAGGAGCTGAAGGACCAGGTCCTGAAGCTGGTCGGCTCCCCGAACCAGGCCTCCAAGAAGTGGATCACGTCCCAGTACGACCACTTCGTGCAGGGCAACACCGTCCTCGCCCAGCCGGAGGACTCCGGCATGATCCGTGTGGACGAGGAGACCGGTCTCGGCGTCGCCATCGCGACGGACGGCAACGGCCGCTACGCCAAGCTCGACCCGTACACGGGCGCCCAGTTGGCCCTGGCCGAGGCCTACCGGAACGTGGCGACCACCGGTGCCAAGCCGCTGGCCGTCTCCGACTGCCTGAACTTCGGCTCGCCCGAGGACCCGGCGGTGATGTGGCAGTTCGCGGAGGCCGTGCGCGGTCTCGCGGACGGCTGCCGGCAGCTGGGCACCCCGGTGACCGGCGGCAACGTCTCGCTCTACAACCAGACCGGCGAGGCCGCCATCCACCCGACCCCGGTGGTGGCCGTGCTCGGCGTGATCGACGACGTCGCCCGCCGCACCCCGGTCGCCTTCCAGGAGGAGGGTCAGCTGCTCTACCTCCTCGGCGACACCCGCGAGGAGTTCGGCGGCTCGGCCTGGTCCCAGGTGATCCACGACCACCTGGGCGGTCTGCCCCCGCAGGTGGACCTGGAGCGCGAGCGCCTGCTGGCCGAGATCCTGATCTCCGCCTCCCGCGACGGCATGATCGACTCCGCGCACGACCTGTCCGACGGCGGTCTGATCCAGGCCGTGGTCGAGTCCGCGCTGCTCGGCGAAAAGGGCGCGCGTCTGGTCGTACCCGACGGCCTGGACGCCTTCACCTTCCTGTTCTCCGAGTCGGCCGGCCGCGCGGTCGTCGCCGTGCCGCGCTCGGAGGAGGTCCGCTTCAACGACATGTGCGGCGCGCGCGGCCTGCCGGTCACCCGTATCGGTGTCGTGGACGGCGACGCGGTGGAGGTCCAGGGCGAGTTCACCCTCTCCCTCGCCGAGCTGCGCGAGGCCCACGAGGGCACCATCCCGGCGCTGCTGGCGTAGCGGAGCCCCTCGGGTCGTACGACGACGCCCCCGTCCGGACGCGGTCCGGGCGGGGGCGTCCGCGTGCACGGCGACAGGAGTCCGGTGAAAGTCTTCGCACGGGTCCGTAAGGATGCGCCCGGCCCACGACATATATGCGGTGTGGAGACCTTGCAGACACGGAGCGACCGTGACCGCGCCGCACGCTTCACGGACTTGTACGTCCGTGAGCACGCGCGCGTGTGTGCCTTCGTGCACCGGCGGTCGGGCGACCGCGAGGCGGCGGAGGAACTGACCGCCGAGGTCTTCCGCACCGCGTGGGAGCGCATGACCATCGGTCAGGACGTGGGCAGCGGCTGGCTGTTCGTCACCGCGCGCAACCTGCTGAGCAACCACCACCGCTCCAGGGCCCGCCTGACGGAACTGCACCGCACCATCGCCGACGCGGTGGGCCGCGCTCCCGCGTCCGAGCGGGACGACGCCGTCCTCGACGCCCTCGACCGGCTTCCGTCCGCTCACCGCGAGGTCCTGCTGCTGAGCTACTGGGACGGGCTCAGCGCCGCCGAAGCCGGTGAGGTCCTCGGATGCAGCGCGTCCGCGGTCTGGGTCCGGCTGCACCGGGCACGCAAAGCGTTCCGCGCCGTATACGACCTGCCTCAGGAGCCAGTGTGATGCGTGTGAAGTCTCTGATCGAGAAGGCGAACCCGGTCCCGGCCACGGTGCGCGAGGGCCTGTCGGCGCGCGCCGCCGACGAACTCACGGCGCTGGTCGGATCCGCCGGCGCCACGCCGTCCGCGCCCGCCCGCCGGTCCCCCCGGCGGGGCGCCCTGATCGCCGCGGTCGCCTGCGGTGCCGCCGTCGCCCTCGGCGGTGTCACGCTCGCCGGCCTGCACAGCGACCCGGCCGGGCCGGGCAGCCGTACGGCCGGGCCGAAGGCCGGTCCGGCGGGTCCGGGCGAGGCCTCGGGCGGCGTCGTCGCCGACGAGCCCTACTTCGGCAGCACCGCCGAGCTGGAAGGAGCGGCGAGCCTGATCGTGCGGGCGCGGCTCGGCGCCGGGCACGAGGAGACCGTCGACGACGCCCGCGTGACGGTGGCCACGGCGAAGGTGGTGGCGAGCGCCAAGGGCGGGACACCGGGCGATTCCGTCCGGCTGTCCTACACGACGCCCGGGACCGGTCCCGAGACCGCCGCGCTCACCTCCGGGAAGGAGTACGTGTTCCTGCTGGAGAAGGCCGACGGCGGACGCTATGTCCTGGTGAACACCACGCAGGGCTGGTACGCGGTCGAGGACGGTACGGCGGTCGCCGCGCGGGACAACGGGGTGGCTCTGAGCCCGGGCGTGCGCGAGGCTCTCGGGCTGGCACCGCGAGGCCGGTGACGACGGCGCCGGCGCGCCACGGATCGTCGTCCGTGGCGCGCCGGCTGGTGGGGCAGGCGTGGCCGTGTGGCCGCTGTGGTGCGCTTACCGCGTGCGGTTCTTGGTGATCCGGTCCGCCTTGGCGGCCAGCTGGTCGACCTTGCCCGCGTGGCCGAAGCCGCCGACCGACGCGGCCTTGACCGTGCCGTCCGCCGTGACGGTGTAGAGCGCCTGCTCCGGGTTGAGCAGGTCGTACGGGTTCTTGCCGTGCTCGGCGAGCATCAGCACGTACCGCTGACCGCCCCTGGCGAGCAGGGTGGTGTCCTTCTCCTGGTACGTGACGCCCCGGTAGGTGCCGCCGAGCTGGGCGACCTCGATGGTGTCGCCGACGGACACGTTCCCGGCGAGCGCCCGGGTGACCTTCACCTTGGAGACGGTGATGACGACCGGGTCCGCCTCGGCGGCCTTCTTGGCCTCCTTGGCCTCGGCGGGCGACAGGCCGGCCTGCGGGTTGGTGGCGGGGTCGGTGCCGGCGGGCGCGTCGGGCAGCATGTTCCGCACCCGGCTGCCGACCACGGTTCCCTCGACGACGGCGTCGGACTTCTGGAGGACGGCGTCGAGCGAGGCGTACTGGGGGTAGTCCGCGTGATAGGCCACGGTGTCCGAAGCGGCCCCGGACGCGGCGCCCTTGGTGGAGGAGCCGTCAGCGGAGCAGCCGACGGCGGCGAACGCGGCGAGCGCCGCCGTCCCCGTGATGAGAATGTTCCGTCTGGCGGTCATCGGTAGATCCTCTTCACCTCGGACTTGTCATAGGGCTGCGGCGTCTGCACCCTCGCGCGGTCCCGGCTGTGCTTCATCAGCGAGACCTTGTTCGTGTTCGGGTTGTCGGCGAGGCTCAGCGCGTGCCCCAGCTCGTGCGTGGTGGTGCTCCGGACGTACTTGTCGTACTTGGCGATGGTCCCGGTGTCCCGCCAGAGGGTCCTGGCGTTGACCTTGATCTGGAAGGACCGGTGCGCCCGTGTCCCGGACGGCGCGTACAGGCCGTACCAGCTGGCGCTGTAGTTGCCGGCCGTGAAGCTCGGCTTGGCGGTGGACTTGCGCTTGATGCTCGCGCCGACACCGGCGCTGTTCCAGTTGCCGCGACCGGTGTCGAAGTACTTGACCCACTCGTCGTTGATACCGACGGTCTTCACGCTGAACGACCGCGTGGGCATGCCCCCGCTGTAGTACGTCGCGTGGGCGGGCGCCGATACGGCCAGCGTCCCCGCGAGGGCCAGCGCGGCGGACGAGGTCAGGGTCACGGACGCGCGGGTGATTCTTCGATTCAAAACTGTTCCTCCGTGAATTGAGCAGGCGGCAGGGCCGAATGCGAACGCGCATTTCTCCACGGAAGGGATCCGAAAGGCAGGGGATACGGATGGTCGACGCATCCTGGAATGTGCTGGTATCCCCCTTGTGGTCCCCCGTTGTGCCTATGATCGAGACTCAGCATCACAGGCAGTGCAGATCTGGACATCGACCTCAAGGAGGAGCAGACACTCCTACTTGAGGCCGTGTCAGATCCGCGAAGCACCACGGGGGCAAGATGATTCGTGTACTTGTCGTGGACGACCAGGCATTAGTAAGGGAGGCGCTGCGGCGGTTGCTGGCGGCCGAGGACGACATGGAGGTTTCCGTCCGGACCAGCGCGGGGGCCCTGGCCGCCGTCCGGGAGACGGCGCCCGACGTCGTACTGCTCGACATGGTGACGCCCGCGCCCGACGGGCTCAGTCCACTGGCGTCGATACGTGAGCTGCCCGAGCCGCCGCCGGTGGCCGTGCTCACCGCCTTCGACGTCGGCGAGCAACTGGAGGCGGCCCTGCGCGGCGGCGCGGCCGGGTTCCTGCTCAAGGACAGCGCGCCCGCGCTGCTGGCCCAGGCGGTACGGGTCCTCGCGGCCGGCGGGGTCATCTGCACCCCGCGCGGCAGTCACGCCGTCCTGGCCCGGCACCTCACCGGCGGGGCGGAACCCGTGCTCGCCGAGCCGTCGCTGTCCGACCTGACCCGGCGCGAGCGTGAGGTCCTCACCCTCGTCGCCACCGGCCTTCCCAACGCCGACATAGCCGAGCGGCTGACCGTCGGCGTCACCACGGTGAAGACCCACATCACCGCGCTGAAGCGGAAGCTCCGCGCGTCGAACCGGGTCACCCTCGCCACGGTCGCCCAACGGGCGGGGCTGGCGTAACCGCCGCGCCGCGCGAAGGCCCTGCCCGAACAGCCGGGCGGGGCCTTCGCCGGATCGAGAACGGCTTCCGGCACCTCGCTGAAACCCCGCTCCCGGCGGGCATAAGGTCGCTGTCATGCCACCGGCCAAGAAGCGTCCCCGCAGCTACGACCCCGCCAAGACCCGAGCCGCGGTCTTCGCCCAGCTCGGCAACGTACGGGAGGCCGTGCGCGGCCTCACCCCGGAGCAGCTCGCCCTGCCGACCCGGCTCGGCGCCTGGACCGTACGGGACCTGATCGCGCACGTCGGCATGGGGGTCACCGCCGTGCACCGGGCCCTGGAGCTGCCCGCCCCGCCCCGGCCGACCGTCACCGTGGTCGAGTGGCCGTTCTCCACCGGGCCGCGCGCCGGCCACATCGACGACTTCACCCGGGGCCTGACCGCCGCCCACCCGGACCTCGGCGCCTACCTCGCCGACGTCGACCGGAGCCTGCGCGCCCTGCTGGACGAACACCCCGGCAACCGGCTGCTGGACACCAGCGCGGGCGCCCTGGCGCTGGACGACTACCTCGTCACCCGCGCCCTCGAACTCGCCGTCCACACCGACGACCTGAACGCCGCCGTCCCCGGCCTGGAGGTGCCGTACGACCGGCAGGCCCTGGCCGCCACCACCCGGCTGCTCGCCGACGCCCTCGCCGTGAAGGCGCCCGGCGGCTCCACCGAGGTGCGGGTGCCGCCGTACGCGGTCGTGCAGTGCGTCGAGGGCCCCCGGCACACCCGGGGCACCCCGCCCAACGTCGTGGAGACCGACCCGCTGACCTGGATGCGGCTCGCCACCGGCCGCGTGGCCTGGGCGGACGCGCTGGCCGCCGCCGAGGTCAGCGCGAGCGGGGAGCGGGCGGACATCGGGGGGCTGCTGCCGGTCATGTCGTAGCCGGAACCCGGGCGCGCCGGGGTACGTCGAATCACTATGAACCGGTGCAAGCAGCGCGTAACCCTGGCAGTGGCCGCCGTGCTTCTTCCGTTCACGGTGGTCTGTGGAAGCGTGAAGGCGGACAGTGGAGCGGTGAGCGTCCAGCAGCCGGTGACCGGGATCGACTGGCGGGTCGACAGCATCACCGTCGGCGATACCACCCGGCACGCGCCCGCCACCGCCCGCCTCCGCATCGACGAGGACGGCAAGGCGGCCGGCAACCTGGGCTGCAACCACTTCAGCGCCCGCGCCACCGTGCGCGGCGACCGCATCACCATCGGTGACCTGCGCACGACCAGGATGGCCTGCGCCGAGGAGCGCATGGACTTCGAGCGCGCCTTCGCGCGCATCCTCACCACCGGCACGCTCACCGCCAAGGCCGACGCGGCGAAGGCGACGCTCACCGACGGCGACGGCGACCGCGTCCACCTCAGCCGGAGCACCACCGGATGATGTGCGACACCTCACTCACGAACACGGCGAAGACGCCCGTGACCAGCCCGTACGGCGCGCCCGCAGCCCCCGTCGGCCGGTGACGCACCGCTCTCACCAGGGCAAACGGGGAATCCACCAAGGTGATCCATACCACCCGGCCCGTTACGGCCGCGTATCCCCAATTCGGACCAGTGGTCGACCTCGCCTACACTCGGTGGCGTGCCACGTGGTGACGGTCGACTCAATCACGATCTGCTTCCCGGCGAGAAGGGCCCCCAGGACGCTTGCGGCGTCTTCGGCGTCTGGGCTCCGGGTGAAGAGGTCGCAAAGCTCACGTACTTCGGGCTCTACGCCCTCCAGCACCGGGGTCAGGAATCCGCGGGAATCGCGGTCAGCAACGGCTCCCAGATCCTCGTCTTCAAGGACATGGGCCTGGTCTCCCAGGTCTTCGACGAGACCTCGCTCGGTTCGCTCCAGGGTCACATCGCGGTCGGACACGCCCGCTACTCGACCACCGGCGCCTCCGTGTGGGAGAACGCCCAGCCGACGTTCCGTGCCACCGCGCACGGCTCGATCGCGCTCGGCCACAACGGCAACCTGGTCAACACGGCGCAGCTCGCCGAGATGGTCGCCGACCTGCCGAACGACAACAACAGCCGCTCCACCCGTGTCGCGGCGACCAACGACACCGACCTGCTGACGGCCCTGCTGGCCGCCCAGGTCGACGAGGACGGCAAGCCGCTCACCATCGAGGAGGCCGCGCACGCGGTGCTCCCGAAGGTCAAGGGCGCCTTCTCCCTCGTCTTCATGGACGAGCACACCCTCTACGCCGCCCGTGACCCGCAGGGCATCCGCCCGCTGGTCCTCGGCCGGCTGGAGCGCGGCTGGGTGGTCGCCTCCGAGACCGCCGCGCTGGACATCACCGGCGCCAGCTTCGTCCGCGAGATCGAGCCGGGCGAGTTCGTCGCCATCGACGAGAACGGCCTGCGCAGCTCCCGATTCGCGGAAGCGAAGCCCAAGGGCTGTGTCTTCGAGTACGTGTACCTGGCCCGCCCGGACACCGACATCGCCGGCCGGAACGTCTACCTCTCCCGCGTGGAGATGGGCCGCCGGCTGGCCAAGGAAGCCCCCGCAGAGGCCGATCTGGTCATAGCGACCCCGGAGTCCGGCACGCCGGCCGCCATCGGCTACGCGGAGGCCTCCGGCATCCCCTTCGGCGCGGGTCTCGTGAAGAACGCGTACGTCGGCCGGACCTTCATCCAGCCCTCGCAGACCATCCGCCAGCTGGGCATCCGGCTGAAGCTGAACCCGCTGAAGGAAGTCATCAAGGGCAAGCGCCTGGTCGTCGTGGACGACTCGATCGTGCGCGGCAACACCCAGCGGGCCCTGGTGCGCATGCTCCGCGAGGCGGGCGCCGCCGAGGTCCACATCCGGATCTCCTCCCCGCCCGTGAAGTGGCCCTGCTTCTTCGGTATCGACTTCGCCACGCGCGCGGAGCTGATCGCCAACGGCATGACCATCGAGGAGATCGGCACCAGCCTCGGCGCCGACTCCCTGGCCTACATCTCCATCGACGGCATGATCGAGGCGACCACGATCGCCAAGCCGAACCTGTGCCGCGCCTGCTTCGACGGCGAGTACCCGATGGAGCTGCCGGACCCCGAGCTGCTCGGCAAGCAGCTGCTGGAGACCGAGCTGGCGGCCGGTCCGGCCGCGACCGCGGCGACCGACGCGATCCGCCGCCCGTAAGTTCTGCCGTACGACACGAAGGTTCTCACCCCATGTCTGAGACGACTGGTGCCAGCTACGCAGCCGCGGGCGTCGACATCGAAGCGGGAGACCGCGCCGTAGAGCTCATGAAGGAGTGGGTGAAGAAGACCCAGCGCCCCGAGGTCCTGGGCGGCCTCGGCGGCTTCGCCGGGCTCTTCGACGCCTCCGCGCTCAAGCGCTACGAGCGCCCGCTGCTCGCCTCCGCCACGGACGGCGTCGGCACGAAGGTCGACATCGCGCGCCGGATGGGCGTCTACGACACCATCGGCCACGACCTGGTCGCCATGGTCATGGACGACATCGTGGTGTGCGGTGCCGAGCCGCTGTTCATGACCGACTACATCTGCGTCGGCAAGGTGCACCCCGAGCGTGTCGCGGCCATCGTCAAGGGCATCGCGGAGGGCTGTGTACTGGCCGGCTGCGCCCTGGTGGGCGGTGAGACGGCCGAGCACCCGGGCCTGCTGGGCGAGGACGACTTCGACGTCGCCGGAGCCGGTACGGGCGTCGTGGAGGCGGACCGGCTGCTGGGCGCGGATCGCATCCGCACGGGCGACACCGTGATCGCCATGGCGTCCTCCGGGCTTCACTCGAACGGGTACTCCCTGGTCCGCCATGTCCTGCTGGACCGTGCCGGGACGGCCCTGGAGACTCAGGTCGCCGAGCTGGGCCGCACCCTCGGCGAGGAACTGCTGGAGCCCACGAAGATCTACTCGCTGGACTGCCTGGCGCTGACCCGCACGGCCGAGGTGCACGCGTTCAGCCACATCACCGGCGGCGGGCTCGCCGCGAACCTGGCCCGGGTGATCCCGGACGGGTTGCACGCCGTGGTCGACCGCTCCACCTGGACCCCGGGCGCGATCTTCGACCTGGTCGGGAAGACCGGGAACGTCGAGCGCCTGGAGCTGGAGAAGACCCTCAACATGGGCGTCGGCATGATCGCGATCGTCCCGGAGGAGTCCGCGGAGGTCGCCCTCGCGACGCTGGCCGACCGGGGTGTCGACGCCTGGGTCGCCGGTGAGATCACCGAGCGGGGCGAGAAGACGACCGGCGCGGAGCTGGTGGGAGACTACGCGGTCTGACCGTGCGGACAGCACAGAAGCCGGTCGGTGGCGGTGCCACCGACCGGACTCGTGCTCAGTGCAAGGTCAAGCGCCTCGACGGTGCTGTGCGGGACCTTCGTCCTCGTCCTCGTCGTCGTCCTCATAGAGGTCGGCGTAGCGGGAGTACAGGTCGTCGTCGTCATGCTCATCGTCCGTGAAGCGGTCGCCGTTCGGCGACTGGTTCGACGTCGATGCGCCCAGCTCCTCGGCCAGGCGTGAGAGGTCCGTCCCGCCGCTGTTGTACTTCAGCTGGCGGGCGACCTTCGTCTGCTTGGCCTTGGCCCGGCCGCGCCCCATGGCTCGACCCCCTCAACGACGGGGCTCGACGGCCCCAGAGTCTGACACGCGTTCATGATCTGGAACGGACTCTCCATGGAGAGGCCGGTCCGTAGGGCTTCCACGGTACCTGAGCCCGCGCCCATACGGTACGTCGCCCGCAGCACGCGCGTGTGCCCAAGACCTTCGAGGCGCCCTGTCCTCGCTGGTCAGTGGCGATTTTAACCACTTATCGGGGAACGACCCGCCGGTGGAAGTGAGAGTTCTCTCTAAGTTCCCGCCGACGGGTACCGCTCATGTGTGCGACCGGCTCAGTGCGCGGCCCGGCTCACGCGGGCGTCGGCCATCCGCTGCTCGGCGATCCGGTCGGCCGCGGCGGCCGGCGGAATCCCGTCGTCCTTCGCACGTGCGAATATGGCCAGCGTGGTGTCGAAGATCTTCGCCGCCTTCGCCTTGCACCGGTCGAAGTCGAACCCGTGCAGCTCGTCGGCCACCTGGATCACCCCGCCGGCGTTCACCACGTAGTCCGGCGCGTAGAGGATCCCGCGGTCGGCGAGGTCCTTCTCCACACCCGGGTGGGCCAGCTGGTTGTTGGCCGCACCGCAGACCACCCTGGCGGTGAGCACCGGGACGCTGTCGTCGTTCAGGGCGCCGCCGAGGGCGCAGGGGGCGTAGATGTCCAGCCCCTCGACCCGGATCAGCTCCTCGGTGTCGGCGACGGCCGTCACCCCCGCGGGGTACTGCTCCAGAATCCGCTGGACGGCGTCCACGCGGACGTCCGTGATGACGGCCTCGGCGCCCTCGTCCCGCAGGTGCTTCACCAGGTGACGGCCGACCTTGCCGACACCGGCGATGCCGACCTTGCGGCCGCGCAGCGAGGGATCGCCCCACAGGTGCTGGGCGGAGGCGCGCATGCCCTGGTAGACCCCGAAGGCGGTGAGTACGGAGGAGTCGCCGGCGCCGCCGTTCTCGGGGGAGCGGCCGGTGGTCCAGCGGCACTCGCGGGCCACCACGTCCATGTCGGCGACATACGTGCCGACGTCGCACGCGGTGACGTAGCGACCGCCGAGGGAGGCGACCATGCGGCCGTAGGCGAGGAGCAGCTCCTCGGTCTTGTCGCGCTCCGGGTCGCCGATGATCACGGCCTTGCCACCGCCGTGGTCGAGACCGGCCATGGCGTTCTTGTACGACATCCCGCGCGCGAGGTTCAGGGCGTCGGCGACGGCCTCGGCCTCGGTCGCGTACGGGTAGAAGCGCGTGCCGCCGAGGGCGGGGCCCAGGGCGGTGGAGTGGATGGCGATCACGGCCTTGAGGCCGCTGGCGCGGTCCTGGCAGAGCACGACCTGCTCATGGCCGCCCTGGTCCGAGTGGAACAGGGTGTGCAGGACATCGGCAGGCGCGCCGGTTACGTCGGTCACTGTGGTGACTCCTGTGTACTAGCGGCGAGTGGGGTCGGTCCCCGTGCGGGTGGCGGGGAGCCGTGGCATGAGCGTAGAGCCTCGGCTCCCTCACCATCCGCGCAGTGTTCAGGATCACTCGCCAGGGCCCGCTCCGCACGTATGCGCGTGGCACGATTTGCAGTGGTTTCGAGCCGGGTCCGATGGGGAGGGAGCAGGCGTGCCGAAGGTGTCCTCCGTGGTCGTCCCCTATGCCGCGTACCTGCGCGTGTACGAGCCGCTGGGCGCCTTCCCGGAGCCGGAGCGCGGGCACTGGGCGCGCTACGCCCGCCGCCCCGACCGCCCCTCGTACCAGGACGAACTGCGTCGCTCCCTGGCCGACCTGCTGCCCATCCCGCCGATCGCGGTGCCGGTGCACGAGAGCAGCGACGCCTTCGTGCTGGAGGTCGACGGGGTGGTCTGCGTGTGCCCCTGGCGGACCCGGCTGCGCGGCTGGCAGGCCCTGGAGGAGCTGGCCGAGGAGCTGCCCCCGCCGGTGCTGGACGCGGTGCTGCCGCCGGTGGTGCGCCGGCAGGCCGCCCAGGACTACGAGCGCTGGCTGGCCCGCAACCCCGACGCCCGTCCCTGGATCCGCACGGCGACCTGGCAGGTGCCGCTGAACTGGTTCGTGCTGGTCTCGGACGAGGAGCGGCGGTACGACAAGGGGACCGCCGACGTGCCGCCGGCGCTGCGCTACCGCACCCCGATGGTGCAGGCCCGGCGCCGGGTGGCGCGGGCGCTGCGCACGCTGAGGGACACCGTCGAGGAGGGCCCGCTGATCGACGGTCTGGTGGACGTCGGCCGCTGGCTGGAGGAGTTCCACCCGCGCTCGCTGGTGGAGCTGGACTACGGCGGCCTGGTGCACGTGCTGCCGGCCGGCGAGCTGGAGGACGATCACTCGGCGGCGGACGTGGCGGCCGGGATCGAGGCGCTGCGCCAGGGGGACGGGGAGGCCGCCGGGGAGGCGTACGGGCGGCTGGTGGAGCGGTGGCGGGCGGTACGGGACCGGCGCTCCGCGAACTGAGTGACGTACGTCACGGTCAAATCGGTGACAGAGGACGTACGTTCTACTCGCTTAGACCACCTGACGGGACGTTGGCCTCGATCTGGGACTTCTGTCTCAAGGGTGATGGACGGCACTTACCCGGCCCTTGCGCCTCTTGGCACCCCTCGTGCCAAAATAGGACAAGGAGTCCGGGGAAGGCTCCATCCGCCCAACTGTGCTCCATGGTGGGCGGATTCTCAGCATTGCACGCTTTGGGGGGTCTGGTGACTCCTGATCGTCCTGTGACTGATCGTCACAGTGGCGTGACTGTCCGCTATGGCATGGTCCATCGGCTTCCGTCGCTGATGAACACCTGGGAGGGCAATTCCATCGGTTTGGCCGACGCGGCTGGACAGATGGTGTAGTTGTAGTGCCGAGGACAAGCCGTTCGTCCTATAACCGACTCGACTCGCGTCCGCCATTTCGGGCAACGCGGGTCAAGGTGCAGAATTTAGAGGAAAGAACCGAGAAGGTTCGGTTCTCCCGAGGAGGCCGCTCATGACCGCTCGCACCCCTGATGCCGAGCCGCTGCTGACCCCGGCTGAGGTCGCCACCATGTTCCGCGTCGACCCCAAGACGGTCACGCGGTGGGCGAAGGCCGGCAAGCTCACGTCCATCCGCACGCTCGGCGGGCACCGCCGCTACCGCGAGGCCGAGGTCCGCGCTCTGCTCGCGGGCATCCCGCAGCAGCGCAGCGAGGCCTGAACAACTGCATAACCGGGCAAGACGGTCGGTCCCCCAACTGGCCGAGGCGCCCGAACCCTAGCTCCAAGCGACGCGGGACCTGCCCCAACAGGCCCCTCGCCCAGGCCGAAGAGAACGTTGTAGGCAAGCGACACAGGGTGCGTCGTCGATCGCGCTGGACTCCGCCGGGTCCAGCGCGATCTTTTTTGTGCGCAGGTCGGGGAGTGTGAGCGGCGCTTGTGAGCGTCCTTGTCGGAGTCTGGGGAGGGGTGTCGGAACGGCTGTGCGCGACTCCTGGGAGCGGTGCAATTGCACATATTAAATTGACCCGTTGTATGAAGGGGGTAAGTACCGCTGTTTCAAAAACTCATGCGGTGACTCCCGTCACACGCCCGGACGCTTGTTGGCTGCGGGTCGCATGCGTTAGAGGGGCGTCCGGGCGGTGCGCGTGCCTCAGAGTCCCACGCCTGTACGGCGGTTGGGCCGGCGGAGGTCACGCGTGACGAGGGGCTTCGCCGTCCTCGGGAGTCTCCCGCTCGGCCTCCTGGGCCCGTGGGGCGGCGTCCATCGCCAGCCGCAGCAGGTGGTGGCAGATGGGGCAGTGGCGGGTGAGATGCCGGTAGGAGGAGGCGGCCGACAGATGCGCCCTCAGAAGCGCCCGCGTCTCATGCCTGACCGACGCCGCCATACGCCACCTCCAGGGGCCGCACAGGGGGAACGAGCCCTGCTCCCTGAGTACCGAGGGAATGTGACGCCGTCAAGACGCCAAGCGGCTCCGCCGGCTCGGCCGGGCTGTCGGGTGCCGGCGCCGGGGGTGCCCCCTGGGGGCTGCGCCCCAGACCCCCATCGGCCCTGGCGGGTCTCGTCCTCAAACGCCGGACGGGCTGATTTCCCCCGCCGGGCGACATGACTGAGGCCCGCTGTCCGTTGCGGGATGCGGGCCTCGGCGTAGACGGCGGTCTTGACGGGATCTGCTGTACCGGATTGCGGCTTCGCCGCGGGCGCGGCCTCTGCGTTGGTCTGGTGGGGGTATGACTGAGGCCCGCTGTCCGTTGGGGGATGCGGGCCTCGGTCGTTTGTGCGGTCCTGACGGGATTTGCTGTGTTCGATTGCGGCTTCGCCGCGGGCGCGGCCTGTGCGTTGGTCTGGTGGGGGGTATGACTGAGGCCCGCTGTCCCTTGCGGGATGCGGGCCTCGGTCGTTTGCGCGGTCCTGACGGGATTTGCTGTGTTCGACTGCGGCTTCGCCGAGGGCGCGGCCTGTGCGTTGGTCTGGTGGGGGTATGACTGAGGCCCGCTGTCCGTTGGGGGATGCGGGCCTCGGTCAATGGCGCGGTCCTGACGGGATTTGCTGTGTTCGACTGCGGCTTCGCCGAGGGCGCGGCCTGTGCGTTGGCCTCGTGGGGGTATGACTGAGGCCCGCTGTCCCTCGCGGGATGCGGGCCTCGGTCGTCTGTGCGGTCCTGACGGGATTTGCTGTGTTCGATTGCGGCTTCGCCGCGGGCGCGGCCTCTGCGTTGGTCTGGTGGGGGTATGACTGAGGCCCGCTGTCCGTTGGGGGATGCGGGCCTCGGTCAATGGCGCGGTCCTGACGGGATTTGCTGTGTTCGACTGCGGCTTCGCCGAGGGCGCGGCCTGTGCGTTGGTCTGGTGGGGGGTATGACTGAGGCCCGCTGTCCCTTGCGGGATGCGGGCCTCGGCCTAGATGCGGTCCTGACGGGATTTGAACCCGCGGCCTCCACCTTGACAGGGTGGCGAGCACTCCAAACTGCTCCACAGGACCAGGTTTCGCGGCGCTTGTTCGTGCGTTGCGCTGCGAGAAGAGACTGTACAGGAGGGTGAGGGCCCTGGTCGAACTCACCCTCCGTACGGGTCCGGTTACGGGACGGCCGCGTCGATCGCCTTGACGATCCGCTTGTCGGAGACGGGGTACGCCGTGCCCAGCGCGTGGGCGAAGTAGCTGACCCGCAACTCCTCCAGCATCCAGCGGATGTCCAGGACGGCGGGCGGGACCGGGCGGCCCTTCGGGAGCTGTTCCAGGAGCCAGGCGTACTCGTCCTGCATCTCGTGGACCTTCTCCATGCGGGTCGTGTCCCGCTGGACGTTCGTCGCCATCTGCTGGAGGCGGCGGTCGGCGGCCACCAGGTAGCGCATCAGGTCGGGCAGGCGCCGTATGCCCGCCCAGGTGACGAAACCGGGCTTCACGAGGGCGTCCAGCTGCTTGCGGACGTCCGTCAGGTTTGCGAGCAGCGCGGGGCTGCTGACGGCCTTCAGGCGCCGCTCACAGGCCTGCCAGGCGGCGAGGACCTGCTGCACCTGGGCGACCGTACGGACCGTGGTGTCCACGATCTCGGCGCGCACCTTGTCGTACAGCTTCCGGTACGACTCCTCGTCCCACGCCGGCCCCCCGAAGTCAGCGATCAGCTTGTCCGCCGCGGCCATCGCGCAGTCGTCGAACAGGGCCTGGATCGAGCCGTGGGGGTTGGCCGAGAGGGCGAGTTTCTGGGCGTTCGTCAGCTTCTCGGATGCGAACTTCGCGGGATTCACCGGGATGTTGCGCAGGATCAGCCGGCGGGTGCCCTTCCACATGGCCTCCGCCTGCTCCTCCTCCGTGTCGAAGAGGCGGACGGAGACCGTGTCGCCGTCGTCCACCAGCGCCGGGTACGCCTTCACCGGCTGGCCGGCCCGGCGTGTCTCGAAGACCCGGGTGAGGGTGCCGATCGTCCAGTCCGTGAGGCCCTTGCGCTCCAGTGACTCCCCGCCCTCGCGGGACGCGGTCGCCGCCGCGGCCTGGGAGAGGGCTTGGCGCGCCTTCGGCTTCAGGCGCAGCTTGAGCGCCTCCAGGTCCTTGTCCTCGGCCAGCTTCCGGCGCCGCTCGTCGACGATCCTGAAGGTGATCTTCAGGTGGTCGGGGACCTTGGCCCAGTCGAAGTCGTCCGCCTCGAACGGAACGCCGACCATCCGCTTCAGCTCGCGGGCCATCGTGACGGTCAGCGGCTCCTGGAGGGGCACCGCCTTCTCCAGGAACGCCTTCGCGTAGTTCGGCGCCGGTACGTAGTTGCGGCGGATCGGCTTCGGCAGGGAGCGGATCAGCTCCGTCACCACCTCCTCGCGCAGGCCCGGGATCTGCCAGTCGAAGCCCTCGTCCGTGACCTGGTTGAGGACCTGGAGCGGGATGTGGACCGTCACACCGTCGGCGTCCGCACCCGGCTCGAACTGGTACGTCACCCGGAACTTCAGCTGGCCCTGCCGCCAGGTGTCGGGATAGTCGGCCTTGGTGACCGCCTCCGCCGACTCCCGGATGAGCATCTCCCGCTCGAAGTCCAGGAAGTCCGGCTGCTCCTGGCGCTTCCGCTTCCACCAGGAGTCGAAGTGGGCGCCGGAGACGACGTGTTCGGGCACCCGCTGGTCGTAGAAGTCGAAGAGCGTGTCGTCGTCGACCACGATGTCCCGGCGCCGGGCGCGGTGCTCCAGCTCCTCGACCTCGCTGAGCAGCTTGCGGTTGTCGGCGAAGAACTTGTGGTGCGTGCGCCAGTCGCCCTCCACGAGGGCGTTGCGGATGAACAGCTCGCGGGAGACCTCCGGGTCGATCCGGCCGTAGTTCACCTTCCGCTGGGCGACGATCGGGACGCCGTACAGCGTGACCTTCTCGTACGCCATCACGGCCGCCTGGTCCTTCTCCCAGTGCGGTTCGCTGTACGTCCGCTTGAGCAGGTGCCCGGCCAGCGGCTCGACCCACTCCGGCTCGATCTTGGCGTTGACCCGGGCCCAGAGCCGGCTCGTCTCCACCAGCTCGGCCGACATCACGAACTTCGGCTGCTTCTTGAACAGTGCCGAGCCCGGGAAGATCGCGAACTTGGCGTTGCGGGCGCCCAGGTACTCGTTCTTGTTGCCGTCCTTCACGTCCTTCATCCCGATGTGGGAGAGGAGGCCGGCGAGGAGGGAGACGTGGATCCGGTCGGCCGGGGCGTCGTCCTCGTTCGGATGGATGCCCATCTGCTTGGCGACCGTGCGCAGCTGGGTGTAGATGTCCTGCCATTCGCGAATGCGCAGGAAGTTCAGGTACTCCTGCTTGCACATCCGGCGGAAGGACGACGAGCCGCGCTCGCGCTGCTGCTCGCGGATGTACCGCCACAGGTTCAGATAGGCGAGGAAGTCGCTGGTCTCGTCCTTGAATCGGGCGTGCTGCTGGTCGGCCTGGGTCTGCTTCTCGGCGGGGCGCTCGCGCGGGTCCTGGATGGACAGGGCGGCGGCGATGACCATGACCTCGCGGACACAGCCGTTCTTGTCGGCCTCCAGGACCATCCGGGCCAGGCGGGGGTCGACGGGCAGCTGGGCCAGCTTGCGGCCGGTGTCCGTGAGCCGCTTGCGGGGGTCCTTCTGGGCCGGGTCCAGCGCGCCCAGCTCCTGGAGCAGCTGTACGCCGTCGCGGATGTTGCGGTGGTCCGGCGGGTCGATGAAGGGGAACTTCTCGATGTCGCCGAGGCCGGCCGCGGTCATCTGGAGGATGACGGAGGCGAGGTTCGTCCGCAGGATCTCGGCGTCCGTGAACTCCGGGCGGGCGACGAAGTCGTCCTCGGAGTACAGCCGGATGCAGATGCCGTCGGAGGTACGGCCGCAGCGGCCCTTGCGCTGGTTGGCGCTGGCCTGGCTGATCGGCTCGATGGGCAGCCGCTGGACCTTGGTGCGGTGGCTGTAGCGGCTGATCCGGGCGAAGCCGGGGTCGATGACGTACTTGATGCCGGGGACGGTCAGGGAGGTCTCGGCGACGTTGGTGGCCAGAACGATCCTGCGGCCGGTGTGCTGCTGGAAGACGCGGTGCTGTTCGGCGTGGGAGAGCCGGGCGTAGAGGGGGAGGACCTCCGTGAAGCGGTACTTCTTCTTCTCGAGGGCGTCGGCCGTGTCGCGGATCTCCCGCTCGCCGGAGAGGAAGACGAGGATGTCGCCCGGGCCCTCGGCCTGGAGTTCCTCGACGGCATCGCAGATCGCGGTGATCTGGTCTCGGTCGGCGTCGTCCGATTCCTCTTCGAGGAGCGGCCGGTAGCGGACCTCCACGGGATACGTCCGCCCGCTGACCTCGACGATCGGGGCGTCGCCGAAGTGCCGGGAGAAGCGCTCCGGGTCGATGGTCGCCGAGGTGATGACGACCTTCAGGTCGGGCCGCTTCGGCAGCAGCTGGGCGAGGTAGCCCAGCAGGAAGTCGATGTTGAGGGACCGCTCGTGGGCCTCGTCGATGATGATCGTGTCGTAGGCGCGCAGCTCGCGGTCGGTCTGGATCTCGGCGAGCAGGATGCCGTCCGTCATCAGCTTGATGAAGGTGGCGTCCGGGTTCACCTGGTCGGTGAACCGCACCTTCCAGCCGACGGACTCGCCGAGGGGCGTCCTCAGCTCCTCCGCGACCCGCTCGGCGACGGTCCGGGCGGCGATCCTGCGGGGCTGGGTGTGCCCGATCATGCCGCGCACGCCCCGGCCCAGCTCCAGGCAGATCTTCGGGATCTGGGTGGTCTTCCCGGAACCGGTCTCACCGGCCACGATGACGACCTGGTGATCGCGGATGGCGGCCGCGATCTCGTCCTTCTTCTGGCTGACCGGCAACTGCTCGGGGTAGGTGACGGCGGGCACGCGGGAGCGCCGCTCGGCCATACGGGCCTCGGCCTTGCCGATCTCGCCGTCGATCTCGGCGAGGACGGCGGCACGGGCCTCCGGCTTACGGATCTTGCGCGCGCCCTCCAGCCGCCGCCCGAGCCGATGCGCGTCGCGCAGCGACAGTTCGGTCAGACGGGGTGCGAGGGTGCCGAGGGCGGGGGCGGGATGCGTAGACATACGCGACCCAGGATCTCACCTGGGGCGAAAAACAAGCGAACGATTTGACCGGGGCGCGATGTCACAGCATGACCTAGCGTGGTCGATATGCCTGATTCCCCTCACGGAGACCACGGCCGCCCCCCGACCCGCGCGGAGCGCTGGGCGGCGTTCAAGGCATCCCCTTTCCTCCCTGCCACCGTCCTCCTCCTGATCATCGCCGTGGCGGCCGGCTTCTTCGCCGGTTCGTACACGTACGCCATGGCGAACCCGACCCCGCACAGCATCCCCACGGCGGTGACCGGTGCCGCCTACGACCAGCCGGCGGCCCGGCGGTTCATCGGCGGCATGGAAAAGGCGCTGCGCGCCTCCATGCGACTGCACCCGTACGACGACCGGGAGGACGCGGTGCGGGCGGTGGACCAGCAGAAGGTCTTCGCGGTGGTCGACGCGTCCGCCGACGGCCGGACGATCACCCTGGACGTGTCCGGGGCGTCCGGGGCGACGGTCGCCCAGGTGCTGGGGGAGGCGGCGCTGAAGGTCGGCAGGGCCACCGGCGCCACCGTGGTGGTCCACGACCTGAAGCCGTTGCAGAAGGGCGACCCGAGAGGGCTGGCCATCTTCTACATCTCCCTCGCCGCCGTGATCATCGGCTTCGTCGGCGCGATCCAGCTCAGCGTGCACGCGTCGGAGCTGAACCCGCTGGAGCGGATCTGCTTCACCGTCGCCTACGCCCTGCTCGGCGGGTTCTCGATCGCCGCGGTGGTGGACTGGCTGCTGGGGGCGCTGAGGCTGCCGTTCCTGGAGTCGTGGGCGATCCTCGCCCTCACCATGTTCACCTCGGGCATGGTGTTCACGATGTTCAACACCCTGTTCGGGCGCTGGGCCATGCTGCCGACATGGGGGCTGCTGGTGCTGCTGGGCAACCCGTCGTCCGGCGGTGCCGTCTCCTGGCCCCTGCTGCCGTCCGCGCTGGGCACGATCGGTCGCTGGTTGCCGCCCGGTGCCTCGGTGAACGCCCAGCACACGGCGGTGTACTTCCGCGGCTACCAGCACGCGTTCCCGTTCCTGGTACTGGCGGGCTGGGCGGTCGTCTCGTGCGCGGTCTTCCTGACCTGGCGGCACCGCCATCCGGGCGGCAGACCGCGGCAGCCGGCCCACGCGGCCTAGGGGGTGCGCTGGGCGGGCGGGGCCGGCGGGGCGGCCTCGGTGTGCCGGCGGGCCGGGCCGTCCCCGAGAGCGATCGACTTCGCGGTGTTGGAGACGGCCTTGATGCCCAGATAGGCGGTGGTCATGCTGCTGACGGCGGTGAACGCGGCGGTGAGGACGCCGACGATCACCGCCTTGTCCCCGTCGAGCCGCCACACGCCGAAGGCGGCGACCGCGGCGATCGACAGATTGCTGGTGACGACCGCGAGCAGCCCGTACCGGGCCCGGTCCTTCTCCAGCTCGGTGTCCTGGCTGGCTCTGTCCCCGTCCCGGCCCATGTCTCCCCCGCCCCCCCGCGCACCACGCGCGATCAGCGCCGAACGTAGCGCCGACCGGGCGTGGTGCCAAGGTCATCGGACGTCGACGTAGTCCTCCGTGCCGCTGCCCACGAAGTGCTTGCTGTCGGGATACAGGAGGACGGGCACCCAGGTGCCGTCCTGCCTGGCCGTGAAGCCCTTGCTGAAGGAGCCGCTGCTCCTCGTGGTGACCGTGGACATCAGGTACCAGGTCTTCGCGCCCTTGGGGCGGAAGAGGATCTGCACCTTCTTGCCGCCGTAGGCCTTCCACGTGCTGGAGCCGACCGCGCGCTCCTGGAGGACGCCCTTGACGGTGATCGTCCGGCCCTTGGTCACCGGCTCGGGGGACGCGTTGGCGTCCTTCACCCGGGTGAGGGCGCGGTTGCGGCGCAGGCTGTTGCTGGTGGTGCCCTTGATGTCCTTGGTGGTGGAACCGGCGTACCGCAGGCGCCAGTAGCCGTCCGTGTAACCGGGCACCTTGTCGGCGACGAACTGCGAGCCGAAACTGACCTTCACGGTCTTCTTCGTCGCCCAGCCGGTCTTGCCGTTCGGCGAGTACTGGATGTCCACGCTCGCCTGGTCGTTGACGTCACGACCGATCAGGTCGAGGGTGCCGGTGACCTTCAGCTGCGCGTACTTGTCCAGCGACGCGGTGAACCCGGTGAACCTGGTCGTCGCGGTGACGGCCACGGTGACGTCGGACGTGCTGCGCTGGGCGAAGGGGTTGTACGACAGGAAGGAGATCTCGTACAGGCTCTTGCTGCCGTACGGGGTCCGCACGAAGGAGAAGCGGCCGTTCGCGTCGGTCGTGGTGCCGGTGGGGCTACAGGTGCTGCACTCCTTGTAGTCCATCTCCAGCGGGATGCCGGCCAGCGGCTTCCACTCCCCGCCGAACTGGTACTGGAGCGTGCCGGTGACGTTGATCTTCTCGCCGGTGGTGACGTGGAAGCTGCTCTGGTCGAGGACCATCCGGGTCGGCGCGGCCTTCGGCCGGACGTCGATCCAGGAACTGGCGGCGAAGCCGAGGTCGCCGTTGTAGTCGGCGAATGCCCAGCCGGCCTGGGTCAGCTGGTGGGGGACGGCGAAGTGGCCGGCCTCGTCGGTGACGGCGGTCGCCTTCCCGCTGCCCCCGTCGAACGTGAGGTCCACGGAGGCACCGGGTAGCGGCTCGGTCTCCCGGGTGCTGGGGTCGCGGACGACCATGTCGCCGGCGGCCGTGATCGTCTTGTGCTCGATGTCCGGCTCGGTCGGCGTGACGGCGAAGCCGCTGAAGACGGGCTGCTTCTCGTAGTGCAGCGTGCCCGCGTTCTTCTGGACGGTCGTCTCGCCCGAGCCGTCCGTGGCCTCGATGTCGACCGTGTAGTCGCCGAGGGCGTCCAGGTGGATCGGCTGGGACGCCCAGACGGCGTCCCACGAACTGGACTCGTACCGCTGGGTGAAGTCGGTGATCGTGGCCACCGGTGCGTCGGTCTCGCTGCCGCCGGCCGGGCGGAGCGTCGCGACGAGCTTGCTGACCGCGCCGCTGAAGTTGAGGCGGACGTCGAGCACCGACCAGTCGGCCTGGTCGCTGTAGGCGCTTCTGACGGTCGGGCCCGCGGCGTGGGCGGTGCCGGGCAGGGCGAGTGCGGCGACCAGGACGGCGCCGGTCGTCACCAACCCTCTGGCAATCTGTGTCAAGTACCCCCCTCAGGGTCTCCTGTACGACGAAAACCCCCCTCCGGTCGAGCGGGAGTGGGGGTTCTCGCCAATGTGGCCTGATCGTACTGGTGGCCGGTGGTCCGGACCAGGGCCTGGTGACCAGTGATCGCGGCGACACGAAAGAGCCCCTCTCCGATGAGATTCGGAGAGGGGCTCAGGCCCTGGTCAGGGCGGTTGTGGCTGGGGCCGGGGTCGAACCGGCGACCTTCCGCTTTTCAGGCGGACGCTCGTACCAACTGAGCTACCCAGCCACGGTGTTTCACGTGAAACACCAGCGGTCCTGACGGGATTTGAACCCGCGGCCTCCACCTTGACAGGGTGGCGAGCACTCCAAACTGCTCCACAGGACCAAGCGTGCGTGCAACAGTGTCGCACACGGTATTGCGTGCCCCCAACGGGATTCGAACCCGTGCTACCGCCTTGAAAGGGCGGCGTCCTAGGCCGCTAGACGATGAGGGCTATCGGCCCGCCTGGGCGCTTCTCAGCGCGTCGGGGACGTGAGAAGCATATGGGATGGCGAGGGGTATCGCCAAAACGGTTTACGGCGAGGTGTTGCGAGCGGTCGGGGAAGGGGAGCGCGAGGCACCGGTGGCGCCCGGTTGGTTCTCATCCGCCAGATGGCGGCTGACCTCAGCCGTTGTCAGCCCCAGGCCCCCCAGCTTGATCGCGTCCCAGGCCTGGAGCCGACGGCTGTCCCGGTCGAAGTAGAGGATCGAGGCCTCGATCGGAGCCGGGTACTCGCGCTCCACGGCCCGCAGCCCGCTGCCGCCGGTCGAGCCCTCCATGCGCAGCCGGGTGCCGTACCGCAGCAGCTCCGTGCCCTCGTGGTGCAGATGCCCGCAGAGCACCAGCGGCACCGCACCGTCGGTCTCCCGGGCGGCGGACGGCTCGTGCGCGACCGCCACGTCCACGGGGGTGCCGGCCGTCCGCTGATCGCGCAGGGCGCTGGCCAGCCGGTCGCCCGCCAACTGCTCGGACGCCTCACGGCCGGGCACCGCCGAGCGGTCGGGGGTGAACTGCGGATCGCCGATGCCCGCGAACCGCAGGCCCGCCACCGTCTCCGCCCGCCCGTCGTCCAGGACGCGCACGTTCTTCATGCGCTCCAGATAGCGCTGGGTCGTCCGGGAGTCATGGTTGCCGCGCACCCAGACGTACGGCACGCCCAGATCACGGATCGGGTCGAGGAAGCCGTTCTCCGCCGCCGTACCGTGATCCATCGTGTCGCCGGAGTCGACGATCACGTCCACCTTGTACTGCTCCACCAGGGAGCCGATGATCTTCCAGCTCGCCGGGTTGAGGTGGATGTCCGACACGTGCAGGACGCGGATGGTGGACGGGTCCGGCCGGTAGGCGGGGAGGGTGGAGGTGACGTCGTAGAGCTTCGTCACGTTTGTCACCAGGCGCGCCAATTCCTTCTGGTAGACGTCGAATTCCGTGACGATGCTGCGCGCGTTGCCGACCACGGACGGCGCCGAGCTGAGCAGCCCGGAGAACCGCGGCTCCAGGACCGACTTCGGGTTCCAGGTCGCGTACGCCGTCGCGCCCGAGGCGCCCAGCAGGGCCAGGGCCAGTCCGCCGGCGGCCAGGGCGCGGCGCGGGCGGCGGTAGACGGCGAGGCCGAGGGCCGTGGCCCCGGAGACCACGGCGACGCAGGAGCGTACGGCCAGGTCCAGGGTGCCGTGCTCGACGTCCCGGGCGACCTCGTCCTGTAGGCCGGAGAGCCGCTCGGGGTGGTCGACCAGTGCCTGGGAGCGGAGCGGGTCCAGCTGGTCGACGTTCACGTCCAGGCGGACCGGTGCCACATGGCTGTCCAGGCTGAGCGAGCCCAGCGGGGACACGTTGATCTTCGTGCCGCCGCTGAGGGAGGGGCGCAGCGCCATCGTCGTGTCCATCGGGCCGACCGGGGCCCGGACGTTGCCGACGACCAGCAGGCCCAGCCAGGCGCCGACGAGGACGACCGAGGTGAGCCCCAGGGCGCGCAGCCAGGGGCGGGGGCGGGCGGCGAGTTCCAGGGCGGGGAGGGAGCGGGTGCGGTCGGGGCGTGGGCGGTTCGGGGTCCGGTTCAGCATGGCGCTCAGGGCTGCGGGGACGCGGGCCATTGGTGCCGTATGCCCACGTCCCCTGGTGGATATGCGGCGGCGTTCCCGGACAATGACCGTGTGCTGGAGATGACGCGCGAGGAGTTCGAGGAACTGGTCGCCGAGGCGCTCGACCGGATTCCGCCGGAGCTGACGCGGCTCATGGACAACGTGGCCGTGTTCGTGGAGGACGAGCCGCCCGCCGACGACCCCGAGCTGCTCGGGTTCTACGAGGGCACCCCGCTCACCGAGCGGGGCGAGTGGTACGCGGGTGTCCTGCCGGACCGGATCACCATCTACCGCGGGCCGACGCTCAGGATGTGCGAGAGCCGCGAGGACGTCGTGGCGGAGACCGAGGTGACCGTGGTCCATGAGATCGCCCACCACTTCGGCATCGACGACGCCAGACTGCATGCCCTCGGCTACGGCTGAGCGGTGGATTGCGGGCGTGGGCGAGCACGGGCCGTTGGGGCCGGGTGGTGATTGACGCGCCCGGCTGACGACGGGGTGTGTGCGCCCCGGGTGGGGATTGACGCGTCCGGCTGAAGACGGGCCGTGTGCGCCGGGTGAGAATTGACGCGCTCGGCTGAACACGGGCCGTGTGGGCCGGGTCGCGAACGGGCTGTGCCTGGGCCGTGTGTGCCGAGGTGGTGGCGCGCACGGGCGGGCGGGACCGCGTGCGCTGGGCATGGGTGACCGTGTGGCGGGGTGCGGGTCCTGTCCGGGGTGCGGGTGACCGCATGGCGGGGCATGGGTCCTGTCTGCGGCGTGGGTGACCGCCTGGCGGGGTGCGGATCCTGTCCGGGGTGCGGGTGACCGTGTGGTCGGGCGCGGGCCCCCTGCGCTGGGCGGTGATCGACTCGCGCGGGCCGCGCCGGGCCGCGCGGGCGCGGGCGCTGGGCGGCGATGCGGGTGGGGCGCGTGTCCTCTTGTGGGCGGCGGGAGTTGGGGAGGTTGACTCCTTTCCTTGCCCCCGGAGGTGGCCGCCGTGCGCCCCTTGTACGTACCCGTCCGTCTCGCCGTCGCGGCACTGGCCGTCACCGCCGCCGCCGGCTGTGTGAACGTGGGCGACGACGCGGGCCGGGTCCGGCCCTCCCACTCGGCGGGGCAGCGCGGCGGCGAGGCACCCGACGGCGGCCCGGTGGCCGGCGCGGGCGGCCTCGTCGAGGAAGGAGGCGGGGCCGGTGACGGCAAGCACGGGCACGGCGGCAAGGCGAAGCGGGGGAAGTCGGGCTCGGCGTCGGCCACCCCGTCGGCCGCGCGCAGCGCCTCGCACGCACCGGCCGAGCCGGGCGAGACCGCCGAGCCCGGGGAGCCGGTGCCGACGAAGGCGCCGCCGACGCCTCCCGTGACCTCCGCCCCGCCCGAGCCGCCGGCCTCCACCCCGCCGCCGCCCGTCTCCGAGCCGCCGTCGGCCGAGCCGTCCTCGTCGGCGCACGAGGAGACGGGCCCGCAGTTGGTCCAGCGGGAGCCGGCACCGGCGGCGGGCATGCCGGTGTAGACGCGTGAGCGCCGCCCGGCCGGCACCACCGCATTCCGTCGCCGTCGCCGTCGCCGTCGCCGTGGGCGGGGGCCGATGCGGCGGGAAAGAGAGTGTGAGCTGCGCCTCTGCGGCTCGGTTTGCCTTCGGGGGTGGTAGGTGCGTATGGTGGTAGATCGTTTGATCCCATTTGCCCGGCGCCACCACAGAGCGCGCCGTGTGGCGCGTACTCTCCTTTGCCGTGGCGGACCGCATTGAGGCGGTCGTGAGCGATTCACGGAGTTGACGGGCGCGTGCCGAAGAGACTCCGGAAGGTTTCGCATTCGCATGTCCGTGTCCAGCACTGACCAGATCGTCGTGTCCGAGAACGAGATCGAGATCGAGAACAACACCGAGATCGAGAACGCACTCGTCGACGAGACGACCGAGGTCACCGAGGCCCCCGAGGCCGCTGACACCCCCCAGACCATCACCTTCGCCGACCTCGGCCTCCCCGAGGGCATCGTGCGCAAGCTCGCACAGAACGGCGTGACGACCCCCTTCCCGATCCAGGCCGCGACCATCCCGGACGCCCTGGCCGGCAAGGACATCCTCGGCCGTGGCCGCACCGGCTCCGGCAAGACCCTCTCCTTCGGCCTGCCGACCCTGGCCCTGCTGGCCGGCGGCCGCACCGAGAAGAAGCGGCCCCGCGCCGTCATCCTCACCCCGACCCGCGAGCTGGCCATGCAGGTCGCGGACGCCCTCCAGCCGTACGGCGACGTCCTCGGCCTGAAGATGAAGGTCGTCTGCGGCGGCACCTCGATGGGCAACCAGATCTACGCCCTGGAGCGTGGCGTCGACATCCTCGTCGCCACTCCGGGCCGGCTGCGCGACATCATCAACCGTGGCGCCTGCTCGCTGGAGGACGTGCGGATCGCCGTCCTGGACGAGGCCGACCAGATGTCCGACCTGGGCTTCCTGCCCGAGGTCACCGAGCTGCTCGACCAGGTCCCGGCCGGCGGCCAGCGGATGCTCTTCTCCGCCACGATGGAGAACGAGATCAAGACTCTGGTCGACCGCTACCTGAACGAGCCCGTCCTGCACGAGGTGGACGCGGCCCAGGGCGCGGTGACGACCATGTCGCACCACATCCTCATCGTGAAGCCCAAGGACAAGGCGCCGGTCACGGCCGCGATCGCCTCCCGCAAGGGCCGCACGATCATCTTCGTCCGCACCCAGCTGGGCGCCGACCGCGTCGCCGAGCAGCTGCGCGAGGCCGGCGTGAAGGCCGACGCGCTGCACGGCGGCATGACCCAGGGCGCCCGCACCCGCACCCTGGCCGACTTCAAGGACGGTTACGTCAACGTCCTGGTCGCCACCGACGTCGCCGCGCGCGGCATCCACGTCGACGGCATCGACCTGGTCCTGAACGTGGACCCGGCCGGCGATCACAAGGACTACCTGCACCGCGCGGGCCGTACTGCCCGCGCCGGCCGTACCGGCACGGTCGTGTCGCTCTCCCTGCCGCACCAGCGGCGCCAGATCTTCCGCCTGATGGAGGACGCCGGCGTCGACGCGGCCCGCCACATCATCCAGGGCGGCGCCGCCTTCGACCCGGAGGTCGCCGAGATCACCGGCGCCCGCTCCATGACGGAGGTCCAGGCCGAGTCCGCCGCCAACGCCGCCCAGCAGGCCGAGCGCGAGGTCGCCCAGCTCACCAAGCAGCTGGAGCGCGCCCAGCGCCGCGCGACCGAGCTGCGCGAGGAGGCCGACCGGCTGGTCGCCCGGGTCGCCCGCGAGCGCGGCGACGACCCCGAGGCGGCGGTGGCCGAGGCCCAGGCGACGGCGGCGGAGCAGCTCGCCGTGGCCGAGGAGCCCGCGGAGCGCGAGACCGAGCGCGAGGAGCGTCCGGCGGCTTCGGCACCGTACGAGCGCCGGGAGCGGCGTCCGTTCGACCGTGACCGTGACCGGGACCGTGGCTTCGAGCGTCGTGACGACCGTCGTGACGACCGGGGCGGCCGTTCCTTCGAGCGCCGCGACGACCGCCGTCCGTTCGACCGTGACCGTGACCGGGACCGTGGCTTCGAGCGTCGTGACGACCGTCGTGACGACCGCGGTGGCCGTTCCTTCGAGCGCCGCGACGACCGCCGTCCGTTCGACCGTGACCGTGACCGGGACCGTGGCTTCGAGCGTCGTGACGACCGTCGTGACGACCG
>NZ_JBVHWM010000030.1:67164-101880 GCF_055564375.1 Streptomyces sp. NPDC029138
ACGACCGCGGTGGCCGTTCCTTCGAGCGCCGTGACGACCGCCGGGACGACCGTCGTGACGACCGCGGTGGCCGTTCCTTCGAGCGTCGTGACGACCGGGGCGAGCGCCGTCCGTTCGACCGGGACCGTGACCGGGGTGGCCGTTCCTTCGAGCGCCGTGACGACCGGGGCGGCTTCCGCCGGGACGAGCGCGGTGGACACCGTGGCAGCGACCGTCCGTTCAACCGCGACCGCCGCGACGACCGCCCGGGCTTCCGCTCCGCCGGCCACGACCGCCCCTACGGCCGTCGTGACGACCACCGCGGCACCGGCTCCTTCGGCCGCCGCGAGGACAAGCCGCGCTGGAAGCGCAACGGCTGACACCGCATCGGCCCGGCAACGGGCCGACACGGCATCGGCTGACACTCCGGTGGCTGACGCCGACTGACACAGGGCGAGGGCCCGTACGACATCGTTCGTACGGGCCCTTGCGCGTGCCCGGGCCATCGATTTCCGGTCATCGAGTGACGCATGTCACGCCCCCGGTGAGGGAATTGCTGGGGGCATGACAGATGACGTGAGCGCCGGTGGCCTGTCGGACGAGGAACGGCTGGCCCAGCTCGGCTACACCCAGGTCCTCGCCCGCCGTATGTCGGCGTTCTCGAACTACGCCGTCTCCTTCACGATCATCTCGGTGCTGTCCGGCTGCCTGACCCTCTACCTCTTCGGCATGACCACCGGCGGCCCCGCGGTGATCACCTGGGGCTGGGTGGCGGTGGGCCTGATGACGCTGTTCGTGGGCCTGTCGATGGCCGAGATCTGCTCGGCCTACCCGACCTCGGCGGGCCTGTACTTCTGGGCGCACCGCCTGGCGCCCCCGCGTTCGGCTGCGGCCTGGGCGTGGTTCACGGGCTGGTTCAACGTGCTGGGCCAGGTGGCGGTGACCGCGGGCATCGACTTCGGCGCGGCCTCCTTCCTGGGCGCCTACCTGAACCTCCAGTTCGACTTCGAGGTGACGCCGGGGCGCACGGTGCTGCTGTTCGCGGCGATCCTCGTGCTGCACGGCCTGCTGAACACCTTCGGCGTCCGGATCGTCGCGTTCCTGAACAGCGTGAGCGTGTGGTGGCACGTCCTCGGCGTCGCGGTGATCGTCGGCGCGCTGGCGCTCGTCCCCGACCACCACCAGTCGGCGTCCTTCGTCTTCTCCCACTTCGTCAACGGGACGGGCTGGGGCAGCACCCCGTACGTGGTGCTCCTGGGCCTGCTGATGGCCCAGTACACCTTCACCGGCTACGACGCCTCCGCCCACATGACCGAGGAGACCCATGACGCGGCCACCGCGGGTCCGAAGGGCATCGTCCGCTCCATCTGGACGTCATGGATCGCGGGCTTCGTCCTCCTCCTGGGCTTCACGTTCGCGATCCAGTCGTACGACAGGGCGCTCACGTCCCCCACGGGCGCCCCGCCCGCCCAGATCCTCCTGGACGCCCTCGGCGCCACGGCCGGCAAGCTCCTGCTGCTGGTGGTGATCGGCGCCCAGCTCTTCTGCGGCATGGCCTCCGTCACCGCCAACAGCCGCATGATCTACGCCTTTTCGCGGGACGGCGCGCTGCCCTACTCCCATGTCTGGCACACGGTCAGCCCGCGCACCCGGACCCCGGTGGCGGCGGTCTGGCTGGCCGCGCTCGGCGCCCTGGCCCTGGGCCTGCCGTACCTGATCAACACGACGGCCTACGCGGCGGTGACGTCCATCGCGGTGATCGGCCTCTACATCGCGTACGTCATCCCGACCTTCCTCCGCGTCCGCAAGGGCACCGCGTTCACCCCCGGCCCCTGGCACCTGGGCCGCTGGTCGCGCCTCATCGGAGTGATCTCGGTGACCTGGGTGCTGGCGATCACCGTCCTCTTCATGCTTCCGCAGGTCTCCCCGGTCACCTGGAAGACCTTCAACTACGCCCCGGTCGCCGTCCTGGTCGTCCTCGGCTTCGCGGCGACCTGGTGGCTGGCCTCGGCCCGCCACTGGTTCCTCGCCCGGCGTCCCGCGCCCGCTCCCATCCCGGCCGAAAAGTAACCATCCCCCCACTCCCGCCGCATCCGACGTGGCCGCGTCCCCGATACCCGATCGGCGACACGGCCTCGTCCGGCTATGCTCGGACAGGCAACATCGCACGGGCCGTTAGCTCAATTGGCAGAGCAGGGGACTTTTAATCCCTTGGTTGTGGGTTCGAGTCCCACACGGCCTACCGTCCGCAGGCGCGGGGGCACTCCTCCGACCTGCGGCACAGCGCCCGGGACGGCTTCGGCCGGACCGGGCGCTGTCGTGTTGTCCGGAAGGCGCTGTCATCAGTACCTCTGCGCCTTGGCCAGTTCGGCGGTCAAGTGCGGCTCGGGAGGCTTGTGGCTGATGGCGTAGCGCTCCGCCTTCTGGCCCGGCTTCACGTTCTGCGCGCCCACGACGACGGTCTCCACGACCTTGCCGTGGGAGTCGCTGAAGTCGACCTGGACCGCGAAGGACGCGGGCCTGTCGGTGCGGTTGGTCATCGTGACGAGGAGAGCGCGCACGTTGTGGGTCTGGGACAGGGGAACGCCCGTCATGGAGACGTCGTTCGTCGCGTTGCCCCGTCCCTTGACCTTGCCGAGCTGCTTCTGGGCCTCCGCGCGGGCGCGCTCGGCGTCCGCGGACACGGATGCCTCGAACTCGGAGGCGCGGGCGGAGGCCGAGGAGGCCGCGGCGGAGGCGGAGGCGCTGGCCTCCGCCTTCTTCGACTCCGCCCAGGACGACATGCCGGACGGAGCGGTGCCGGAGAAGCTGGATGTGGCGGGCGCGGTCGGGGTGGGGGTGGTGGGGGCGCTGCCGTCGCCGTTGTCGGTGCCGCAGGAGGCGACGGCCAGTACTCCGGTGAGCGCCGCGCCGAAGCCGTACGCGATCGGTCTGCGGCGCGAGCGTGCGGTGCGGGACGGCGCGGCGTCCTCGCCGGTCACGTTGGGTTCCGACACGGCGACCTCCACGGTGATGCGGGCACGGGCCCGGTCAGTCCTGGTACAGACCATGACCATGGTGATACGAGGTGAGGCGATGCGCGATCTGGCGCAAAGCGGTGACGTCCGTGCCGTACTCGGTATGGGGGTGCTTCTCGGCGTTCGGCTGCTGGGCCGGCGCCTGCGTCGCCGTGTGGGCGCCCCGCGCTACTGCGCCGCGTACGCCCGCAGGAACGCGCTCACCCCGGCCCTGAGCAGCCGGTCCGTCTCCGGTTCCGGCAGGGGCAGGACGCCGTAGTGGGTCGTCTGGACGATGCGGTGTGAGATGAGGGCCGTGAAGTGGCCGGCGGCCAGCTCCGCGTCGCCGTGGAGGTTCAGCAGGCCGGCGTCCTCCAGGTGGGCCATCGCCTCGGTGAGGGCGCGGCCGACCGGTTCCGGGCCGGCCTCGTGCCAGGCCTTGAGGACCTCGGGCGGGACATGGTCGGCCTCCGCGTGGATGTGCCGGACCAGGGCGAAGTGGTTCGCGTAGTCCGTCATGAGCCCGTGGAAGGCCCGGGCCAGGGCGACCAGGTCGCGTTCCAGGTCGTCGGGGTGCGGCGGGCGCTCCGGGTCCAGTACGGCGTGCAGACGCGCCAGTTGGGCGTCCCGGACCTCGCTCGACGTCCAGGTCACGACCGTCTGGAAGAGCTGGGCCTTGCCGCCGGGGAAGTGGTTGTAGAGGGTGCGCGTGGAGACGCCGGCCGCGGCGGCGAGCGCGTCGACCGAGGCGCGGGCGTAGCCCTCGCGACCGAAGACCGTGCAGGCCGCGCTCGCGATGGCCATCTGCTTCTGCAACTTGCGCGGTGACACCTCGCGCCGTGCCCGCTCCAGCCGGGACTCGTTCGTCTCGCCCACGCCTGCCGCCCTTCCGTCGTGACCAGCCCACTCTAACTGACTTACAACGAGCGTTGTAATTTCTACAACGAGCGTTGTACTTTGCTGTCGAGGCGGTCGCCGCAGCGGCCGCCACCGGACCGACATCGCCATAGCCGGCCGGACCGACATCGCCATAGGGGGACAGCTGTGTCCGTTTCTGATGCGCTTCGCGTCACCGTCATCGTCGGCAGCGTGCGCGAGGGGCGCCTGGGGAGGGCCGTCGCCGACTGGTTCCTCGCCACCGCCGCCACCGCCGACCCGGGCCTCGAACTGAACGTCATCGACCTCGCCGAGGTGGACCTGCCACTTGTGCTGCCCGGCTGGGGCGGTACCCCGAGCCCCGAGGCCGTCGCCGCGCTGAAGGACGTGTCGCCGCGGCTCGCCGCCGCCGACGCGTTCGTGGTCGTCACGCCCGAGTACAACCACAGCTTCCCGGCGGCCCTGAAGAATTTCATCGACTGGCACCACCGGGAGTGGCAGGCCAAGCCGGTCGGTTTCGTGTCGTACGGCGGTCTCGGCGGCGGGCTGCGCGCGGTCGAGCAGCTCCGGCTGGTCTTCGCCGAACTGCACGCCGTGACCGTGCGCGACTCGGTCAGCCTGCACGGTCCCTGGTCCGGCCTCGGCGAGGACGGCGTCCCGCGCGACGCCGACGTGTGCGCGGGCGCGGCCAAGGGCATGCTCGGCCAGCTCACCTGGTGGGGCCGGGCGCTGCGGACCGCGCGCGCCGAGCGGCCCTACGCGGGCTGAGGGGAGGCCGGGATGAACCTACCCGCACGGCCTCAGGGAGCGGCGCGATGAGCAGTCTTCGGCCCGCTCCCTCCGTCGGCGCGGCGAGCCCCGCCGCCGCCTCCTCGACCGCCCTCTACCGGGTCGTGACCGTCGTCGTCCTCGGCACGATCATGTCCGTGCTCGACATGACGATCGTCAACGTCGCGCTGCGCCACCTCTCGGAGTCCTTCGGCGCCCCGCTGGAGACCATCCAGTGGACCGCGACCGCCTACACGCTCGCGCTCGCCGCGGTCATCCCGACCGCCGCCTGGGCGATGGGCCGCATCGGCGCCAAGCGGACGTACGTGACCGCGCTCGCCCTGTTCACGCTGGGCTCGCTGCTCGCCGCCTGCGCCTGGGACGCGGGCAGTCTGATCGCGTTCCGCGCGGTGCAGGGGCTGGGCGGCGGCCTGCTCCAGCCGGTCGGCATGGCGATGGGCATGCGGGTCGCCGACCGGGCCCGGCTCGGCCGGGCGATGGGCCTGCTGGGGCTGCCCATCCTGATCGGCCCGGTCGCCGGCCCGGTGCTCGGCGGCTGGCTGGTCGACGCCGCCTCCTGGCACTGGATCTTCCTGATCAACCTGCCCGTCGGCGCCCTGGCCCTGGCCCTCGCGGTCCGCCTGCTGCCGAAGGACGCACCGGACGCCCGCGGCCCGGACCGCCCCCGGCTGGACGTCCCCGGCCTGCTGACGCTCTCGCCCGGTCTGGCCCTGCTCCTGTACGGCCTGGCCCGGGGCGGTGAGCGCGGGGACTTCACGGCCCCCGGCGCGCTGCTGCCGACGCTCGCCGGTGCCGTGCTCGCGGCGGCCTTCGTACGGCGGGCGCTCGCCGTCCGCGCCCCGCTGCTGGACCTGCGGCTGCTGCGGGACCGTACCTTCGCCGCGGGCATCGGCACGCTCGCCCCGTTCGCCTGCGGCTACTTCGGGTCGATGCTGCTCGGGCCGCTGTACTGGCAGCAGGAGCGGGGCCTGAGCGCGACGGCGGCCGGGCTGCTCGGCGCGCCGGTCGGGCTCGTGGTCGGTACGACGATGCAGATCGCGGCCCGGCGGATCGACACGGCGGTACCGCGCCGGCTGATCGCGGCCGGCTGCGCGGTGGCCGCCCTCGGGATGGGGCTGCTGGCGTGGCAGACCGGCACGGCGGGGGTCGCGCCCTGGCGGATCGTGGTCGCGGGGACGGTGATGGGCGTCGGCGCCGGGATGACGCTGATGCCGGCGATGACCACCGCGACCCGGGGCCTGCCCCCGGACCGGCTGGCCGGGGCGAGCACGGCGCTGAGCATCAACGCCCAGCTCGCCGCGTCGGTCGGTACGGCCCTGCTGTCGGTGGTGCTGGGCGCGGCGGGCCCGGACCCGGCCGGCTTCCGGCTCACCTACGCCGTGGCGGCGGCCCTGCTAGCCCTCGGCATCCTCGCGGCGCTCCGGCTCCCCGGCCACCCCGCGGCCGACCGGGCCCCGCGACGCCGGGATGGTCCGGACGACAGGGCCTAGCACTAGCCCGCCGTCAGCTCGGTCAGTTCGGCCAGCGGCAGGGTGTGCTGGGTCTGGAGCACCTTCGCGCGCAGGTAGCGGACGTTGTGGGCCGTGGGGAAGACACCGGTCGGCACCCGGTCCCGTACCGCGATTCCGAGCGAGCGCAGCTGTTCGGCCTTGTCGGGGTTGTTGGAGAGCAGGTCCAGCTCGGTGATGCCGAGGGCGCCGAGCATCTGGGCGGCGGCCGTGTAGTCGCGGGCGTCCTCCGGCAGGCCGAGGGCGGCGTTCGCCGCGTAGGTGTCGAGACCCTCGTCCTGGAGGGCGTACGCGTCGAGCTTGTTGTAGAGGCCGATGCCCCGGCCCTCCTGGCGGAGGTAGAGCAGGACGCCGCCGCGGCCGGCGATGCGCTCGACCGCCTCGCGCAGCTGGGGTCCGCAGTCGCAGCGGGCCGAGCCGAAGACGTCCCCGGTCAGGCACTCGGAGTGCAGGCGCACCAGCGGGACCGGGCCGGGGTCGCCGAGGACGACGGCGAGGTGTTCCCGGCCGTCGGTGAGGCCGTGGAAGGTGACGAGTTCGGCGTCGGCGCGGTAGCCGTCGGCGAAGCGCAGCGGTACCCGGACGCGGGCACGCGGGGTGGCGGCGGGGATGTCGGGCATGCGGTCCTCCGGGACAGTTGCTTCAGATTTGAAGCAGCGGTTCGCATGGACCCTACCCCTGCTTAAAACTTAAAGCAATTGCGCCGGGCCCGGCCGGTTCACGAGGAAGCGGGCGGCGACGAGCAGGACGAACGGCGCCGCCAGGGCACGTCGTCGGTCCCGGACTCGGTGTCCTCGCCCTGGAGCCCGCGCGCGATCCCGGTGCAGATCTCCTCCAGCTGCCCCACCTGCTCCGGGGTGAGCCGGTCGAACAGGGTGCTGCGGACCGTCTCGACATGCCCGGGTGCCGTACGCTCCAGGACGGCCGTCCCCTCGTCCGTCAGCACCGCGAGCGAGCTGCGCTTGTCCCAGCGGCAGTTCTCCCGGCGCACCAGGCCGTCCCGCTCCAGCCGGGTCACCACGTACGTCAACCGGCTGCGGGTGATCTTCAGCGTCTCGGCGAGATCGGTCATGCGCAGCCGCCGGTCGGGGGCCTCGGAGAGGTTGGCCAGCACCGAGTAGAACAGGTGCGGCATGCCACCCTCCTGCTGGAGCTGCCGGTCGATCGCGTCCTCCAGGAGGCGGGAGGCGGCGATGTAGGCGCGCCAGGCGCGCTGCTCCTCGGGGGTGAGCCAGCGGGTCGTCATGCGGCCAGTGTAAGTTTGTTTAAAAGTTGAACCAAGCCCGTCCGCCTCCGGAAGAGAGAGCGCCGATGCCCCTGCCGTACGTGCTGCTGTCCGCCGCCGTCTCCCTCGACGGCTACCTGGACGACACTGGCCCCGAGCGCCTGCTGCTCTCCAGCCCGGCCGACTTCGACCGGGTCGACGCGGTACGGGCCTCGGTCGACGCGATCCTCATCGGCGCCGGCACGATCCGCGCCGACAACCCCCGCCTGCTCGTCAACTCCGCCGAGCGGCGTGCGGCCCGGGTGGTGGAGGGCAAGCCGGAGTACCCGCTGAAGGTCACGGTCACCGCCACCGGCGACCTCGACCCGGACGCCAACTTCTGGCACACCGGGGGCGACAAGATCGTCTACACCACCGACCAGGGCGCCGAGCGGGCCGCCCGCCTCCTCGGGTACACCGCCGACGTCGTCCCGCTCGGCCCCGCCCTGGACTGGCGGGTCCTGCTGGAGCATCTGCACGACGTGCGCGGCGTCGGCCGCCTGATGGTCGAGGGCGGCGGCACGGTCCACACGCAGCTGCTGCACCAGGGCCTCGCCGACGAACTCCAGCTGGTTCTCGCCCCGCTGTTCGTCGGCGACCCCACGGCGCCCCGCCTGTTCGGGCCGGGGGCCTACCAGCCCGGACGGCTGCGCCTGCTCGACACCCGCCGGATCGAGGACGTCGTCCTCATGCGGTACGTGCCGACGGCCCCCGGCACCGGGGCGGTCGCCACCGCCGCCGACCGCCACTGGCTGCGGACCGCCTGTGAGCTGGCGGCGCTGTGTCCGCCGTCGGAGACGGCGTTCAGCGTGGGTGCGGTGGTCGTCGCCGACGACGGTACGGAGCTGGCCCGGGGCCATTCACGGGAGGGCACCGATCCTGTTGTTCACGCGGAGGAGGCGGCGCTCGCGAAGATCGATCCCGGCGATGCGCGGGTGGCCGGTGCCACGGTGTACAGCAGCCTGGAGCCTTGTGCCCGGCGTGCGTCCCGTCCGGCTCCCTGTGCCGAGCTGATTCTTCGGGCTGGGGTGCGGAGGGTCGTCACCGCGTGGCGTGAACCCGACACCTTTGTCCACGCGGCCGACGGGACGGGGGTTCTCGTAGCCGGAGGTGCGCGGGTTGTCGTGCTTCCTGAGCTGGAGGAGCTTGCCAAGGCGCCGAACGTTCACTTGCTGTGAGCGCCTGCCCGGTCTGCCAGGGCTGGGCCGGAAAACACTCAGGGCCCGGAATCCGTTGGATTCCGGGCCCTGAGCCTTCAGTAGCGGGGACAGGATTTGAACCTGCGACCTCTGGGTTATGAGCCCAGCGAGCTACCGAGCTGCTCCACCCCGCGTCGTTGTGACTCCAGTGTACGCCATGCGCGGGACCGCTCGCGCACCCCTTTCGGTCCACACCGGTCGCCGCCGGCCCCGGGGCCCGGAAACCTGGAGGTACGTCGGACAAGCGGGAGACACGCGGTGCGCCCTGGAAAGGTGGAGGAGAGCCCGTACGCCAGGGCGGGCGGCCGGCTCCCCGGCGACCCGGTGCCCGACCCGGGCCTCGGCGGCGAGCGGGCGCCGCTGCGCGCCCGGCGCCGCCCGAGCCCCCGGGCCCTGGCCCGCGCCCTGCCGGCCCTCCTCATCGTCTGTGGTGTCCTGTACGGCCTGCTGGCCCCGGACGACTTCACCGCCGTCCCGTTCTTCACCGCGGCCCCGCTGGTCGCCGCGCCCCTGTCGTCCCTGCGCACCACCGTCCTGACCGGCCTCGCCTCCCTCGCCGCCGCCTACGCCGTGCACACCGACGCCGGGGTCCATCCGGCCGTCGGCACTCTCACCGACGTGGTCACCGTGGCCACGGTCGCCCTGCTGGCCGTCGCCATCAACCGGGTGGTCCGCCGGGGCGACCGGCGGCTCGCCTCCGCGCGGGAGATCGCGGAGGCCGCCCAGCGGGCCGTCCTGCCGGAGCCGGACGAACGGATCGGGGGCTACGAGATCGCCGCCTGCTACGAGGCGGCACGGCAGGACGCGTTCATCGGCGGCGACCTGTACGCGGTGCAGGACAGCCCGTACGGCGTCCGGCTGGTCGTCGGGGACGTGCGCGGCAAGGGCATGGGCGCGGTCGCCGCCGTGGCCGTGGTGATCGGCGCGTTCCGGGAGGCGGCCGAGCAGGAGGCCACGCTGGAGGCGGTCGCCGAGCGGCTGGAGCGAGCCCTGGCCCGCGAGGGCACCCGGCGCGACGGGATCGACGCCTTCGAGGGGTTCACCACCGCCGTCCTCGCCGAACTCCCGCACGACGACGGCGTCGTACGGATCGTCAACCGAGGTCATCCGCCACCACTGCTGCTGCACGCCGACGGCACCGTGCGCGCCCTGGTCCCCGGCGAGCCCGCGCTGCCGCTCGGCATGGGCGACCTGGGCCTGTGGCCGGACCGGGCCACCGAGACCGGCTTCCCGAGCGGTGCCACCCTGCTGCTCTACACCGACGGCCTGTCCGAGGCCCGGGACACCCACGGCCGGTTCTACGACCCCGAACGGCGGCTCGCCGGGCGCACCTTCGCCGGCCCGGCCGCGCTGGTCGGACGGCTCGCGCAGGAGGTGCGCCGGCACTCCGGCGGCATGACCGACGACATGGCGCTGATCGCCGTACGCCGGCCCTGAACGTCACCGAAGGTGACCGGACGAGCGCCGTGCGCATAACATCTGAGTCACCATCAAAACCGAAAGTGACTGCTGAACGGGACCGCCGCTCGGTCAACTCGCCCTTTTTGGCGGGGTAGTGGGTGATAACTTCACCGGTAAAGACGTGAATGATCAAGCCGAACGGCTTGGAAAGTGACTGGCAGGTCTATTAACGTTCGATAACGCAGCGCGGTCGTCACAGCCGTCACAAGAGGCGGCTCCGTGCGCACGCGCCGAATCCCGCAAGGGAGCCGGGGAACCACCACCCTGGGGTGAATCACGCGGATGCCGCCGTGGACTCACGGAGTCCACGACCGGTATACGCGCGTAGGAGACCTTCCTGCTCCGAACCCGTCAGCTAACCCGGTAGGCGAAAGGAAGGAAAGGAGCACGCCCGCGTGGCGTCCAACCGGCCTGTCCCAGAAGCCCCGTTCATACCGGCACAGCGCGAGCCCGAGACCTTCGGGTACGGCGCCTACCACGCCGAGGAGGGCCCCTGGGAGGAGTGGAACCCCACCGAGGAGTCCGTCGCCCCGGTCCGTGGCCGGCACCGCGTGGCCAAGCAGCGCGGCGGCTTCGCGCGCAGCTCCACCGTCCTCGGCGTCGGCGTCATGGCCGCGGTCGGAGCGGGCGGCATGGCCAGCGCCAACACCGGCAAGCCGCCGGTCTCCATCTCCCTGCCGGACCTGCCCTCCGTCGGCTCCCTCTTCGACGACGACTCCGCCGACCCCCAGCCGGCCGAGGCCGCCACGACCACGCTGAGCAGCGTCGGCGTGACCACGGACGCCGCCGAGGACACCGCCGACGCGGGCGAGGCGCTGCGCACCCGGATCATGGCCCAGGCCGAGCAGCAGCAGGGCCAGGCCGAGAGCAAGGCCACCGCCGCCGCACTCGCCGCCGCCGAGAAGCAGAGCGCCGCCGCCGCAGCCCAGGCCGAGAAGGAGGCCGCCGCCAAGGCCGCCGCGGCCAAGGAGAAGGCGGAGGCCGCCGCCGAGAAGAAGGCCGAGGAGGAGCGGCTGGCCCGGCTGGCCAAGCAGTACACGCTGCCGACCTCGGCGTACACGATCACCTCGACCTTCGGCCAGGCCGGCGGAATGTGGTCCTCCGGCTACCACACCGGTCTCGACTTCGCCGCCCCCACCGGCACCCTGATCAAGGCCGTGCACAGCGGCACGATCACCGAGGCGGGCTGGGCCGGCTCCTACGGCTACCGCACGATCCTCACCCTGGACGACGGCACCGAGCTGTGGTTCTGCCACCAGTCCTCGATCAGCGTCTCCGTCGGCCAGAAGGTCACCACCGGCGAGGTCATCGGCCGCGTCGGCGCCACCGGCAACGTCACCGGCCCGCACCTGCACCTGGAGGTCCACCCCGGCGGCCAGGCCACCGGCATCGACCCGATGGCGTGGCTGCGCGACAAGGGCCTCACTCCCTGAGGCCCGTTCAGCGCGGGTGAAGTTGGCGGGAACTCGGCGTCGGCGGCGGGATGTGATCACCCACCGCCGGCGTTGACTTGACGTATGACGTCACTTCGCAAACTCGGCTCCTCCGATCTCGAGGTCTTCCCGCTCTCCCTCGGCGGCAACGTCTTCGGCTGGACCGCCGACGAGCAGACCTCCTTCGCCGTCCTCGACGCCTACACCGCCGCGGGCGGCAACTTCATCGACACCGCCGACTCCTACTCCGCCTGGATCGAGGGCAACCAGGGCGGCGAGTCGGAGACGATCATCGGCAAGTGGGTCAAGGCCCGCGGCAACCGCTCCGATGTCGTCATCGCCACCAAGGTGAGCCAGCACCCGGAGTACCAGGGCCTGTCCGCCGCCACCATCAAGGCCGCCGCCGACGCCTCCCTGCGCCGCCTGGACACCGACCACATCGACCTCTACTACACCCACTTCGACAAGCCCGAGGTGCCGGTCGAGGAGATCATCGGCGCACTGGACGAGCTGGTGAAGGCCGGCAAGGTCCGGCACATCGCCGCCTCCAACATCAGCCCCGAGCGCCTGCGGGCCTCCCTCGACTTCTCCGACCGCGAGGGTCTCGCCCGTTACGTCGCCCTCCAGCCGCACTACAACCTGGTCTCCCGGGACACCTACGAGGGCCCGCTCCAGGATCTCGTCGCCCGCGAGGGCCTGTCCGCCGTCCCGTACTTCTCCCTCGCCTCGGGCTTCCTCACCGGCAAGTACCGGCCCGGCACGACCGTCGACAGCGCCCGCGCCGGCGCGGCCCAGAAGCACGCGGACTCCGAGCGCGGCCAGAAGGTCCTCGCGGCCCTGGACGAGATCGCCGCGGCCCACGAGGCCCCGGTCGCCACGGTCGCCCTGGCCTGGCTCGCCGCCCAGCCGACGGTCACGGCCCCGATCGCCTCGGCCAGGACGGTGGAGCAGCTTCCGGCGCTGCTGGGGGTGGCGGAGCTGAAGCTGACGCAGGCCGAGGTGGCGCAGCTGACGGAGGCATCCGCTTAGCCCGTCCCAGCGCGACGGCACGGCCCGGCGGTGCCGAACCCACGTCAGCCCCTGCGCCAGGACCTAGGTGCGATACGGGTTGTACGCGGGATACGGCACCGCCTGATACCCGTACGGCGCCGCCGCCCCCCGGTACACCGGCGCCGGAACGGACGCCCTGCTCGCGTACTCCAGCGCGGGCCGGGCCACATGCCTCCGCTTCCACAGCTCGTCCAGCAGCTCCCGCTCCCGGACGACGAAGTCGGCCCCGGCCTTCCCCTTCCGCCCCCGGTGCCGCAGGAACGCCAGCGAGGTGGCGTACGCCTCGTACCGGGCCACCTCCCGCGCCGCCGCGCGCCCGTAGTGGTGCCGGGCGTAGTCCCGGGCCATGCGGCGCGCCCGCATCGATCCGAGCGCGAACGGCTCGGCCGGCCCCAGCCACCCGGCCAGCACATACGTCGGCAGCTCCGCCCGCACGGTCCGCAGCTCCCGCTGCCGGGTCCAGATCGCGAGCCAGGTCACCAGTCCGAACGCGGGCACCATGAAGGCTCCGTAGACGGCGAAGAAGCCGTACTCGCCGAAGGTGGACGAGCCGTTCCAGAAGGCGTGCATGCCCATCGCGAGCAGCAGCCCGCCGAGCGGCAGCAGCACCCGCCGGGCATGCTGCCGCTCGGCGGACAGCGCGGCGATGCCGAAGCCGATGCCGGTGAGGACGGTGAACAGGGGGTGCGCGAACGGGGACATCACGATGCGCACGAAGAAGGTGGCGGCGGTGACGGAGGCGATGCCGCGGTCGCCGGTGAGCTGGTCGGTCCCGAAGGCCGTACCCAGGTAGAGGATGTTCTCGGTGAACGCGAACCCGGTGGCGGTGACGCCCGCTATCACCACCCCGTCCACGATCCCGGTGAAGTCACGCCTGCGGAAGAGGAAGACCAGCAGGACGGCGGCGGCCTTCGCGGACTCCTCCACGATCGGGGCTATCACCGTGGCGCCCAGGGTGTCGGCGCCGGCCGGGTCCGCGGTCGAGGTGGCGATCCACCGGGTCGCGAAGCTGTTGGCCACGATGGCTATCAGCGCCGCCGCGCAGGCCCCCCAGGCGAAGGCGAAGACCAGGTTCCGCCAGGGGCCCGGCGCCACCCGGTCCAGCCACCGGAAGGCGGCTATCAGCCAGGGCACGGGCAGCACGGCCAGCCCGAGGCCGACGAGGAAGCCCTCCGTGCCGGTCTGCCGCCGGACGAGCGCGAGGATGACCAGGCCGGACAGCGCCAGCAGTGTGCTCAGTGCCCCGTACCGCACCCACCTGCGCTGCCACCAGTGCGGGTGGCGGAGCACACCGTCGCCGGGGCTCGGGGGATACGTCGGAAACGGAGGACTGGTGGCCACGGCATCGACCCTAACGGTGACGGGACGAGGGGCTGGAGCGGATTATCGGTCCTGCTCAGCGGTCCTGTGCGGGACGCGCCGGAACAGCAGATCGTTCACCACATGTCCCTTGTCCAGTCCCTGCCCCTCGAAACGGGTCAGTGGCCGGAACGCCGGGCGTGGCGCGAAACCGCCGTCCGCCTGGGTGTTCTCGAATCCGGGATGCGCGGTGAGCACGTCCAGCATCTGCTCGGCGTACGGCTCCCAGTCGGTCGCGCAGTGCAGGATCGCGCCAGGTCTCATCCGGGACGCGGCGAGCGTCAGGAACTCCGGCTGGATGAGCCGCCGCTTGTGGTGCCGCTTCTTGGGCCACGGGTCGGGGAAGAAGACGCGCAGCCCGTCCAGCGCGTCCGGGCGGAGCATCTCCCGGAGCAGGATGATCGCGTCGCCGTTGCCCACCCGGACGTTGGACAGGCCGTTCCGGTCGGCGAGACCCAGCAGGTTCCCCTGGCCGGGGGTGTGCACATCGACGGCCAGGATGTTGGTGTCCGGGTCGCCCGCGGCCATCTGCGCGGTGGCCTCGCCCATCCCGAACCCGATCTCCAGGACCACGGGGTGGTCGTTGCCGAACAGCTCGCCGAGGTCGATCACCCGCTGCCCGTCGATGTCCAGCCCCCACGTGGGCCACAGCCGCTGCAACGCGTCGGCCTGCCCGGCCGTCACCCGGCTCCGCCGCGGCTGGAAGCTCCGGATCCGCCGCTCGAAGTGCGACCCGGCCGGATCGGCCTTGGGCCCGTCCGGAAAACGCGGCTCCCCCTTGGCCCGGGCGTGCCGGACGGAGGCACCGGGGTCGTGGGGTGCCGGGGGCGGGGCGGGGGTGTTCACGGAGTCAGACACAGTACGACCGATTTTACGGGCCTCGAGCGGGCGGCCTTCCAGCCGGCCGAGTGGCACTACAGCGAGCCGAGCATCGCCAGCACCCGGCGCCCGACCTCCCGCCCGATCGGCAAGGAAGCCGTGGCCGCGGGCGAGGGCGCGTTGAGCACGTGCACCGCCCGGGCCCCCTCCCGGATGAGGAAGTCGTCCACCAGCGTCCCGTCCCGCAGCACCGCCTGCGCCCGCACCCCGGCCGGGGCCCGCACCAGGTCGTCGGCCTCCACCGCGGGCAGCAGTCTGCGCACGGCCTCCAGGAACGCCCCCTTGGACACCGACCGGCGCAGCTCACCCGCCCCGTACCGCCAGTGCCGCCGGGCGATCGCCCAGGACCCCGGCCACGCGACCGTCCCGGCCAGCTCCCGGGGCCGTACGACCCCCCAGCCGTACCCCTCCCGGGCGAGCGCCGGTACCGCGTTGGGCCCGATGTGCACGCCCCCGTCGATCCCGCGTGTCAGATGCACCCCGAGGAACGGGAACGCCGGGTCCGGCACCGGATACACCAGCCCCCGCACCAGCTCCGGCCGCGCCAGCTCGTAGTACTCCCCGCGGAACGGCACGATCCGCACCTCGGGCTCGTCGCCGGTCAGCCGCGCCACCTCGTCGCAGTACAGCCCGGCGCAGTTCACCAGCACGCGAGCGCGGACGACGTCCCCGCTCGCGGTGAGCACGGCCACGCCCCGCTCCGGCCGCCGGTCCACCCGTACGACCTTCGCGCCGTACCGGATCTCCGCCCCGGAGGCCCGCGCCAGCTCGCGCGCGACGCCCACGAAGTCGCACACGCCCGTCGTACCGACGTGTATGGCGGCGAGGCCCCGCACCTCCGGTTCGTACTCGGTGATCTGCGCGGGCCCCAGCTCCCGCACCGGAATGCCGTTCTCGCGCCCGCGCTGCACCAGCGCGTGCAGCCGGGGCAGCTCCTCGCGCTCGGTGGCGACGATCAGCTTGCCGGTGACGGCGTGCGCGATGCCGTACTCGGCGCAGAACTTCACCATCTCGGCGGCGCCCCGCACCCCGTACCGCGCCTTGAGCGAGCCCGGCCGGTAGTAGATCCCGCTGTGGATGACCCCGCTGTTCCGCCCCGTCTGGTGCCGGGCCGGCCCCGGCTCCTTCTCCAGCACGGTCACGCGCGTGCCCGGCGCGGCCCGCGTGATCGCGTACGCCGTCGACAGCCCGACGATCCCCCCACCGATCACGAGCACATCACAGTCGTACGCCCCGGCCAGCACCGAGCACCACCTCCACTCCCGATAGTGCACTGCGCCACTGACAACGCCTTCAAACGCCGGGAGGGCACAGCGCCCCGACAGGGGCGCGGGGAACTGCGCGAGGAACCACGACGGACCCGCGGCCGCGAGACGGCAGCGACCCGGAAGACGACTGGGCGACTCTCACGCCGGAGCCATCAGAAGCGGCCGAGCCCGCTCCCGCAGCTCGACCACCCGCGGCTCGTCCCCGTACGGCTCCAGCCGGTGCAGAAGATCCTTCACATACTCCGTCGTCCGCGCCGACGAGATCCGCCCCGCCACCTCGACGGCCCGCACCCCCTGCTCACAGGCGGCGTCGAGGTTCCCCGACTCCAGCTCGGCGACCGCGGAGACGACCAGCCGCAGCCCGTGCGACCGCACGAACTCCTCCGTCGGCTTCGACAGCGCCTGCTCGGTGAACCGCCGTACCTGACGCGGCGCCTTGAGATCCCGGTAGCACTCGGCGGCGTCCGCGGCGAACCGGTCGTAGCCGTAGAAACCGAGCCAGGACGGGTCGTTGTCCCCGGGACGGGACCGCTCCAGCCAGCCCTCCGCCGCCTTCAGCGCCGCACCGGCCGCCTGCGCGTCTCCCGCGCGCGCGTGTGCCCGCGCCTCGACCAGCCGGAAGAAACTCATCGTCCGCGCGGTCGCCAGCCCCCGGTTCCGCTCCAGCGCGGCCTGCGCGAGATCGACGCCCTCGTCGCCGAAGCCCCGGTAGGTCGCCTGCAACGACATGGAGGCGAGGACGTAGCCCCCGAGCGGGACGTCCGCCGCCGCGCGCGCGAGCCGCAGCGCCTGGATGTAGTACCGCTGCGCGGCCTCCTGTTGCCCCGTGTCGAAGGCCATCCACCCGGCGAGGCGGGTGAGTTCGGCGGAGGCGCCGAACAGGGCGCGGCCGACCTCGTCGGAGTAGGAGCCCAGCAGCAGCGGGGCCGCCTCCACCCGCAGGCACTCCGGCACCATCGACGAACGCCAGTCCCCGCCGCCGTACTTGGAGTCCCACCGCCTGGCGTCCTCGGCGGCCTCCCGCAGCTTCCGCACATCGCTGTGGCCGACTTTGATCGGTGCGCCGGCCCCCTCGGCGGAGCTCGCCTCCCGCGCGACCGAGCTGTCGGCGGGGGTTATCAGCCAGCGTGAGGCGGGCGTTGCGTATGCGCTGACTGCGAACGACCCGGCGAGCGACTGCCAGATGCCGCCGGAGCCGGCGCGTCGGCCGGCGAGGTCGAGGCGGTACAGCTCCGTCGCGGACTTCACCGCCTGGCCCACATCCCTCGGGAAGGCGAGGCCCACTTCGGGCGCGGGGTCCGCGTCCGCCAGGCCGATCTCGTGGAGCGGCACCGGCCGGCCGAGCTTCTGGCCGATGGCGGCCGCGATGAGGTGCGGCGCCGCACCCTGCGGCACCATGCCCTTCGACACCCAGCGCGCCACGGACGTCTTGTCGTAGCGAAGCGTCAACCCGCGCTGCGCGCCAAGGTCGTTGACGCGGCGGGCGAGTCCCGCGTTGCTGATTCCCGCGAGGGCGAGAACGGCGCCGAGTTTTTCGTTCGGCCCGCGTTGCTCCCTGGACATGCGCCACCCCTCGACACAGACGGCTGCCGCGCTGGCATAACCATGCGGCATTCGTAAACCCAGCGTAGTTCGCCGCATCCCAAGCGTTAAGGGGCATTGTTCCGGTTGGCGGGATTGTGGTCCGTACGAAAGTCCGCGCCCTGTACGCACCGTGCACGGCCTGTCGCCGCGTGCCCCCGCGCGTGTGGCCGTGCGCCCGCCCGTGCGCTCTTCTCCGGCCACCTGGGGAGCGGTTCCATGGTTCTTGCGTGGGTCGGCCCGCTGTACTGGATCCAGTGGGCTGGGGGACACCGCCACCTTCATCCCCGCGGGTGGCGGACCGGTCCGGGAGGCGATGCCCGCCTCCCGGACCGTGCGCGCGTGTGGACCGCCGCGCGCTCGGCAGGCCTGTACGGAGCGTGCTCATCTCCGGTGGCCCTCCATTTAATTGGCCGAAAATCGACCCTGTCGTGTGTGCTCAATTGCCGCTCCGACCATGCAACTTGAGGGCGCGAAGGGCGGTTTGGGGGAGCGCACAGGGGGCGCATTCGCGCCGGACCCGTGCGGTGTCGTCCGGGTGGCGCCCACCCCGCACACCTCGGCCGGCCGCCAACTCCCCAGGCTCGCCCCGCGTACTTCCCTCGATCGAAGGCGGTGCCGCCGTCCCTCTCCCGCGCGCCCTTCATGGCAGCATGGGGTCCGGTTCGTACGGTGCACTGTTTGTCCACAGCCTGTGGAGGCGTCGATGCGGTGGTTGGTGGGTTGGAGCAGCACCGCCGCGGGCGCCGCCGGGATCGGCTCCGCCGGTGCCGTCGGATACGACGGCGAGACCCTGCACCCGGTCGGCTCCCAACTCCTGTGGGGCGACCCGGACCCGCTGTGGGCCGTCGGCGACTGGCGCCCGGACGAGGTGCGCGTCGTGCGCGCCGACGCACAGCACCGGATCGCCGTCCTCGGTATCTGCGGCGCCACCGACGAGGAGCTGCGGCGCGGCCTGTTCACCGCGCGCGGGGGCGCGGTGCGCCATCTGACCACCTGGCCCGGCAGCTACACGGCCGTCGTCCAGGCCGGCCGCCGCATCACCGTCTGCGGCGACCTCGCGGGCGCCCGGCCGGTGTTCTACACCCCCTGGGCCGGCGGTACGGCCTACGCCACCGCCGCGCTGCCCCTCGCCGACCTCGTCGAGGCCAACCTCGACTTCACCCACCTCGCCGCCCTGCTCGCCGCCCCGGACGTCCCGGCCGCGCTGCGCGACAGCACGCCTTACGACGGCGTACGGCGCATCCCGCCGGGGCACGCGTTGGTGCTGCGCGCCGGAGCACGGGAGGTCGCCGGGTACGAGCCGGTCGCCTCCCTCGCCGTGGCCGCGCCCCCGGCCGACCCCGGCCGCGCCGTCGACGCCGTACGGGACGCCCTCGTGGAGGCGGTCCGCACCCGGCTGTCGGCACCCCGCCACGTCCCCGACCTGGACCCCGGGCCGGTGCCCGGCATGGGGCCGGCCGAGCGGCGGGCCGCGCGCGGGATGCCGGTCCCCGGCATCGGCGCCGACCTGTCCGGCGGCCCCGCCTCCGGCACGCTCGCGCTGCTGGCCGCCGGGCTGCCCGGCAGACCCGGCACGCTCCTCGGCCACGGCACGGGCGCGGGCGAACGGCTCCTCGCCGTCACGTTCAACGATCTGGCCGTGACCGGCCGTGAGGCCGAACTCGAACGGGCCGGCGCCCTGGCCGCCAATCCCCGGCTGCACCACGTCGTGGTCACCGGCGGCGAGGAGACCCTGCCGTACGCCGACCTCGACGGCCCGCTGACCGACGAACCCGGCCCCTCCCTGGTCCAGGCGGCCCGGCACCGCGCGCGGCTCGCCGCCGGCAGCGCCGACCACTTCACCGGCCACGGCGCCCGCCAGGTCCTGGACGCCCACCCCGCCCGCCTCGCCGACCTCCTGGTGGACCGCAAGCGGCGACACCTGGTCCGGCCGGTCGCCGCGCTCGCCCGCGCGGACGGCTCGGTGATGGTCCCCGCGCGCGTGTACAGCGCGGCCCGGCGCCTCGCCCGCACGCCCTACCGGGCGGGCCTGGAGGTGCTGGCCGAGCGGCTGATGCGGCGCCGCTTCGACGAGCCCAAGGGGGCGGTCGGCGCGTCCCTCGCCGCGCTGACCTGGGCGAGACCCGGGCCCGCCGCCCGGTGGCTGACGGGAGAGGCGTTGGCTGAAGTATCGGTTCTGCTCCAGGCGGAGGCGGACCGCTCCGCGACCGGCGCGCAGCGCCCCGGCGACTACCGCGCGCGTGCGGCACTCGCCCGGCACGCCGCCGACCTGCGCGTCCTGGAACAGGCCGCGGAGATCCGCTCCCAGCGGCTGCACGCGCCGTTCCTCGACAACCAGGTCGTGCGCGCCTGCCGCGACCTCCCCGAGGCGCTGCGGGTCCAGCCCGGCGCCCGTGCCGCCATCCTGCGCACGGTCCTGGAGGGCGCCGGCGTCACCGACCTCCCGCCCGGCTGGGGCGCGCCCTCCCACGCGTCCTCGGCGGCGGCCGCGCGCGCGGGGCTGCGTGCGGCCGCCGACCCCCTCCTGGATCTCTTCTCCACGCCGCTGCTGGCCGACGCGGGTCTGGTGGAGGCGCGTGTCATCCGCAAGGCGCTGCGCTCCGCCGCGGCCGGCGAGCCCCTGCCGCTGGACGGCCTGGCCGACCTGATCTCCCTCGAACTCTGGCTCGGCCGCCTCCTCTCCCGCCGAGGCACCTGCTGGACGGGCACCCCGACCCGCTCCCGCGCGGTCCCTTCGGGGATCCAGCCGAGACGAAGCGCGCTTACGCCGGGGGCGTGAGCGGGGGGCTTGAGCGGTGGGGGTGCGCGGTGGAGGGGAGCGGTGGAGGGGAGCGGTGGGGGGTGGCTGAGCCCGTCGTGTGTCCGCGGGCCGCGGCGGGCTGGTCGCGCAGTTCCCCGCGCCCCTGGGGAACTGCTGTGCCGTCGGCCGGCAGTGCCGCGCCGCGCCGTCGTGCCGCCGGGCCCTCGTCCACCCGCCCAGCCGTGCCGCCGGGCCGGCCCCACCCCCGGCAGCGGCGCTCGCACCGCCCTAGCTGCGGTCAGCCACGCCCCTGGGGCGGTCCCCACCCGGCAGCGGCCGTCATGCCGCCTTAGCTGTGGGCTGCCGGGCCGGCGGGCCTGCGCCGACTCGCCGGAGCTGCGGGCAGTTATGTCGCTGGGGCGGTCCCCACCCGGCAGCGGCCGTCATGTCGCCGGAGCTGCGGGCTGCCGGGCTGCCGGGCCTGCGCCCACTCGCCCTAGCTGCGGGCAGTCGTGTCGGCGGGCCTGTGTCCACCCGCCCTAGCCGCGGGCAGTCGTGTCGCTGGGGCGGTGCGGGTGGGCGCGGCGGCACCCCGCGGGCGCCCGCGGGCGAAACCCGTCCCGGCCAGGCACAGCACTGGGCAACTCCCAGCTCGCCGGGTTGCGAAGCCGCGGCCGAAAGAACCTCCGCACTCGAAACCCCCGTGCCCCCAATGACCGCCCCCGCCACAATGACCAGGTGCGGTACAGAATCCTGGGCGTAACCCAAGCAGCGGACGACCAGGGCACCCCCGTACCCATCGGCGGCCAACGCCTCCGCACCCTCCTCGCCGCCCTGGCCCTCCGCCCCGGCCGCACCACCACCCCCGACACCCTCATCGACGAGATCTGGGCGGACGACCCACCGCAGGACGCCCCCGCCGCCCTCCAGGCCCTCGTCGGCCGCCTCCGCCGTACCCTCGGCCGGCACACCATCGCCTCCACCCCGGGCGGCTACCGCCTCGAAGCGACCGAGGAGGACGTGGACCTCCACGTCTTCGCACGCCTCACCCACACCGGCACCCAGGCCCTCACCGCAGGCGACCCGGCCACCGCCCACCGCACCCTCACCCAGGCCCTCGCCCTCTGGCACGGCCCGGCCCTCGCCGACCTCCCCGACCGCACCGCCGCCACCCGCACCGAGGCCCTGCACCTGGAGGCGACCCGCGCCCGCGCCGCCGCGACCCTGGCCCTCGGCCGCGCCCAGGAGGCTGTACCGGAGCTGCGGGAACTGACCACCGCCCACCCGTACGACGAGCCCCTGCACGCCCTGCTCATCCGCGCCCTGCGCGACTCGGGCCGCCCGGCCGACGCCCTCGCCGCCTACGAGTCCGCCCGCCGCACCCTCGCCGACTCCCTCGGCACCGACCCGGGCCCGGAACTCCAGGCCCTGCACTCCTCGTTGCTGAAGCAGGAGTCCGTGGACGCCCCCGAGCCCCCGGGCACTCCCGAGTTCCCGGCGCACCCGGCGCGTCCGCCACACCCCGCGCCCCCGCAACGCCCCGAACGCACCGGCAATCTCCGCCCCCGTCTGACCTCCTTCGTCGGGCGGGAACCAGAACTTGAGGCCATTCGTTCCGACTTGCACAGGGCCCGCCTGGTCACGCTCACCGGACCGGGCGGCTCGGGAAAGACCCGCCTCGCCGAGGAGGCCGCCGCACCGCTCCCCTCGGCCTGGCTGGTCGAGCTGGCCCCGCTCGACCGGCCGGAGGCGGTGCCCGGCGCGGTGGTCAGCGCGCTCGGTCTGCGCGAGACCGTGCTGCTGACCAACGAGCTGGCGACCCCGCAGGCCGACCCCACGGCTCTGCTGATCGAGTACTGCGCCCCGCGCGGCCAACTCCTGATCCTTGACAACTGCGAGCATGTCATCGGCGCGGCAGCCGCCCTCGCCGAGACCCTCCTCACCCACTGCCCGGGGCTCACGATCCTCGCGACCAGCCGTGAACCCCTGGGCGTCCCCGGTGAGTCGGTGCGCCCGGTCGAGCCCCTCGTCCCGGAGCAGGCGCACCGCCTCTTCGCCGAGCGCGCGAAGGCCGTCCGTCCCGACGCCGACGCCGTGCTCGGTGACACCGAGGCCGTGGCGGAGATCTGCCGCCGTCTGGACGGACTGCCGCTGGCCATCGAGCTGGCCGCGGCCCGGCTCCGGCTGCTGACCCCGCGGCAGATCGCCGACCGCCTGGACGACCGCTTCCGCCTGCTCACCTCCGGAAGCCGCACGGTCCTGCCCCGCCAGCAGACCCTGCGCGCGGTCGTCGACTGGTCCTGGGAGCTGCTGGACGAGCGGGAGCGGACGGTCCTGCGCGAGGTGTCGGTGTTCGCCGGCGGCTGGGACCTCGCGGCGGCCGAGGCCGTGTGCACCGGCCCGGCGGCGGACCTGATCGGCGCGCTGGTCGACAAGTCCCTGGTGGTGGCCGCCCCGCACGACCCGGACGGCACCGGCTCCGCGACCGGCGCCGGCATGCGGTACCGCATGCTGGAAACCATTCACGAGTACGCCACCGAGCGCGCGGCCGAGGTCCCCGGGCTGCGCGCGGCGGCCGAGCGACGCCACCGCGCGTGGGTGCGGGCGCTGGTGGAGGAGGCCGAGCCGCGGCTGCGGTCGGCGGCCCAGCTCCCCTGGATCGCCCGCCTGGAGACCGAGCTGGACAACATCCGCGCGGCCCTGGACCGTGCCCTCCGCGCGGGCGACGAGGCGGAGGCGGGCGCCATCGTCCTGGCCACCGGCTGGTTCTGGTGGCTGCGCAACCACCGCCAGGAGGCGGTGGCCTGGGTGCGGCGGGTGCTCCGCCTGGGCGTCGCCCTGGACACCCTGCCCGAGGGTGCGCCGGCCGACGAGGTGAGGGCATGGGCGGAGACCGTCGACCCGGTGGGCGCCTTCCTCGCCGCCCCCGACGGCGAGGCCGGGCATCCGCTGCGCGAGCTGCGGATGGACCTGCGCATGCTCGACCTGTTCCTGACCGCCGAGTCGGGCACGGAGAACCTCGCGGCCGACGAGCGGGCCCAGGAGTACCTCGCGCGCGTGCGGGCGGCCTACGAGCGCGGCGGCTCCCAGGCCGCCCGGCTCCCGGGCATCGTCTGGCCGCTGACCTCCTACTACCTCGGCGGCCCGACGGACATCCGCCCGCAGATGACGGAGTGCGTCGCCAACTGCCGCCGCTACGGCGGCGACTGGGAACTCGGGGTCGCCCTGATGTACCGCGCCCATGTGACGGTCGACTCCCCGGGCAACTTGCGGGGCGTCGACGAGGACCTGGCCGAGCTGCGGACCCTCAGCAGGCGCGTCGGCGACCGCTGGATGCGGGCACAGGTGTCCAGCGCGGCCGGCGAGGCGGCCATGGCCCGGGGCAGGTACCGCGAGGCGCGCGGCGAGTACGAGGAGGCGCTGCGGCTCGCCTACGAGGTGGGCGCCCACGCCGAGTCACCGTTCCTGATCGCCCGGCTCGCCGAGATCTCCTACCGCTCCGGCGACCGGGAGGCCGCGCTGGCCGCCCTGGACGAGGCGGGAACGGCCGCCGACCGGTACGCGGTACCGGAGTCCCGGGCCTTCGTGCTGCTCCTGCGCGCCCACATCGCCCTGCACGACAACCAGCCCGCACACGCCCGCGAGCTGTACGAGGCGACCTGCGCGGTGATACGGGACGGCACCCCGCCCCCGCAGTTCGTGGCGGCCCAGCGGATGGTCGAGGCGCTGCTCGCGGCCGACGAGTCGGGGCCCGCGCACGGCGTGCCGATCATGGCGGAGGCCCTGCGGGAGGCCGTGGAGCACCAGTGCGCCGAGTCGATCACGGCCGGTCTGGTGGACGTGGCGGCCGGTCTGCTGGCCCGGCTCGGAGATCTGCCGGGCGCGCTGCGGCTGTTCGCCGCCGCGGACCACTGGCGCGACGGCCTGGACCGGCCCGAGCCGGAGCGCGGCGAGGCCGCCCGGGTGCGGGCAGGGGCCCGCGCGGCCCTCCCGGCCGGCCGCTACGCCGCCGAGTGCGCCCGGGGTGCCTCCTTCGGCGTGGCGGATGTCCTGCGCGAGCTGGGCGCCGCGACGGTGTCCGGCGAGGGACCCGGGGGCGGCCCGGCTACCGGCAGGTGAACCGGGATTCCGCCCAGTCCGCCAGCGCCGCCCGGTCGAAGGCGTTGCTGTGCGGTTCCACGACGAGCCGTACGGTCGTGCGCCCGGTGAGGTCCACGTGGACGGGGACGGCCGGATCACGGCCCTTGACCATGCCGGACCGCCACTGCCGGACCCCGTCGGCGTAGACGGAGAAGGAGACCTTGCCGAGGCCGAGCGTCATGTCGTCCACGCCGGCCAGCGCGTCGTACGCGGTGCACTGTCGGTTGAGGGCGATGGTGACGGAGGACTCGCCGTGGACGGTGACCCCGCGCGCGTACCGCTTGCCGCCGACGGACACGCCGTACCGCTGCCACACCCAGCTGCTCTCGCCGAGCGCGATCTCGGGCCGGGTGCCGTCGCCGACGACGTCGAAGCGCAGCTCGCTCAGCTCGTACACGGTGGGTGCGGGCGGCGGAGCGGGCGGCGGGGTCGGCTCGGGCCGCGGCCGCGGTTTCGGCGGAGGGGTGGGGGTCGGCGTCGGGGTGGGCTCGGGGGCCGGTTTCGGCGGTGGTGTCGGGGCGGGCGTGTGCGTGGGCGTCGGCATCCGCGCCGGTTCGGGAGCGAGGACGACGGGCTTCGGCGCAGGCTTGTTTGTAGGCGGTGCGGGCGCGGGCGGCTCGGGCCGCACGACGGGTGCGGACGCGGACGGGGAGGGGGACGGGGCCGGCTGGGCGACCTCCTTCGCCGGACGGCTGTCGTTCACCAGGGCCAGCGCGACCGCGGCGGCGGCCACCGCGACCACACCGGCCGCGATACCGGCCTTCACCGGCGCCCCGAGCCCCTCGGAGGCGGCGGCCCCGCCGCCCGCACCGCTCGCCCCGCCGGACGAGCCACCGGCCGCGGCCGCGGTGCCGGCCGCCCCGACCCCGGCGCCGCCGGCCACGATCCCGAGGGCCTTGGCGTACCCGGCGGCTCCGAACCAGCCGATGACCGCGACCGGGACGACACCCGGGATACCGCTCGCGACCTCTTCGATCTGCGCCGCGGCCAGCCGGCACTTGGCGCACTCCTCCAGGTGTTTGCGCAGGCCCCGCTCGGCGCGGACGCGCAGCTTGCGGCGGGCGTAGCTGCCGAGCTGGTCGGCGTAGCGGGCGCACTCCTCGTCGTGGGCGAGGGCGGCGCTGACGTGTGCCTGGAGATAGGCCTGCTTGAGCCCCTCGCGCGCGCGGCTGGCGAGCACCCGGGTGCCGTTGGCGTCCAGCCCGAACAGGACGGCCACCTCGCTCGGGGACTCGTCCTCCACCTCGGTGTGCCACAGCACGGCCTGCCAGCGCTCGGGCAGCGAGCGGAAGGCCCGCATGGCCATGGACTGCTCGGCCTCGTGCAACGCGCGCACGTCGGCGCCGAGACCGAGGCCCGCTCCGGAGGAGCCGATGAACGCACTGTCGCCGTCGGCCTCCGGGACCCGGGTGGCCTGCTGGGCGAAGAGGGCGAAGTCGTCGACGAGTTGCTCCCGCCGGGCGGACTTGGTCCAGCGCGCGGCGACGCGGCGGACGGACGTCAGCAGATAGGCCCGTACGGCGTGTTCCGGCCCGGAACCGCCCCGCACCGCTTGCAGCATCCGCGCGAAGACCTCGGCGGTGAGGTCTTCGGCGGTGTGCGCGTCCCGGCAGCAGGTGCGGGCATAGCGCCGTACCGCGTCGGCGTGCCGTCGGTACAGCTCCTCGTAGGCGGAGTCGTCACCGCCGCGCATCCGCTGGATCAGCTCACCGTCGGCGGGCGGCATCTCGCGGGGCGGCGGCAGCACGCTTCCCTCACGCTGGGCCGGGACGCTCCCGTCACCGGCCCGGCCGGAGAAAGCCGGCCGCCCGCCCTGGTGCGGCACCTGGGGTGAGGCCAGCTCCCGAGTCTCCGCGTCCCCGTCGTCACCGCGCGACTCGTCCCACCCGTCAACGCCCATCGCGGACAGCCCCCGACCCCGGCTCAGCCCTACCCGTCACGCCTCAGCCTGCCACACGGAACTCCACCGAAGCCCCGCCGCGCACCCCATCCACTCATCCGAGCGCACTTGTCCCCACAGCCCCCCGAACACCGGTCGAACACCCAGCCGTCGAAGTCGACCCTAGGGACGCCCAATAGACAGAGGAGCGCGGTGCGGAGACAGTGAGACACGGTGAGGGGGTGCGAGGAGAAGGGGCAGGGGCAGGGATCAGCGCGGGGTGCCGGGGCACGGGGCCGGTACTACGAGCCACCCGACCCCAACACCAGGGACCATTGGCACCGCAGACACGCGTCGGCCGCGCAGGGCTGACGGGTACCGCCGACGCGTATCGGCCGTGCACCAGGTGACCGGCACCGCCGACACGCATCGGCCGCGCAAGGGTGACCGACACCGCCGACGGCGCATCGATCGCGCAGGGGCGGACCGGAATCCGCCGACGGCGCATCGGCCGCACCGCGGCCACCCGCAGCCGCCGACGGCGGTTCCGCCCCACAGGGGCCACCCGCACCCGACCGCGACAGCCGCACGGGTGGTGCGGGTGGGAAACACAACGCGGCCGGAGGCGAAGCCGAGGCTCGTCTACGGCCGAGACCGCAACCCCTCCAGCAGGATGTCCAGCAACCGCGCTGACGCCGCCGCCTGCTGCGCCGCATCCGGCAACGACGGCGCCGCCGTGGCGATCACCAACAGCACGTCACCCACGGACACGTCGGCCCGCAGCTCACCCGCCGCCCGCGCCCGCTCCACCAACTGCCCGACCACATCGAGCAGCGCCCCGGCGCCGGCGTCATCGGCCACCGCGGCCTCCGCCACGAGCCGCAGCTCACCACTGCCCGGCTGCACCCGCTGCTGAGGCACCCGGGCCTCCTCGGCGGAACCGGCGGAGCCCTCGGTCGACCCCTCGGACCCCACCCTCAGCACCTGCGGCGGCAGCAACCGCCCCGCCCCCGACGCCACAGACGTCCGCAGGAACCGGGACAGCGCCGACCACGGCTCGTCCTCCTGCCCGAGCGCCGCCCGGGCCTGCTCGGTCAGCCGAGCCGTCTCCTCCTCGGCGATCCGCCGGACCAGCACGTCCTTGCTGGGAAAGCGCCGGTACACCGTGCCGACCCCGACCCGGGCCCGCCGCGCCACATCTTCCATCGGCGCGCCGTACCCCAGCTCGCCGAACACCTCACGCGCCGCACGCAGCACGTGCTCCAGATTGCGCTGTGCGTCCACCCGCAGCGGGGTCGTACGCGCCGCGTCCGCGCGTCCGTTGCCCACCGCCGCGCTCATCGCCTTGCCGCCGGGCGCGATGGCGGCTGCCGATGCCCAATGCGTGTCCTGAACATGCATGTGTTTCCCCCGGTAATGACGTCTCCCCCCGGAGACTCCCCGCCACTGAACGCGAGGTGCGCGGAACTGGCATCGGTCCCGACCGGATCCGCCCTTCGCGAACCCGTTCGACCACATTCCCTACACCCCGTCGACACACGAACATAGTTGAGAGGAAGTCAATTCAGAAGGGGCAGGTTCCGCACAGTGCGCCCCTCGATCGGAGTACGGGGCGTGTACGTCCCGATTGCCGCCCTTCGCACCCCATCGCCCGCCCCCGCTGACCTGCCCCCTTTCGTCCTGCGCGGACGCCACCGCCCGCCGTGCGCACAGCCGGCGCCGGTCACACAAATTGCCGGGGCTGTGGACAAACACCAGCGCCGGGTGCGTCATGGGATGGTGAAGGAACGTGCGCGCATTCTGGTTGTCGGCGGCGGCTACGTCGGGATGTACACGGCCCTGCGCCTCCAGCGGAAGCTGAAGGCCGAGCTGAGGAGAGGCGAGGTCGACATCACCGTCGTCACCCCCGATCCCTACATGACGTACCAGCCGTTCCTCCCGGAGGCCGCCGCGGGCTCGATCTCCCCGCGCCATGTCGTCGTTCCGCTGCGCCGCGTCCTGGACCACTGCCACGTCGTCGTCGGCGAGGTCACCTCCATCGACCACGCCGTACGCACCGCCGCCGTCACCACCCTCGCCACCGCCGAGGAGGGCAGAACCGCCGAACTCCTCGGCTACGACGAACTCGTGCTCGCCCCCGGCTCGGTCTCCCGCGCCCTGCCCATCCCCGGCCTCGCCGAGTACGGCATCGGCTTCAAGACCGTCGAAGAGGCCATCGGCCTGCGCAACCACGTCATCGAGCAGATGGACATCGCCTCCTCCACCCGCGACCCGGCCATCCGCGACGCCGCCCTCACCTTCGTGTTCGTCGGCGGCGGCTACGCGGGCGTCGAGGCCCTCGGCGAACTGGAGGACATGGGCCGCTACACCGCGCGGTACTACCACAACCTCCGCCCCGAGGACATGAAGTGGATCCTCGTGGAGGCCACCGACCGCATCCTCCCGGAGGTCGGCCCCGAGATGGGCCGCTACACGGTCACCCAGCTGCGCCGCCGCAACATCCAGGTGCTGCTGAACACCCGCCTGGAGTCCTGCGCCGACCGCGTCGCCGTACTCAGCGACGGCCAGCGCTTCCCGACCCGTACGGTCGTGTGGACGGCCGGCGTCAAACCGCACCCGTTGATCGCCGCCACCGACCTGCCGCGCACCGACCGCGGCCGGCTCCGCTGCACCGCCCAGCTCACCGTCGACGGCACCGAGCACGCCTGGGCCGCCGGTGACGCCGCCGCCGTACCCGACGTCACGGCCACCGAACCCGGTACCGAGACCGCGCCCACCGCCCAGCACGCGGTCCGCCAGGCCAAGGTCCTCGGCGACAACATCGTCCACTCCCTGCGCGGCGAGCCCCTGGAGACGTACGCGCACAAGTACGTCGGCTCGGTCGCCTCCCTCGGCCTGCACAAAGGCGTCGCGCAGGTCTACGGGCGCAAGCTGAAGGGCTACCCTGCGTGGTTCATGCACCGCGTGTACCACCTCAGCAGGGTGCCCACCGTCAACCGCAAGGCCCGGGTGCTCGCCGAATGGACCCTCGCCGGGCTCTTCAAACGGGAGATCGTCTCGCTCGGTTCGCTCGAACATCCCCGAGCGGAGTTCGAACTCGCGACCGGTGGAAAGCCTCCTCACAGCCCCTCCGACGACCCGAAGGGGTCGTCCTGACCGGACTCAGGAACTCCACGGCCCGCCCCGGCGTCTGACGGTTGTCGCCCGCCGCGGCCCGCTCCCTGCCAGACTGCCCTACGACGTCGGACGGGCACCCGCCCGCCCTAGCACCCACGAGGCTTTCCCCAAGTGAACTTCACGCGCTGGAGCGCCCGGCTCCCCGGAACGCAGCGCCGCGCCGCCGCGCGGACCGAGACGGCGGTCTCCCCGGACCGGCGGGGGGAAGGCTCCGTGCCCGCGGCCCGCGCCGAACAGCCCGCCGACGACACACCGCCGGTGCCCGCCGTCGACGAGCTACCCGCGCGTGACGTCCTGGACCGCGTCCCGGCCCTCGTCGCCCTCGTCCACGGCCCCGACCACCGCATCGCCTACGTCAACGACGCCTACGCCACGGCCTTCGGCACCCGCGCCACCGGCGCGGCCGCCCGCGAGGCCCTGCCCGAACTCGCCGAGCTGGGCCTGCTCCCACTGCTCGACCAGGTGCTGCGCAGCGGCAAGCCCCGCACCCTGAAGTCCCGCAAGGCCGTCGACGGCCGCTCGTACACCTTCACCTGCACCCCCGTCGCCGACGCCGGCGACCGCGACGCCGGCGTGCTCGTCTTCGCCACGGACGTCACCGACCACGCCGAGGCCGCCGAGCGCCTGCGGGCCAGCGAGCGACGCCAGCGCGAGACCGCCGTCACCCTCCAGCGCTCCCTGCTCCCGCAGGAGCTGGAACAGCCCGACGACCTGCGCATCGCCGCCACCTACCAGCCCGGCGGCACCGAGGCCGCGGTCGGCGGCGACTGGTACGACGTGATCATCCTCGGCGGCGGCCGGACCGCCCTCGTCATCGGTGACGTCATGGGCCGCGGGGTGCGGGCCGCCGCCGTCATGGGCCAGCTCCGCACGGCCGTCCGCGCCTACGCCCGTCTCGACCTGCCCCCGCACGAGGTCCTGCAACTCCTCGACGGCCTCACCGCCGAGATCGACGCCAACCAGATCGCCACCTGCGTCTACGCCGTCCACGACCCGAACGAGGGCCGCCTGGTGTACGCGTCCGCCGGCCATCTGCCGATCCTGGTCCGCGACGAGAACGGCACGGTCTCGCGCGCCGACGAACCCACCGGACCGCCGCTCGGCACCGGCGGCTGGATGCACTCGTCCGGCTCCATCGCCCTCGGCCCTGGCTCCACGGCCGTCCTCTACACCGACGGCCTGGTCGAACGCCGCGACGCCGACCTGGACGAGGGCATCGCCGCGCTCGCGGGCGCCCTCGCCGGCGCGACCGGCAGCCCCCAGGTCGTCTGCGACCGCCTGGTCCGCTCGGCCGGCGTCACCGCCGACCACGACGACGACGTGGCCGTCCTCGTCCTCCAGCACCCCGCGCGGACGGGCCCCGACGGCGACCTCTTCCGCAACGCGGCCCTCGAACTCCTCGGCGGCGTCGAAGCGGCCCCACGCGCGCGTGCCTTCGCCTCCGGCGTCCTCACCAGCTGGCGCTTCCCCGCCGAACTGCACGACCTCGGCGTCCTCGCCACCAGCGAACTGGTCGCCAACAGCCTCCAGCACGGCACCCCGCCCATGCGACTCCGGCTGCGCCGCACCGACCGCCGCCTCATCGTGGAGGTCACCGACGGCGACGACCACCTGCCGAGGCGGCGCCGCGCCGAGCCCGCCGACGAGTCGGGCCGGGGCATCGCCATCGTGGCGACGATCGCCTCCAACTGGGGCTGCCGCCGCACCCCCGGCGGCGGAAAGGCGGTGTGGTGCGAGTTCGTCCTGCCGAAGGCAAAGCACTGACCGGCCGCAGGAACCGGCAGCGCGGCATCGTGGCCACGCGCCCGCCCGGTGCTAGAAGCTGACCATGGCAGACGGATCCGACGTACCGAGCGACGCGCCCGAGGGCCCCGAGGGCTACGACACCTACCACACCCCGATCATGGCGCCGTTCGCCGGCGAGCTGCTGGACGCCGTGGACCTGCGCCCCGGGGCCACCGTCCTGGACCTCGCCTGCGGCACCGGCTTCACCGCCCGCGCGGCGGCACCGCTGGTGGGCCCCACCGGCCGGGTCTTCGGCGTGGACATCGACGCGGACATGATCCGGGTGGCCCGGGACCGCCACCCCCGCCTCTACCCGGACATCGAGTTCACGGTGGCGTCCGCCGACCGGCTGCCGTACCCCGACGCCACCTTCGACGCGGTCGTCTGCCAGCAGGGCGCCCAGTTCTTCCCCGACCTCGACGCCACCCTCGCCGAAGCGGCCCGCGTCACCCGCCCCGGCGGCCGCTTCGCGGCCACCGTCTGGGCCCCTCTCGACCGCCAGCCCTACTTTCTCGCCCAGCAGCGAGCCGTCGAGGAGTACGGCGGCCCGGAGGCGCCCCGGCACTTCGCGCACCCCTTCTCCCGCACCGCCGAGCAGCTCACCACCGCCCTCCGCACGGCCGGCTACGGCGACACCGCACACCGCGAGGTCACCTTCGGCGTCACCCTGCCCCCGCTGGACGAGTACGTCCCCGCCCACCTGGCCACCCTCTGGGGCGGCCTGATCAGGGAAGCGGGCGGCGAGGAGGCCCTCACCCGGGCGGGCCGACTGGTCCGCGACCAGCTCGCCGACCGCCTGACCGCCGACGGCACGGCGACGCTCCCCTTCACAGCCGTCCTGGTCACGGCGACCCGCTGACCGACACGCCCGGCATACGACGACGGCCGCCACCCGAAGGTGACGGCCGTGACGCACCACAGACTCACGCCTCTGCGGGCACCGGTCCCGTAGACGCCCCGCCCCGGGTGACCACCCGGGTGCCGCGCGCCAGCCAGGGCCGGTCCTGTACGGCGGTGAGCCGCCGCCCCAGCCGCAGCGCCAGGACGGTGATCGCCAGTGAGAACAGCAGGAAGGTCACGATGTACGGCCCGTGCAGCGAGGCCCCGAGCGGACCGCCCACCGCCGGACCGACGGCCAGCGCCAGCTGCTTGACCAGGGCGAACGCCGAGTTGTACTGCCCGGCCATGCCCTCCGGTGCCAGATCGGCGACCAGCGGCGCGACCGTCGGCGACAGCATCGCCTCGCCCAGCCCGAACAGCGCGTACGTCGACACGAACGCGGCCGTGGCCATCTCCTGGCTGCCGTGCCCCAGCCCCGCGTACCCGGCGGCCAGCCAGGCCACGGCCCAGATCAGTCCGACCGCGGCGATGACCCGGGACCGCCGGCGCCGCTCCACGAACTTCAGGACGGCGAACTGCGCGACCACGATCATCAGCGTGTTCGCGGCCAGCGCCGCACCCAGAGCGGACGTGGATATCCCGGCCGCCTCCACGCCGTACGCGCTCAACCCCGACTCGAACTGGCCGTAGCAGGCGAAGAAGAGCACGAAGCCCAGCACGGACAGCTGCACCATCGCCCGGTTCCCGAGCAGCTGCTTCCAGCCCCCCTTCGCCGACCCCGAGGGAGCGTCCGCCAGGCGCGGCGAGTGCGGCATCCGCACGGTCGCCAGCACGCCGACCAGCAGCAGGAACATCGCCGCCTCGATCGCGAACAGCAGCGTGAACGACGACACGTGCGTGGTGTCGACGAGGTGACCGCCTATGAGACCGCCGACGCCCAGCCCCAGGTTCTGGAGGAAGAACTGCGTCGCGAACGCACGCGAGCGCGTGTCCGCCGAGGAGCAGTCCACGATCATCGTCGCCAGCGCCGGCTGCATCACGGCCTGCCCGGCCCCGAGCGCCGCCGCGGACAGCAGCACGGTCGCGGCACTGCCCGCCAGACCGAGGCTCAGCGCGCCCAGAGCGGCGGTCACCAGGGCCGCGAGCAGGACCGGCAGCGGGCCGCGCCGCACGATCGCCCGGCCGGCGAACGGCAGCACGATCAGCGCGGCCACGGCGAAGACGGCGAGCACGAGTCCCGCCGTCATGGCTCCCAGGCCCCGCACCTGCGCCACGTAGACGTACAGGTAGGGGACGGTGAAGCCGAGTCCGAACGCGCTGAGTGCGTTGCCCACGTGGATCCGGCGCATCGCCGCGCCCATCGCCCTGGTCACGTTCACCTCTCTCACTAGTTAGGCCTGAAGACTTCGAAGCTAAACTTCAAGGCTAAAGAGTACATGGTCAAGGACTTCAAGGCAAAGGGGTCCCGTGCGATACTGCGGCCATGGCCGACACCCCCGGCGTCACAGAGCCGACGCTCGAAGAACAGATCGCCGCCTACCAGCGCGAGTTCCGGGACCTGGACCCCCAGGTCGAGAAGATCGTGTCGGCGCTGTCCCGGCTGAACCGCCGGATGAACGTCGCGTACGGCCGTCAGACCGCCGCCCTCGGCATCAGCAACGCCGAGTGGGAGGTCCTCAAGGCGCTGGTCCTCTCCGGCGCCCCGTACCGCATGGGCCCCAGCGAGCTGGCCAAGCGGCTCGGCCTCACCCCGGCCGCCATGACCCACCGGATCGACCGCATGGTCGCCGAGGGACTGGTCACCCGGGAGCGAGACGAGTCCAACCGCGTCCGCGTCATCGTGGAGCTGACCCCCGAGGGCCGCGAGAAGTGGCTGGAGGCGATGCGCCTGGCGACCGTCTTCGAGGAGGACCTGCTCCAGGACCTCACTCCCGCGGAGCGCGCGGTGCTCGGCGAGGTCCTGACCCGGCTGCTGCGCCGGGTGGAACACGCCCAGCCGGATGCCGGCGGCCGACTCACCGACCTGGACTGATCCCGCCATAAAAGATCTTGACGGCAGGGTGTTGACACGCCCCTGCTCGATCCGTAAAGTTCTCCGGGTTGCCGCAGAGCCGTAACGGTTCTTCGGTAGCGCCTCAGCCGCCTTGAGCGGCACCCCTCATACCTTCAGCACGATCACCCGTCCGGGTTGATTTCGGCGTGCCCGAATTCAATTCGAATAGGGACTCGGCGGCCCGATTGGGAATCGCCGGGCGGATCCGCTAAGGTTTGAGACGTCGGAACGGCCCAACGGCCGGGAAGACAACCCCCGCTGACCGGGGATCAGACGCCGAAAGGATCTGATAGAGTCAGAACCGCCGGAAAGGGAAACGCGAGAGCGAGAACCTGGAAAGCACCGAGGAAATCGGATCGAGAAAAGATCTGATAGAGTCGGAAACGCAAGACCGAAGGGAAGCGCCCGGAGGAAAGCCCGAGAGGGTGAGTACAAAGGAAGCGACCGTTCCTTGAGA
>NZ_JBVHWM010000031.1:0-101130 GCF_055564375.1 Streptomyces sp. NPDC029138
TCCCGGTCACCGTCGCCGAACTCGGGCCGGCCCCGCTCGTCGGGGCGCTCGGCGCCATGATCGGCGAGGTTGCGGCCGACATGCAGCGCGCTCATGGTATCGACCTGCGGTGCGGTGTAAGGGTCGCCCGGCTTGAGGGCGACGCGCGGGGACGGTTCCGCCGGGCTCACTTCGACGACGGCAGTACGGTCGACGCCGAAGTGGCGGTGGTGGCACTCGGGAGCATCCGCAACACCGAGTGGCTGCGGGAGTCGGGACTGGCGGCAGGCGAGTGGGGGATCACCTGTGACACGGGCTGCCGCGCCCTCGACGACCATGGCCGCGTCACCGACGACGTCTTCGCCGCGGGAGACGTGGCGCGTTGCCCGAATCCCTTCTACGGATACCGGCTCGTCTCGCTGGAGCACTGGGCCAACGCCGTGGAGCAGGCAGAGGTCGCGGCACACAACATGGTCAGCGCCCAGGTGAACCGATGGAGCCACCTGTCCATCCCGCTGTTCTGGTCGATCCAGTTCGGCGTCAACATCAAGTCTGTCGGCGTGCCGACCTTCGCCGACGAGGTGGTCGTCACCCAGGGATCGCTGGACGACCGCCGCTTCGTCACCGCATACGGCTATCGGGGCCGCGTCACGGCCGCTGTGAGCTTCGACAACGGTAAGTGGCTGGGCCACTACCGGCACTTGATCAAAACGGCCGCACCCTTCCCTCCCCCCTGCCCCACTCCCGACCAGCCGGCCGACAGGACACCGGTGCCCGTCGACTTCCCCGGCCCCGCCGCGCTCGCGCAGGGCGCCACCATGGCTGTCACAGGCCATGACCCGGGTGAGTGCCGCGTCGCGGCCGTGCACCGGCATCGGCAGGAGGAAGGCCAGACGACCACGGCCGGAACAACCGGCACGCTGCGACGGATCTTCGACTACTCCGCCCGGGCCGACCCCTACCCGCTGTATGCCGAGTTGCGCAAGACGCCGGTGGCTCGGCAGGAGGACGGCAGCTACGTCATCAGCACCTATCGCGAGATCACGGACATACTGAATGACCCGCACCTGAGCTCCGACGTGCGCAACCTGTCGTGCCCGATGCCCTCAGTCGAGGGAAGGGCCACGTCGTCGTTCATCCGCATGGACTCGCCCGAGCACGATCGTCTGCGGCGTATGGCGATGCGTCACTTCGGGCCCCCGCACACCCCTGGGCTGGTGACCGCGCTTGAAGGCTTCCTGACCGCCACCGTCGGTAGCCTGATCGACGATGTGGCGGGCAAGGAGCAGATCGACGTCGTCGACGAGTTCGCCTTCCCGCTCCCCGTAACCGTGATCTGTCACTTGCTCGGCGTGCCGCGCGAGGACGAGCCGAGGTTTCACCTCTGGGTGAACGACATCATGAACTCGGTCGACTACGACCCCAAGACCGACCCGAAGGAGAAGCTGGACAAGGGCGTGCAGTCCCGCAAGGACTTGCTCCGGCGCCTCGGCGAGCTGGTGGAACAGCGCCACGGCCGGCCGGGAGACGACCTGCTGTCAGGCCTGGCCAACGACGACGGGCCCGACGGTCGGATGGCCGACGCCGACATCGTCGCCACCGCCAAACTGCTCCTCATCGCCGGCCATGAGACCGTCGTCAACCTCATCACCAACGGCATGCTGACCCTGCTGCGCCACCCGCAGGTGCTGCAGCGCCTGCGCGACGAACCGGACCTCGTCGGGCCGCTGGTTGAGGAACTGCTGCGCTACGAGCCCCCCGTGCACATCATTCCCTGGCGGGCGGCGTACAGCGACATCACCGTCGCCGACACCGTCATCCCCCGGGGCTCGCAGATCATGCTCATGCTGGCCTCCGGCAGCCGCGATCCCAAGCGCTTCCACGAACCGGACCGCTTCGACCCGGACCGGCGTGACAACCAGCACCTGGGCTTCGGCAGCGGCATCCACCTGTGTTTCGGCGGCCCGCTGGCCCGGCGGGAGACCCAGATCGCGCTGACCGAGCTGGTACGTCGGCTCGACCGCCCCCGGCTGGTCACCGACCCGCCGCCGTACCGGCCCAGCCCCGTTCTTCGGGGTCCGAGCCATCTGGGCATCGAGCAAGGTGACGGTTGACGCGGCAGCCGAAGGCAATTGCGAGGTCGGGCGGCGGACGGCTCGGCCGTTTCCGCATTGCCACCACTGACCCGCAGTCGCGAACGACACCCGGCGCCCCCTCCACCCCGATGCTGGCCCTTCTTGCCGCGTGGGTCTCGTCGACGCCGGTGATCCAGCGTCTGGACGGTGCTCGCCGCCCCCGGAAGCGGTCGGCAGTCAGGATGGCCGCCGCGCTCGATGAGGACCAGGAGCCCGAGCCCGAGGAGCCCCTGGGGTGGCGGCCGGTCTGGAAGCGGCCCCGGAAGCCGAAGTCGAGGCGGCGAAGAAGGCGGAGCTGCGCAAGCAGCGGCGGCTCCAGGACGCCGGACGTCGCCGCCTTGCCGCCGGGCAGTCGCGCCGGCCCCGGCCCCGGCAGAACCGGATCGGCAACGCGGCCGCGCACCGCGACGCCCGCGCCCTGTCCCGGCTGCGGAACTCCAACGCCTGGCTGTGGTGACGATGCCGGACACCGTCCACCGAGTGGAGCCCACCGAGCGGACTCCACTCTGGTGCGCACCGCGATGCCCGGCACTGCACCCGGTGCGTACCACCCGGCGATGGCCGGCATGGCTTGGCACGTGATTTACCGATTTACGACGTCGTTTCGACGTGAGATTGGGCGTCGCACGCTCGCACGAATAGGCGATGTTCACCAGAACGGGAGTCAGCTGCCGCGGACCTTTCCCCGGGTGTATGCGTCACTGCCCGGTCCGGTGGGTGATGGGCTGTTGGGAGGCGGTCGGTGGTGCGAACAGTGCCTGGACGGTTTCGGCGGCCAGGTCTCGCAGCCAGGTGTGGGCGCGGTCGTCGTCGTAGCGCTGGTGCCACAGCAGGTACAAGGGGATGTCGGGCAGCGGGAGTGGCGGCGGCAGTGTGGCCAGGCCGAGTTGTTCCCGGGCTGCGCGGGTGACCGCGTCGGGGAGGGTGACGACCAGGTCGGTGTCGCGGGCGAGTTGCAGTGCGAAAGCGGCGGTGGGCCCGGCGGCGACGACGCGTCGTTCGAGGCCGCGGGTGGTCAGGGCGTCGTCGATCGGGTCGCGCAGGCTTCCGCGTCGCGAAACGGCGAGGTGTTCGGCGGCTGCGTAGCGCTCGATGCTCAGCGGACCTTCGGCGAGGGGGTGGCCCGGTCGGACGGCGACGACCAGCCGGTCCCTGCCGACGAGGCGGTGGCGGATGTCGGGGAGCGTCGGAGCGCTGGAGCTCGATTCGAGGTCGACCTCACCCCGGCGCAGTTCCGCGTCGTCCGTCCCGGGTTCGGCGGACAGGCGCAGCCGGACGTCGGGGGCCTGGCGGTGGACGGCGGTGATCAGGGCGGTGCCGCAGGCGGCGGTCAGGGCGTCGTGCCAGCGCACGGTGAACACCCGGTCCAGAGCTGCCAGGTCGAGTTCCTGCTGTGCGGACAGAAGGTGGTGGGCCTGCTGTACGAGGGCGTGGACCTGAGCGCGCATGGCCAGGGCGCGGGGGGTTGGGACCATGGTGCGGCCGGTGCGGACCAGGATCTGGTCGCCGGTGGCCTTGCGAATGCGGCCCAGGGAGCGGCTCATCGCCGGTGCGGTGACGCGGAGCCGTGCTGCGGCGCCCGCGACGCTGCCTTCTTCCAGCAGTGCGTCGAGGGCTGTGAGCAGGTTCAGGTCCAGTTGCATGCCAGTAACTCTACAAGTGACAAGCATGCACTTGTTGTTAATGACCAAGCGGGCCTACCTTCGAAGTGCGGGGGCGAGACAACCGCCCCGCTTCGACCGATCTCCCAGGGAGCCCACCATGAGCACAGCCATGCCTTTCGCCGCCGGTACGACGCTCCTGTCCGACGTGACAGCCGCGGTGCAGACCGCCGGCGTCACGTTGCGTGATCGCCACACCTCGCACGCCAGGGGCGTGAGTCTGGACGAGGTCGTGGGCGAGATCCACGCCAACGACGACGCGGTGCTGGAGGTGCTGCGGGAGCCGCTGCTGCGGGCCCGGCCGGGATCGCAGTGGGCCGAGGACGAGCTTGCCGGCGGCGCGCTCCCGCCCGGCGAGTGGTGGGTCGTCGACCCCGCCGAGGGCAACATCAACCACGTGCACGGCATGGAGGACTGGGCCGTGACCGCCACCCTGGTCCGCGACAACCAGCCGGTGCTCACCGTCGTCCACCTGCCGCTGACCGGCGACACCTACACCGCAGTCGCCGGCGGTGGCGCCCGCTTCAACGACCGGCCCCTGAAGGTGTCCGCCAAGACCGACCTGGGCGCCGCGCTCGTCGGCACCGGACAGGCCAGGCCCGGCGAGGACGAGCACACCTTCCGGCGGATCGGTGACTCCGTCACCGCGATGCTCGTCAACGGCCTGGTCGTGCGTGTCTCCGTTCCCGCCACGATGCAGCTCATCCACGTCGCGGCCGGACGCACGGACGCGTTCTGGCAGTTCTCCGACGTCCGCTCCGGCCTGGTCGCCGGTGCGCTGTTGGTCTCCGAGGCCGGAGGCACCGTCACCGACCTGGCGGGCGAGCCCTGGAACACGGGCAGCCGCGACTTCCTGGCCGCTGCCCCTGGCATCCACACCGCCGCCCTCAAGGTCCTGTCGACCATCGCCTGACCGGACATCCCCGCTCCATCCACCTCACCCGCAAGGAGCATCACCTCATGACCAGCATCGGCGTCCTGGGCGCCGGCCGCGTCGGCGCCAACCTCGCCGGCAAGCTCTCCGCAGCCGGACACCGTGTCACCCTAGGTGTCCGGAACCCGGAAAACACCGCAGCCCTCCCCGCCGGCATCCCCCCGCAGATCACCTTCGCCGACCAGCACACCACCGCCCGCACCGCGGACGTCGTGATCAACGCGACGCCCGGCGACACCTCCCTGGACCGCCTGGCCGGCCTGCGCACCGAGCTCTCCGGAAAGATCCTCGTCGATGTCTCCAACGCCACCCGCGACGCCGATGACGGCCTGCCCGGTGACCTGTGCTACCCCGGCAGCAGCCTCGCCGAGAAGCTCCAAGCCGCACTCCCCGACACCCATGTGGTCAAGACCCTCAACACCATGCTGTTCATGGTCATGACCGCTCCCGAAACCCTCGCCACCCCACCGACCGCCTACCTCTCGGGCGAGGACCAGAACGCGAAGAAGACCGTCACCGACCTGCTCGGCGACCTGGGCTGGCAGCCCGAACGGATCGAGGACCTCGGCGGCATCACCACAGCCCGCGCCACCGAAGCCATGATCCTCGTGGTTCCCCACATCCTGCGCCGACACGGCTTCAAGCCCTTCGCCGTCTCCCTCGCCCGCTGACATCTCGCTGCCGGCCTTCCCCATGTGCCGGGCTTTCCCCGGCTCGGAGTACTACGGCGGCTCCGCCTCTCCCACGGCCTGATCGACAGAGTAGGCACCCGGCTATACCCCCGCGGTATCGCCACGGTTGCCCCGCAGCACTTCACCGTGGCCTCCTGAGCCGTCTGGAACATCTGCCCGGGAGTTGCCCGCCATGCCACAAGGCGAGCATGCACCGCTACCAGCCCAGATCCGCCAGGTTCGAGCTGATCCCCTGCGAGCGCCTGGACAAGACCCGCGACACGCGAGCAGGTACTCACCGCCGAGATCGGCGGCAGCCGATGGGGTCCGCGACCTGTGCCAGGCTGGCAGCGGTTGGCCTCGGCGGCCTCGGCGATGCGGTCGGCCACGGCGTCGGCTGCGAGATGGACGCGGTGCGTGGGACGCCTCGACGCGCACGGTGCAGCAGCGGCCGGCCGGGACGGTGTCGTCGGTGCGGGGGCGGCTGCGGTGTGCCGCAGTACCGGCCGTCGTACGGCTTCCCCAATGGAGGGACGCCACCGTAGGGGTCGGCCGCTGTCCCTGCTGTGCCCCCGCCGTAACCGGCCCGCCGCTGTCCCCGTTCAGCCCCCGCCGGACGGACACGCCGCGGCCCCGGTGCAGTCTCCGGCCCCGCGGGGGCCCGGTCGGAGGACCGACCGGGCCCCGGGGACGGCCGGACAGGACGCGCCAGGGAAGTTGCTGACGTGTCGTCAGTTCGTAGTCGTGGGCCCGGTCGTCGGCAGGGTCGAGTCGAACTTCCAGTGGCCCGAGCCGACCTGGTACACCGCCTCCGTGCTGTCCGTGCGCAGCAACCGCGCCCCGTGCGGTGCCCGCGCGGAGCCCTCCGTCGCGGGGACGTGGACCTCCGCGGTGCTGCCGGCCGGGACGTCGACCGTCAGCCGGAAGGTGTCGGCGTCCCGCTGCCAGGCGGTGCGGGCGGTGCCGTAGGGGGTGCGGTGTGAGGCGGACGCGGACGTCATGTCGCCTTCCACGGCCGGATCGACGAGCAGTTCGGCGTAGCCGACGGAGTCGGCGGTCTGCGAGAGGCCGGCGACCCGGGTGGTGAACCAGGAGTCGATCGCGCCGAGCATGAAGTGGTTCTGCGACTGGCCGGGGCCGCCGTCCCAGGACTCGCCCAGAGTGGTGTTGCCGGCCCTCACCTGGTAGCCGTAGCTGGGGCTGGTCGTCCGCGTGGCGACGGCGTGGACGATGTCGTCCCGGCCGGCGGCGCTGAGCACGCGGAAGGCCGCGGGCAGGGAGATCTCGCCCAGCAGCAGGTGGTAGCCGGCGTTCCGCACGGACGAGGTGAAGTGGGCGAGCAGGCGGTCGCGTTCCCCTGCCGGATAGGCGCCCATGTCCAGGGCGAGCGCCTCGGCGCCCTGACCGCCCCCGCCGAAGGTCCCGGTGGCGGCGTCGTAGTACTTGGCGGACAGTGCCCGGGCGGCGGCGTCGGCCTCGGCCCGGTAGGTGGCGGCGGCCTCCGCGTCGCCGAGGACACCGGCGATGCGGCTCAGGGCGTCGACGACCCGCCAGTAGCCGTAGGTGCCGGCGACGGCGCGCGGGAAGGTGCGGTCGGGGGTGAACCAGTCGCCCAGCCCGTAGTCGAGGATGCCCCCGCTGACCTGCCGTTCGAGGAAGGCCGCGTACGCGCGCATCCGCGGGTAGTACGTCTGGAGGGTCTGCCGGTCGCCGTAGGTGGTGTAGAGCTGCCAGGGGACGAGGACGAACGCGCCGCCCCAGTTGGAGTCGTTGCGGTAGGCGCCGGGCAGGCTGGTGTACTCGGGGACGGTGCTGGGGACCAGCCCGTCGGCGGTCTGCGCGTCCGCCATGTCGCGGACGATCTTGCGCAGGTAGGCCTGCATGTCGTAATTGGCGGCGAGGGCGGGGAAGACGAGCTGGTCCTGTTCGAGCCAGCCCAGCTTCTCCCGGCTGGGGCAGTCGGTGAGGACGCTCATCATGTTGCCCTCGATGGCCCGGCGGATCAGCCCGTGGATGTCGTTGATCAGCGGGTCGGAACTGGTGAAGTCGCCGGCCGGGGCGTTGTCGGTGCGCAGGACCTTGCCGCGGACGGTGACCGTCGCCCCCTCGGGCAGGCCCTTGACCTCCAGGTAGCGGAAGCCGTGGTAGCCGAAGCGGGGGTGCCAGGTCTCGCCGCCGTCACCGCGGGTGGTGTAGCTGTCCCACAGGGGCGCGCCGACGTTGCTGATCGACTGGAACGCGTGACCGTCCTTGAGGCTTTCGGCCGGGTAGACGCGGACCGTGGTGCCGGCGGGGGCGTCGACGGTGAGCTGGGGCCAGCCGGCGATGTTGCGGCCGAGGTCGAAGACGCGGCTGCCCGCGGCGCCGGCGACCTCGGTGCCGGTGAGGGTCTCCACGACCTTGACGGGTTCGGTCTCGCGGGCGCTGAGGACGGCGGGCCGGTCGGCTGTTCCGGGTGCGCTCACCGCCACCGCGTGCGGCCAGGCGTGCCGGTCGCCGCCGGGCTCGTCCCACTGCGGGATCTCGCGGCGGGCGTCGTAGTCCTCACCGCCGTACCAGTTGCTGGAGGTGGTGGGGCCGAGCGTGGTGCGCCAGTCGTCGCCGCTGGTGACGGTGCGTACGCTGCCGTCGGCGAGGGTGACCTCCAGGCGGGCGATCAGCTTGGGGTCGCTGAGGTTGCCGTACAGCTTGCGGTAGCGGTCGGCGGTGCTGACGACATTGGCCATGCCGTTGCCGAGGGCGACCCCGATGGTGTTGGCGCCGGTGCGCAGCAGGTCGGTCACGTCGTACGTGGCGTACTGGACGCGCTGGGCGTAGGTGGTGTTGGCGGGTTCCAGGACGGCGTCGCCGACCGGTCTGCCGTTGAGGGTGGCGTCGTAGATGCCGAGGCCCGCGATGTACAGGCGCGCGCTGCGCGCGTCCCGCGGGAGCGTGAAGTCGTCGGTGAGCAGCGGCAGTCCGGCCGGGAGGTAGGGCGTGGGCGGCTGCTGGCCGGTGACCTGGGCGAGGGGGGTGAAGGGGCCGCTGGCGGCGTCGGCGGCGGAGACGGCGTAGTCGACGGGGAAGCCGGGGACGCGGCCGTCGTCGGTGAGGACATCGGCGCGCGGGTAGAGAGCGACCTCGTCGAAGGTCTTGGCGCTCTTCAGGTCGAGGGTGAGCGTCACGGGTGCTGCGGAGACGTCCGGTCCGGTGTGGGCCGCGCTCGCGTATCCGGCCGCGGTCTGCAGGGCGCTGTTGGGCAGGCCGTCGACCGCCAGCGCCGGTTCCCACGTCTTGCGGACGGTGTTGCTCTCGGAGGCGGTGACGGCGGCGCCGCGGGCGAGCCCGGTGGTGGAGGTGGCGGAGTCGCGCAGGTCGATCTCACCGAGCTGGAGGCGCCAGGTGCGGTCCGGGAAGCTCTCGGCGAGCGGGAGTCCGAGCCTGGTGACGTCGAGGCGCACGTGGCGGGCGGTGGTGCGGGGCAGGCGGACGACGACGGGTTCGACGGTGCGCTCGCTCAGTCGCCAGGCGGGGTGGGTGATCCAGTCGGCGTCCCAGTCGGACGGCCGGGTGAGGCCGGTCTCGAAGACGGCGGGCCGGCTCCAGGCCGAGTGCTGCGGTCCGTGCTGGGACCAGAGCATGACGCGCCAGTAGACGCGGGTCCGCGAGCCGAGTTCCCTGCCCGCGTACGTCGTCGCGGGCGTGGTCGAGTCGACCTTCCCGGAGTCCCACAGGTCGGGCCGGGAGGCGTTCAGCAGGCCCGGCGAGGTGGCGGCCTGCACGCGGTAGGCGGTCTGCCGGGTGTCCGGTGCGGTGGCGGTGGTCTGCCAGCCGAGGTCGGGTGTGGTGTCGTCGATGCCCAGCGCCTGGGTGAGGTGCTGGGTCCGCAGCCGGGTGGGGGAGATGGTGCCGGGGGCGGCGGCCTCGGCGGCGACGGCGCCGGCCAGCAGGGTGACGACGGCGGTGGCGGCGGCGAGGAGTGCGGTCGGTCTGTGTTGCTGGCGGAAGCGCGGTCTGCGCATGGCGGCTCCTTGCGGAAGGTGACGAGGCATCAGGTGCGGTGGAGCGTGGCGGTGACGCGGCGCCGGAAGCGCAGGGTCACGGGGCCGAGAAGGCCGGACGGAAGCGGCTTGTTGCGCTCGTTGGACAGCGTGTTGGCCACGCGGACCCGCACCGTGTTGCGGCCCGTGCGGAGCAGTCCGGTGACGTCGGCCGTGAACGGCGCCCACAGCAGCGGCGGCAGCGTCCGGCCGTTGACCGTGACCTCCGCGACGTCACGCACGTCGCCGAGGTCGAGCAGGACGCGGAGTCCGTCGAGCCGGGCGGCGTCGGCATCGATGTCCGTGACGTACGCGCCGGTCCCGGAGAACAGCGGGTCGCGCCCGGTCCAGCTGCCCAGGGGCCCGGTGACCGGGGTGGCGCCGTCCCGTTCGAGGGTGAGGGTCCAGTCACCGGTCACCGGGAGCGGGGTGAGCGGGTCGTCGACGCGCACGGTGCCGCGGTAGCGGTGGCTGCCGTCGGTGCCGGTGAGGGTGTGGGTGCCGGGGGCGTCCGCCTCGACGGTCGCGGTCAGGCCGGTGCCCTGCCGTTCGACGCCGAGGACCGGCAGCGGGGAGTCGGTGAGGTGCGGTCCGGGCCGGGTACCGGCGTGCACCACGGCGACGAGGGTCTGGTACGGCTCCAGGGTCAGCGGCAGCCGCACGGCGTCGTGGCCGCTGGTGTGCAGGGGCGCCGGGCCCCCGGTGCCGGTGGCGGGGTCCCACAGCTCCGGCGCGCCCGACGCCGGGAGTGTGGCCACCGTCCGCACCGGCGCGCCGCTCTCGTTGTTGACGAGGAACACGGTGTCGGCGGCCCGGCGCACCCGCAGCACCCGGACGGCGTCCTGCGGCGGGTCCAGGACGGCGGCGGCCGCTCCGGCGGCGTGGGCGGCCGCGGCCAGCCCGGCGGTGTCGGCGACGCGTACGGCGTTGCCGCGGCCCAGGGGACGGGTGCCCGGCAGCCGGTCGCCGAAGAGGTCGGCGAGACCGTGTGCCAGGGACCGGTCGTTGCCGTCGGCGTCGTCGCTGTCGAGGGCGCCGACCGCGACGACGGTGCCGCCCGCCTCGGCGAAGGCCCGCAGCACCCGCAGACCGGCCGCGTCCAGCGTCGGTGCCTGCGGCACCACCACGACGTCGTAGGCGGCGGCCCCGACGACGAGCCGTCCACCGTGCACCTCCGCGTGCGTGAGGAGGGCGGGGTCGCCGGTGAGGGCGCCCTCGTGGAGCAGGTCGAAGTCGACCTGGGCACGTTCGAGGGCGTAGGCCGCGTCCGCGAGCGGGCCGTCGACGTCCTGCTGGCGTGCGGTGCCGGTCCACTGCTCGGCGGCGCGCTGCGGTTGTAGCAGCGCGGTGCGGGCGGCACAGGTGCCGCGGCCGGCCTCCATGACCCGTCCGATCCACTCGGCGAGCGGCCGCATCGCCCACCACCAGGGGGCGCGCGGCCCGAACGGCGGTGGGAAGTACACCCGCGTCTCGTCGGTCCACAGGGCGTGCAGCACGGTCAGGTTGATGCCGCGCGTGGCCTGCGCGCCGACGGTGGCGTGCACGAAGGCGGGGGTGACCTGCCAGCCCATGTTGCCGAACATCTCCAGCAGCGCCCGCTCCCGGCCCTGCTGGTGGGCGACGGAGGCCGGGTTGCGGGGGATCATGGTGGGCCGGCCGGCGACGTACTCGGCGGTGATGATGTCGCCGCCGGGGACCTGCGCCCACTGGTTGACCTTGTGCAGGTCGCCGGTGGACGGGATGCGCTTGGCGGGGGCGGTCTCGTCGTAGAGCGGGTTGGTGATCAGGGCGACGCCCCGCTCCTCGTACCAGCGGGACTGCTTCTCGAACGCGGCGGCGAAGCGGTCGGAGACTGCCCGCCAGTACCGTCCCCGGGCGATGCGTCCCGCGCGGCCCAGGTCGTCGAACGCGCTCGCGTAGGCGAGGCCGGGGGTGACGCCGACCGCGCGCAGGGCCCGCTCGAGGGTGGGCGACCAGGGCAGCCGCTTGAAGTGGGCCTCGGCCGAGGCGAAGAAGGGCTCGTCGTCCCAGAAGCCGGGGACGACCGTGCCGAAGTGCCTGCCGAAGCGGCGGTGGTACTCACCCGGCACGATGTCCAGGAAGAGTTCGACCGGTTCGTCGTCGAGCAGGTCGACGTAACCGCGGCTGTAACCCTGGGAGTCGTCGACGAGGACGACGCCGCCGAACACGTCGACCTGCCACGTGCCCGCCGGTGCCTGCCAGGTGTGCCCGTCCGTCAGCTCGTCCGTCAGCTCGACGACGTCGTCGCCGTCGCCCGGGCCGGCGGGCCGGGCGGCCGCCGCGGCGACGGTGATGCCCGTGCCGGGCAGGGCGCGGTCGGGGAAGTCGCCCGCGGCGGCGGGCTCGTCGTACGTGGCCGAGTAGAGGGCGGTGCCGTCGGCGGCGGTCACCGCGAGGCTGTCCCACAGGGCCCGCTGGTCGTCGACGGCGCGGACGCCGACGCCGCCGGTGGTGTGGGCGGGGTCGTCGACGCCGCCCTTGTCGACACCGTCGAGGGTGACGGACAGCGCCGTGCCCCGTACGGTGACGCGGAGCGTGTGGAACTTGGTCTTGTTGAACCCGTCGGTGCGTCTGCTGCGCAGCAGTTCGACCGGGTCGGAGCCGGGTGTGAGGCGCTGGACGGTGACGACGCCGGTCTGGTCGAAGGCGACGGCGTATCCGCTGCCGCCGTCGGCGGACGCCCGCACGACGAGGCCGGCCGCGGTGTGCTCGGCCTTGGCGCTGCCGGTGACGGTGCAGTCGCCCCAGTCGTCGCTGCCGCGCAGGACGGCGGCCCCGGCGAGGACCGCGCCGTCGGCGACCAGGTGGCCGGCCTCCACGCCGACGCCGGTGCTGCGCAGCAGGTCGACCGTTGCGGGGCCGTGCACGACGGTGGTCGAGCGCCACAGCGCCTTCAGACGCAGTTCGGGGCGCGGCGCGTAGGTGCGGGTGCCGACCTGGCCGCCCTTGACGATGAACTCCCCGGCCCGGCCGCTCGGGAAGTGGTCGTCGTTGAAGATCCACACCCGCATGCCGGTGCGCTCGGCGGTGTCCAGCACGTGTCCGACGACGGCGAACCAGTCCTCGGTGAAGAACACCGGCAGCATCTCGGCGTTGTCGAAGGGGAAGAGGACCACCTCGTACATGCCCTTGGACCGCAGGTCCGCGAGCTGCCGGTCGACCAGGTCGGGGGTGACGGGGCCGTTCCAGTACCAGTAGACGGTGGGGCGGCTGTCGCGGCGCGGGTCGGCGAACCGGCTCGCCGACCAGGCGGTGGTGTCGGGTGCGGTGGGTGCGCCGGCGGCGCGGGCGGTGCCGGGCAGGCCCACCGCGAGCAGGGTGCCGGTGGCGCCGGCCGCGGCCACGAACCGGCGTCTGGACAGGGCGTTGTCGGGCATGGCGGAGCTCCTGTGGTCGAGGGTGGACGCCAAGGTCAGCCCTGGGCGAGGGCGAGCACGTCGGCGGCGGTCAGGGCGCGGTTGTGCAGCCGGACGTCGCGGACGGCTCCGTGCAGGTAGGGGTGGGTGCTGTTCTGGGAGCGACCCAGGTAGTTGCGGCTGGTGCGGCCGAGCAGGAGGGGACCGGCGACCATGCCGTCGTTCCGGCCGGCCTCCCGGCCGTCGATGTAGAGCACGCCGGTACCGCCCGCGAGGGTGAGCGCCACATGGGTCCAGCGGCCGACCGGCAGCGGGCCGGTGGCGTCGATGACGTCCTCCGCCTTCATCCCGGCGATCTTCAGCGCGGCGCGGGCGCGTCCGGCGCCGGTGGTCGCGGCGAGGAACAGGTAGGTGTCCTTGTGGTAGCCGAGGTCGAAGACGCGGGCCGAGGGCGCGAGGGTGTCGACGCGGACGCGCACGGCGACGGTCAGCTCGTCGAGTGCGCTGGGCAGGCCGGGCGGGAGCAGGACGTGACCGTCCCGGCCGTCGAGGGTCACGCAGGGGTTCCCGCCGTCCGTGCTCCAGGCGGCGCCGCCGACCAGTGCGGCGTCGGGGAAGGTCCGGGTGCGGTCCGCGGCGGTCGTGCCGCTGCCCTCGTCCAACGGGTAGCGGACGACGTCCCGTTCGGGTGTGCGGCGCGGTGGCACGGCCCAGTAGACGTTGTAGCGCTGGTGGTGCACCTCGTGGAAGGGCCGCAGGGACACCTCCCGGTCGTCGGCGAGCGCGGTGAAGGCGGTCCCGTCCGCGGAGGTGGCTCTCAGGCTGGCGGGGCTGATGGCGGGCAGCGTGGCCGGCGGCGTGTCGCCGTACTCGCCGGCCAGCACGAGCGGGCCGTACGACAGCGCCTGCACCTGCGGATTGTCGGGCGCCGGGCGCCAGACCGGCACCCGGGGCAGGACGAGGTCGACGGTGTCGCCGGGGTGCCATCGCCGTTCCACGTCGGCGTACGTGCCGGGCCGGAGGCGGGCGGTGACGGGGAGGCCGTTCACCTTCAGGACGGCGGGCCGGCCGGTGGCGGCGACCCAGCCGGGGATGCGGAGGCGGAGGCTGAAGCGCGCCTCTCCACCGGTGACGGTGAGGCGGGTGCGGTCGCCGGCCGGGTAGGACGTCTCCTGACGGAGCGTCACTCCTGTCTCCCGCCAGCGCAGTTCCGAGGGAATGAACAGGTTGACGTACAGCGTCGGCCGCTCGGTGCCGCCGCCGCGGAAGTAGACCGTGTCGGCGAACTTGGTGTGGGTCTCCAGACCGGTGCCGTGGTCGCAGGAGAAGTTGTCGTAGTCGCCGCTGTAGCTGCCGGGAGCGGCGCCGAGTCCGCCCTTGGGCTGCCGCTGGGAGCCCGCCCACAGACCGGTGTAGTAGGTGACGAACCCGTGGTCGGAGTCGGGGTCCTGTTCGCCGAGCATCTGGTTGTACAGCGTCCACTCGTAGTGGTCCATGTAGGCGGTGCGCTGCGGCCGGTGCAGGAACAGGTGCCTGCCGAGCTTGAGCATGTTGTAGCTGTTGCAGTTCTCGCAGGTGACGTCGGAGAGCCGGCTGACGATCTCGTCGGGCGGGCCGAAGAGTTCCTGGTTGGAATTGCCACCGATGACGTACGAGTGGTGGTCCACCACGTGCGTCCAGAAGGTGTCGGCGATGTCCAGGTAGCGGGCGTCGCCCGTGGCCTCGTAGCCCGGCACCGCGCCGACCACCTTGGCGATCTCGGTGTTGGCGTGCCGTCCGGCGAGCTCGTCGCGGCCCGCGGCGAGCGGCGCGTACAGCTCGTCGTGGTCGAAGCGCTGCGCGGTGCGCAGGTGCGCCGGGTCCCCGGTCTCCAGGTACAGCCGGGTAAGGACGTCGTTCATGCCGCCGAACTCGACCTTCAGCACGCTCTGCATCCGCTCCCTGGACAACGGTGCGGTGCGCGCGTCCGCCCAGGCCGCCATCTCCAGCAGCACCGTGAGCGCCTGCCGGTTGCCGCTCAGCCGGTACTGGTCGAGCAGACCGGCCATGATCTTGTGCAGCGTGTAGTACGGCGCCCACGGCCTGCCGCCCGCCTCCAGCTCGTCGAAGACCGTCTCCGGGAACGCGGAGAGGTACCCGCGGTGGAAGCCGGCCGCCGGCCCGGCCTGCTGGCACTCGGCCAGCGCCGCGACGAGCCGGCGCCCCTTGTCGGCGTAGGCGGTGTCACCGGTGTTGGCGTGTGCCTGGGCCAGGGCGCTGAGCAGGTGCCCGGTGGTGTGGCCGCGGAGCTGGACGGTGGGGGCCTCCCAGCCGCCGCAGGGCTCCGCGGCGGACGGCAGGCCCACGTTCAGCCGGAAGGTGTGCAGCAGCCGGTCTATGTCGACGAAGAGCAGGTAGGCGCACGTGCGGCGCATGTTGGCGAGGAACGGGCCCTCCAGCAGCCGGACGGCGGAGAGCGGGAACGGGGTGAGGGGCGGCGTCGGCGCGGAGGGGGTGAGCGGCGGCGTCGGCACGGACTCCGCCGCGCCGGGCGGCTCGGCGGCGGCCGCCGGAGTCACCGGCAGTGCGGTGAGGGCCGCCGCGGCCGAGGCGGCGAACAGGACGTGGCGTCGGGACGGCTTCGGTCCGTGGTGCTGTGCGGGCACGGGACGGGTTCCCTTCGGGCAGGCGGCACTGACTTCCGGAACGGGGGGCCTGAGCGGGGACGAGGACGCTCGGTCGGGGAGGGGGAGGGGGAGCGGGATCGCGAGCGGGTTGAATCGTTCAAGGCGGGTGGATCCACGACGTGCCCTCCGGCGGCCGTGCCGTGGGGGCCGTGCGGGGCGCACCGGTGGCCGGTGCGCCCCGCGGGGTCACTCGACGGTGGCCTGAACGTACGGCACCAGCCGGACGGGGCCGGTCAGCCCGTAGGCCTGCCGGGCGGTGGTCCCGAAGACCTCGGGCCGGGTCACCCGGAGACGGTTGATCAGCGGCGTGGCCACCTCGATCTCGACGGTGTTCTCGCCCGCCCGCAGCAGCGCCCCGAGGTCGACGACCGGGTGCACGCGGTCGACGGGTGCGGTCCGGGTGCCGTTGACCGTGACCCGGACCGTGTCGCTGACCTGTCCCAGCTCCAGTACGGCGCCGTGGGCGTCGCTCCAGTCGGCCGGGAGGACGACCGTGGTGCGGTACCGGCCGATGCCGGCGGAGTCCGCGAGCTGCGGGATCTGCGACCAGGGCAGCAGGGTGTCGAGGGTCAGCGTGCGCCGCACGGTTTCGGTGCGGGTCGGGGAGGATCCGGGGTGCCAGTCCTCGACGTCCAGCTCCCAGTGACCCGGCACGATGGAGGCGGGCACCGGCGGGAGCGTGGTGGTGACCGTGCGGCCCTGGGACAGGCGGGTGGTGTACGTGCCCGCTGCGCCGGCGCGGACGGTCAGTCCCCGCTCGGTGAACAGTACCTGGTCGGCGTCGGTGGCGACGGCGTGCGGGCGGTTGCCGAGCCGGTCCCCGAAGAGTCCCGGCCGGCCCAGCGCGACGATCGTCGTCTGGCCCGGCTGGAGGCTGATGCGCAGGGTGACGTCGTCGCCGTCCTCGGTGTAGCGGGCGAGGCGGACCACCTCGCCGCTCCACGGGTCCAGCAGGTACGGCACCGTGTCGCCGCCCACGGTGCGGCGCAGGGTGACGTCGTGGTCGATGGTCGCGACGGGCGGCTTGACGGTCTCGGCGTGCTTGCCGTTGCAGAAGTAGTAGAAGTCCGCGTCCTTGGTGACCCGGTGGGCGTTGAGGAGGGTGGACGCGGTGGCGTGCCGTACGTCGGCGGTGACGCCGAGTCCGGCGAGGGCGTCGCCGACCGCCGCCTTGTCCGTGACGCGGACGACGTTCGGCAGCGCGAGAAGCCGGGTGAGCACCGCGCGCAGTTCATCGGTCTCACCGGCACCGGGCACGCCAGGGGTGAGCGCCTGGTCGAAGGCGCCGAGCAGCACCATGGGCAGGCCGGCCCGCGCCAGCGTGAGCAGCTTGCGGGCGTCGGGCAGGGCGAGGGTCGGGGTGGAGCCGTAGAAGAAGTCCCCCTCGACGAACAGCGCCTTGTAGGCGGGGCCGTCCGGGGCGAGCCGGCCGCCGGAGACCGTGGCGTTCGGCAGGTCGAGCAGGGGGCCGCTGAGGAACTGGTGCGTCCAGCCGAGCGGGACGCCGGTGGCGGTGAACCAGGACGCGCCGATGCCCGTGGCGGTGTAGCCGGTCTGCCGGAAGACGGCGACGTCCACGCGGGCGGTGCCGGACTGCAGGACGCGGTGTACACGGCCCAGGTAGCCGGCGATGTCCTCGACGTGCCGCCAGGTGGGCTGCCGGGGACCCCACGACTCGCCGTAGCCGGGGGTGCCGTTGTAGGGGCTGAACGCCGCGAAGCCGGGCCACTGGGCCTCCGGGGCGGTGGCGTAGGAGAAGCCGTGCACCACGGTCTGGTTGACGCCCGCCGCGTAGGCGCCGCCCATGGTGCGCAGGAAGCGGTCCCATGTGGTGCTGTAGGCCGAGCCGCTGTAGGCGCCGGACTCGCAGGACAGCACGGTGTGGCCGGCCATGTCCCGGCCACCGGCCAGGCAGCGGAAGTCGTCGAGGTTCTTGAAACCGAGGGACTCGCCCTCGGGGATGTCCAGCAGCGCGGCGGACTCGATGGCGTCGGTCTGCAGCCCGTACGGCTGGGCACGCAGGCCCATGCCGAGGGAGTGCGCCCAGTCCCGCAGGGCGCGCACGTGGTGCCGGTTGAACAGGTCGGACACGGTCGCCCAGAAGTCGTGCCGGATCTGCCGGGTGAGCTGGGCCTCGAAGGCGAAGACCTGGTTGCTGTTGTCCAGGACCAGGGCGGGCAGGTACGGCAGCAGCGGCCGTCCCGTGCGCTCCTCGAAGGCCCGCGGCAGCAGCGGGGTCCAGGTCAGCCCGTCGGTCTCCATCTCGATGGAGTCCTCGAAGAACGCGCCGCCCGCCGCCTTCAGCAGGCTGCGCAGGGAGTCGGTCAGCACGGCTCGCTCCCAGAAGCCGGTGACCGCGGCGGTGCCGGCCGCGCTGAAGTGGTCGACGACGTAGGCGGCGGGCGCGGAGTGCGGCCCGGACTCCGGCTGCTGGCCGGAACCGCGCCGCCAGTAGGAGATCAGCACCCAGTCCCCGTCGGCGGGGGCCGTCCAGGAGAGCGTGCCGTCGGTGACGGAGGGGGTGAGGTCGCGGACGCTGTCGAGGTCGAGCCCGGTCTCCTTGCGGGTGGAGTGGGCCGGATTGATCCGGGCGGCCTGGACGGCGAGGAGACTCTGGCGGGTGACGCCGGCCGCCGCCGCGTGCACCGGCGGCGGGACCGGGCCCTGGTAACTCGCTCCGGCGGTCACCGTGACGCGGCCGTGGGCGAGTTCCTGGGCGGCGGCCTCGTCGTCGGGGGTGACGCCGGGCACGGCCACGGGCCAGCTCGGGCCGAGGGTGAGGTCGACGGTGAGGCCGCGTCTGGTCGCCCGGCTCAAGGCCGCCTCGACCCCGGCGCGCCAGGGTGCGCTGCCCCACCCGTGGTGCTCGGTGTCCAGCAGGGACTTGTTCTTGACGCTGTGGTGGACGGCGGCGATCTCGGCTCCGCCGAAGCCCGCGTCCGCGATCTGGTCGATCTCGCGGGCGATCTCGTCTGGGTCGACGAGGCCGTCGGGCCACCACCAGCGGAACTTGGGACGCACGGAGCGCGGCGGGCGCGCGAACCAGTCGGCGGCCGGCCAGGTGGTGCCGACCGTGGGAAGGGCTGCGGCGCCGGTTGAATCGATACCGACGGCGGCCACGGTGCCGGCCGCCAGCGCGACGGCGAGAACCGTGCGCCGGGACATCCCGCCACGTTGCGAGAGGAATTCAGGCATAGGTGCGCCCCACAAGATGACTCGACACGGGATTGAATCGTTTCAATACCGTAGGAACGCCGGAACGCTAAGCCTGTGGGTCCGGGGGGTCAAGACGTGGCGGGTCAGTAACTTCGCGCGCGGCCCGAACCAGTGCCCCGACTGCCGGGGTTCGCGTCGTCGCGACGGGGCGAATACTGCCTGTCGGGGCACGGGCGGTGAAACGCGGCACCGCCCGAACGCGGTTCACGCTCGGGAGAGGCGACACCGGTGGAATGCAGGGGAGTTCGACCAGGAGGTTGCCGCCCATCACCTGCTGGATGCGGATGGTAGCTACGAACGCAAAGCCGACCACTGCCTCGCCTTCACCAGCATCGCCTGCACCCTCATTTGCTGCCGCAGGCTCTGCGGGGCACGTTCAAGTGCCCCCACGGGCGCGGAACGCCTTCGCCGCCCCGCGGGTTGGCCGCCCACTTGTCGTCCTGCGTGCGCTTCACCGGCCGCTCCTCCTCGGTGGCAGGGGCTGGGAAGAACGGGGTACAACCGGACGGGGGACGCAGGCACCACGATACGAGGGCGTGCGGGAGGGGCTGATCATCGGCCCGGCCGTCGGTATGTGCCCGTCAGGCCCTTGACCGGGTGCCGCTTCGACGGAGGATGGGGGAAGAGAGCGGTCTGCGTGGTGAAGTGTGGGCCTTTGGCAACTCCGACAGCAGGGAGCGTTTCTTCCGATGACCGCACAGCCCGCACGCCCTGAGCGCAGCGATCCCGAGACCGCCTCGGTCATGGATGTCTCGCCGTTCAAGCCTTCTCTCGTCAAAGCGGTGTTCAGGGACGTGACCCCGATGCACGTCTCTCGGTCGGCCGCGTGGGCCGCCGCGTCGGTGACTCGGACAGTGCTGACGGAGATCATCGACGGCACGAGGAGAGCGGCGGCGGAGGATGCCCGGAAGAAGCTGATTCCCGGGGACCTTCTCTCGGCGATCGACCGGAACGTCGAGCTCGAGGTGGGGGACAAGTGGTACGACCACAGCCCGACGTTCAAAGGCCTGACCGGTGTCCTGTACGACGCCAAGGGTGTCATTGTGCCTTCTCCTAAGCGCAGCAGGTCGCGCAAACCGAGTGCCGTGGTCGGCGCCCACAGGTTCGAGGCCGGGGTCAAGAAGCTGCTGTGGAGCCAGGGGGTGACGGCCGTCCCAGCGATGGTCCGCGACCTGGACGGAATCGCGAGCGTGTTCCTGACGGACCTCGCCCGGGACGCGGCCATGGTCGTCCGCGAGGGCGGGGTCAAACGTTTCGGTACGGGCACCCTGGTGATGCCGGGCGAACCGGCCCCACCCCCGTTCCTCAAGGATTCCCTGGCCCTGTCCACCCGTAGGGGGGACAGGCGGACCATCGGCAGGGATGACATCCTGGCCGCCACCACGATTCAGTTGTCCGGCGGCAACCTCAGCCAGCGAGCCCTCACCGAGGCGCGCGAGGCGACAAAGAACACTTCGGCCGGCTGAGCGGGTGCGACCGACATCGCCGCCTGCACCCTCATCTGCTACCGCAGACTCGCCAAGTGAGATGGACTCCTAGACCGGAAAAGCGCGAGCGGACTCACGGAGCTCCTGGCCCGCGAACTTCGCAGCCGCAGCCGCGAGGTCGAAGTCGAGCACCTGCACGTCCATCTGCCGCATGTCCTCAAGACGTCCGGCAGTACCCGCACGGCCAACCCCGAGCAAGAGGCCACCCGATGATCCGTCGCGTGTTCCGCTGCGGCCACGCGCCCGGCGCCCTCTCCCTGGAGGACCAGGCCGCCGTCGACGCCTTCCGCGCACACGTTGCCGCCATCGCCGCTCCGCGCTCCCCGGAGCCCTGGAAACCCGGCCACGCGCAGGACGTCGCCGTGCGGATCGGGCCCTTCGTGGAACGCGCTCACACCCGTCCCGACGACGACCACAGGCCCGAAATGATCGCCGTGGCCCTGGTACACCCCGACACCCCGCACGCCGCGGCTTACCTCCACTGCCGCCAGTCGGCTACACCGACCGTGGCTGGCTGCGCTGTGAGACGACCGCGATCCTCGGCGTCTGGCAGCCGGGCTACGCGATGCTCACCCACGCCACCGCGAACCTGCCCCTGCCCGACGACATCGGCATGGACCCCGCCCACTACGCCCTCTACATCGAGGCCCGCAAAGCGACGACAGCCGCGACGGCTTCGCCCTCCTGCGCCTCGGCCCGTACACCAGACCCGGCACGCCCAGCAGGAGTACGACCGGCTCACCGCTGCGCTGGAGGGGCGGGAGACCACCCTCGTGCCCGGGTGCCGCGTCTCCGCGCGGCCCGCGCCGTTCGACGTCAGCGACCACCAGCTGTTCGCCGACCCGTACGTGGCCGACGCCGTGGCGCTCCTGGACGCCGCCGTCGCGGGGGTGAGCGCGTGACCACCAAGGCCCTGTACGAGATCGAGACCAGCGAGGGCGCGACGACGGCACGATGCACCTCGTCGACCTACCTGACGGTCAACCACCACCCCTTCGTACTCCCGCCGACGCTCGCCCGCCTCATCAACGGTCAGCTCCAGCACAGCCCCCGGCACAGCAACACGGCCGGGCGCGGATACACCACGGGCTGCCCGCCCGCGCAGCACGGAACACCGCCATGATGGACGCCCTGGTAGACCTGCCGCCCATGGCGAGCCCCCGGCCGGGTCACGTCACCGGAACTCTCGACTACTGGCACTTCACCAGTGGTAGGTAGCACCGCCCGACCGGCTGGCGCCACAGCCGTACATCCGCATCGGTGCCGGTCAGCCCAGCGAGGCGCTCGCTGCACGCAGTTCGTCCAGGGCCGCCAGGGTGTACCCGGCGAGGTCATCCTTGCCGTCACGGTCGCCCTCGGACCATTGGGCGTATCCCCGTTTGAAGGCGAGGACGCCCAGTTCGCCCGCCAGAGCCGCGGTCGGATCGGGTATGCCGCGGGCGACCAGAGCGGTCGTCATCGCGGCCGCGAGGCTGACGCTCTTGAGGGCGTCACGCTCTTGGAGTTCGGCGCTGGCGGCGACGGCCGCCTTCAGGCGAGGCGCGAGCTCGCGGCTCATGGGGCCCATCGCGCTCGATGCGCGCTCCAGACCGGCGGTGACCGCCTCGAGCGGGCTGGCGTCAGCGGGCGCGTCGGCGATCCCCTCGGTCAGCAGTCGGCTCAGCGTCTCCTGTCCGGCCACCAGCAGCTCGCGCTTATCGGGGAAGTACCGGAAGAAGGTGCTCTTGGTGACTCCTGCGCGTTCGGCGATCTGCGCGACCGTCGTGGCGTCGTAGCCCTGCTCGGTGAACAGGTCGACGGCAGCCACGACGAGGCGTTCGCGTGCGCCTGGTTCCCATCTACCCATGGTCACCATCCTAAGTGATGGAACTTTTGTCCCATCACTGCAGTAGAGTGATGGGACAAGAGTCCCATCACTCCTGGGGGAGTTTTTCATGCGCGTTTTCGTCACCGGCGGCACCGGTCTGATCGGTTCCGCTGTCGTCGCCGAACTGCTCGACAACGGCCACACCGTCCTCGCACTCGCTCGCTCCGGCGCATCCGCGCAGGCCGTGGAGGCGGCCGGTGCCGAACCCCTCCGGGGAGCCCTCGCCGACCTGGACACCCTTCGTGCCGGCGCCGCCCGGGCCGACGGGGTGATCCATCTCGCGTTCGACCACGACTTCAGCAGCCCCGACACCCTCGCGAAGTCGGTCGCGGAGGAGGGTGCCGCACTCGCGGCCCTCGGCGAGGAACTCGTCGGCAGCGACCGCCCCCTCGTCACCTGCTCGGGTACGCCCTTGGTACCCGGCCGCGCCTCCACCGAGGCCGACCCGCTGATGACCGAGGGGCCGGTCGGCGGTCGCGGTCGTGCGGTCGCGTCGGTCCTGGGCCTGTCCTCGCGCGGGGTCCGCAGCAGCGCCGTACGGCTGCCACGCACGGTTCACAACCACGGCTCCGGCGGATTCGCCGGCCTCTTGACCGACATCGCACGCCGGACCGGAGTGTCCGGTTACCCGGGTGATGGCGCACAGCGCTGGCCGGCCGTGCACGCGCTCGACGCGGCAGTCCTCTTCCGGCTCGCCCTGGAACAGGCGGAAGCGGGCACTTCCTGGCATGCCGTGGCCGACGAGGGGGACAAGGTTCGCGATATCGCCACGGTCATCGGCCGACGGCTGGGCCTGCCGGTCGAGTCGGTGTCGGCGGAGACCTTCGGCCCCCTCGGCCAGATCTTCGGGAGCGACCAGCCCTCGTCCAGCACTTACACCCGGCAGGCGCTCGGCTGGGAGCCCAAGCACCCCAGCCTTCTGGAGGACCTGGAGAACATCCAGCCCTGACCGGCGACCGGGACGTTCGGGCAGGCCCCTGCCGAAGCGATCCCCCGTTCGCGCTCCTGATCCGTGAATCTCATGGGTGGGTGAGGATGCGGGTCCGGAGGAGTTCGAACGAAGCTCGGCCGTACATCGCCCTCTTGAGCGCTTTCACCCGGTTCGCGTGACCTTCAACGACGCCGGAACTCCACGGGAGGGTGAGACCGGCGGTGACAGCGTCGAGGCCTTGGCGGAGGAAGCCGGCGAAGCCCTTCATGGGATTCGCCGCGTCCTGCTCGGCCTGCCGGATCCACTCCAGCAGGGTGCGCGGCGTGGATCCGGTGGACTTCGTGGTCCGCCTCGGTGCCGACCGGCACAGGGCCGAACGGCCTCCACTGTTCAAGGACTTCGAACGGCGAGGCGTGGCGTTGGGCGACAGTGTGGCGATGTTCGGCCGAAGCGGCGAGTGGACATACGTCCTGGAGGCGGAGCGGTCTACCTGGCACCTTGTTCTCCTTGACCGGCTGGGCCAGGACACCCTGATGGAGCAGGGAGAAGAATTCGTTTGCCTGGATCGCTTCCTGGACGAGGCCCCGTGGGTCTGCTATGGCGAAGCAGCCGGTGAAAGGAGGTCCATCGGGCCCGGCGACAGCGCGCTGGAGACCGCTTTCCCGCTCGAGGACCGCCTCGGCGCGTTCGCCGCGCTGGATGCGGCCATGCGCCAGGCCGGGGCGGTGCGGGCCACCTTCCCCGGATGTGAGGACGCTGAGGACGAGGACGAGGAGTTGGCGAGGCGGCTGTTCACGGCGGTGGGTGAGCATCTCGGACTGTCGCTGCCGCGCCGGGAGACCGAACAGGGGCTGCTGCCCGCGGTACACCTGCCCTCGCCGGTGTGAGCCGGTAGTTGCGGGGACACCGCGCCCTCTCGGCGCCGCGCCCCCTGTGAGCGACGTGGTGCTACCGGTTCTTCGCGGTCATGGTGCACTTCACGGTCGTGCTGTCGCTGGAGCACGCCGCGCGCATGTTCGTGTTCAGCCAGTACGGGTCCCGGTCCGGCAGGCGCTGGTTCGCGTTGAAGGCCGCGAAGCCGGCCATAGAACCGCTGTTGTCACTCCCGGAGATCGCGGACCGTCCACAGACCTCTTGCCACGTCGGCGTATGGCCGTCGATGTTGAACAGGTGGACGGTGCTGCCCTGCTTGCTCGCAAAGGTCTGCCCACAGGCGTCTCCGCTGCTGACAGGGTTCGGGCCACCCGCGAGCGAGGGCATCCCGCCGCTGTTGTAGGCGGAGTTGAATGCGAATTCGTCGCACTGCCTGCCGCCACGCATGACGACGGTCCACAGTTGCGGACCCTGACGTGGCGCTGATGCATCCGCTTTCGGTTGGTCTGGTCTCCGCCCCGAACAACCTGTTCCGCCGACGGACTTGAGGGCCACGGGTCCGCCCAGCCCGGCGGAGTGAGAACTGTGGGAAGTCCTCATACAGCAGGGTGCGTGTGATCGCGCCAGTTGGCGCAGACAGCGCCGGGGCGCGCGCCTGCGCCGCCGTCGGAGGTAAGTGCAGGACATCCCTGCATTCGGTGCGCGCATCCGATGTCGGCGGTGCGCTGAATCGCCCACCGCGCGGTGACGATGCAGTTCACAGTGTGCACCGTGCGCGCACCCAGACGAGCGAGTCGGCGCTGGCTGGCTCTCGACGGCGCCGTCGTCCGAGCCGCACTTTTGGACCTCGTCGTCCAGCTCAGCCTCCAGCTGCGCCGTCGCGGCCAGGCCTCCTGGCGATCACCCTGACCTTGCTTCGCGGGCGGCACCGCGTGGCCGTGTACCGGACGCGGTCAGCCGGGTCGAGGCGGTGTACGCGGGCCACTACCAGCGCCTGACGGATCTGTTCGCCGACTGCTCCGCGGAGGAACTGGCCGTCATCACGGACTGGTTCACCCAAGGCACGGCCCCGGCCCACGCCTCCCTGGATCAACTCAACCGCAACAACCCTTAGTACTCCAGCAGCGGATCGTGTTCTGAACTGCGTTTTCGGTAGTGGCAGCGGCGGGCGACGGCCTGGCGGTGTCTTCTCCAAACCGACCACTTCACTGCGTGGGTAATAGGGTTGCGGTCGGCTCGTGGGCGGGGCAGGAGAGTGTCCAGGAGTCGTCGGATTTCTGCCACGGTGAGTGGGACGAGGGCTGATCCGTTTCTGCAGCCCCCTTTGCGGCCTCGCCGGCCTGGACGGCGAGTGTGGTCAGGACCGCGTGGGCGAGCATCGCCAGGGTGACGTGCCGATACCAGCCGACGTAGCGGCGGACCTCGTACTGGTCGAGGCCGCATTCGTTCTTCGCTGCCTGGAAGCACTCCTCGATCGCCCAGCGGGAGCCGGCGATCCGGGCCAGCTCGGCGATCTCGAGGCCGACGGGGGCGTAGGCCAGGTAGTAGGCCACCTCTTCGGGGTCGGACAGGCTGCGGCGGGCCATCACCCAGCGGTGATGGGTCGGCGGGTCGGGGTCGAAGATGATGTTGGCGGGCAGCTTGGCTCCGGCCCAGTCGTAGACCCGCGGGCCCTTGGCGCCGTCACCGCAGGACAGCCGCTGCCAGGCATCACCGGGTGCTTCGTCGATGAGCTGGTCGATGCGCCAGATGCCGGCCAGGGACTTGATCTGCTGGGATTTCGGCACGGCGACGACGTAGCCGATGTCGAGTTGTTCGAGCAGGCGGCGGAAGTGCCAGTCCTGCCCGTAGGCCTCGTCCGCGGTGACCCAGGCGGCGGGCAGGCCGGCGGCCAGGCAGCGGCGGACAATGTTCCGGGCCAGCTCTCCCTTGGTCGCGAAGCCGCGTTCGTCGGGGATCTTCGCCGCCCGGCAGCGGTCACGATCGGACGTCCAGACCTTGGGCAGGTAGAGCTCCCGGTCCACCAGGGCCCGGCCCGAGCTGGTGGCATAGGCGGCGAACACCCCGATCTGGCAGTTGTCGATCTTTCCCGAGGTGCCGGTGTACTGTCGGCCGACCCCGGCCGAGGTGGTGCCCTTCTTGATGAACCCGGTGTCGTCGATGATCAGCACTCCGTCCGATCCGAGCTGCTCGGCGACGTATACACGGACGTCGTCACGCAGGGCGTCCGCGTCCCAGACGCTGCTGTTCAACAGCCGCTGGAAGCCGTCCGGGGTGCGGTGACCTGCCCATTCCGCGAGCTGCCAGCCGTTCTTCCTTGCCGCTTGGCCCAGCAGACCGCGGACGTAGTCCCGCATCCGCCACCGCAGATCAGCCCGACCGAACCGGCCCGCCACCCGGGCGAACACCGACTCCAACTCGTCAGCCCAGCAACCGACTTCAGTCATCCCCTCCATGCCAGGACAACGACAACCACCAGCTCAGGACACGAACCGCTGCTGGAGTATTAGAGGTCGTTTCTGATGGCGTGATCGCTCGTTGAGCCGTGCATGACGGATCTGGTGGAGCGGTTGGTGCCGGACGAGCTGTGGGTGCTGTTCCGGCGGGTGGTCCCCCCGACAAAGGTCATACGCCCACAGGGCGGCGGGCGGCGTCGGGCCGGTGACCGCGAATGCCTGGCAGCGATCATCTTCGTGGCCACCTCGGGCTGCACCTGGCGACAGCTGCCACTGGTGTTCGGGCCGGCCTGGCCCACCGTCTACCGCCGCTTCGCCCAGTGGAGCCGGGACCGGGTCTGGGCCCAGCTTCACCGCGTCATCCTCGACGAACTCGGCGCTCGGGGCGAGCTGGACTGGTCGCGGTGCGCGATCGACTCCGTCAGCGTCCGGGCGGCAAAAGGGGGCCACTGACCGGACCGAATCCGACCGACCGCGGCAAGCCGGGATCGAAAATCCACCTCATCACCGACCGAAACGGCGTGCCGCTGTCGCTGGGCATCTCCGGCGCCAACATGCACGACAGCCTCGGTCTGAAACCGCTCGTGCGGGGAATCCCGCCCATCCGCTCCCGCCGCGGCCCGCGCCGCCGGCGTCCGGCCAAGCTCCACGCAGACAAGGGCTACGACTACGACCACCTGCGAAAATGGCTTCGCGAGCGTCGCATCCGCCACCGCATCGCTCGCAAGGGCATCGAGTCGTCCACGCGACTCGGCCGACACCGTTGGGTCGTTGAGAGAACGGTGTCCTGGCTGGCCGGATGCCGAAGGCTGCACCGCCGTTACGAGCGAAAGGCAGAGCACTTCCTGGCCTTCGTCGGCATCGCCGCAGCACTCATCGGCTACCGCAGACTCACCAACTGAAACGACGTCTTAAGACGGCGCCTGAACCTCCCGCAGATCGCGCAGAACCTCGTCAGTGCGGCAAGACGACCGATGCAGGCCGGTGCGGCGCCCGTGGCTAGGATGGGGGCATGCACATACGGGGGCGCAGTCGCAGATTCACAGCGGTGTCGGCGTTGGTCGTGCTGGCCCTGACCGGGTTCTCGTCGAGCCTTGGGTGCAGCAGCTCCAGTCAGGACCACGACAGTTCGACGTCGGGCGGCGGTGGCTCGCACGGCAGCGACCCGCACGGCGGTTCGTCCAGCGGCTCGCCCAGTGACTCGCACGACTCCGGGACGAGCACCCATGGCAGCGGCGGCAGTTCGCAGCCCACCCCTACGGCATCCCCCTCCAGCGGTACCACCCGCCCCCTGAAGGACGGCAGCGCCGTGCTCGTGCACTGCGCAAGCATGGAGGACCCGTACGCGACCGTCGAGATCAGGAATCCGAACGGACGCGACGGCCTCTTCACCTTGAAAGTCAAGTTCAAGGACAAGTACGGCTACACCCTGATCGACACTGGCGATCAGGTGTCGGTACCCGCGAAGGACAAGACGACCTACCGGGTGGCCGTTGCCAGTTCGGGACGCGTGGAGATGATCGATCATTGCGAGGTCGTTCCGAGAGCCGCTGCCGTCCGGTGATGGTCGGACAGGTCCTGGCCGGCACATGATGACCACAGGCTGGCGCGCGGAAGGCCGGCGGGTGGCTTTCCCGCTTCCGTACCTGACCCGGATGAGCCCGCCACCGGCTGCCGCCGCGGGCCAGCACAACCCCATCCCGTGAAGAACCGCGGTGTCGGTGGTGGCTGGAACGCTGGACGGCATGAACAGCGACGACGAGTCAGCTGCTGCGCGGCCGGATCTATGGAGCCGACCCCGACCTCCCGGACCGCTTCCTGGCCGGAGCTACGTCGAACTGGTCGGTGGTCCGCTGGACGGGCTGCTCCTGGACATCACGGGCTGGACGCAGGATGACATCGGCGCTGGCGTCTGTCTGCTGACAGACCTCGGGCAGTTCGGGTCGGGCGGCCGGGCACTGTACGACCCGCGGCCGGGCGACTGTGGCCGTTTCGACTGGTCCGATGGCAGTCCTCGCCCGAGGCGCCGGTCTAGCCAGGGCTGTCGAAGGGTGCGACGTCGCCGGGGGAGAGGTCGGGGACGCGGGCATCATGCTGCGGGAGAACCTCCTCGACCCGGCCGCCGTCACGGTCGCCGAGGATCACGTCGCGACCAATCTGCTCGGCACGATCCGGATGACGTACGCCTTCCTGCCCCTGCTCGCGGGCAAGGACGACGCGGTCGTCATCAACGTCACCTCCGCGCTGGCGTTCGTACCGTACTCTGACCGGCAACACGATCCTGATCACCGGCGGAACATCGAGGACGAGCCCGTCGATGCCCGGGTGCTCGGTGGTGATCTCGTCGAGGAGTTCCCCCCGGCTGGAACAGCAGCGGGCTCCGCAGCCTTCCGTCCAGATCACCACGGCTCTCGCCCGGGCGCTGCGGCTGTCCCTGGACGAGCGCGACCATCTCTTCGTCCTCATCGGCCACAACGCCCCGGCCCGCTTCCAGCGCTCCGAACATGTCAGCCCGCCGCTGATGCGGGTCCTGGACCGCCTGGACGACTCCCCGGCCATGGTGCAGACCGACCTGTTCGACACTCTCGCGATGGACCCCTTGGCCGTGGCGCTGCTCGGCGACCAGACCCACCACACCGGTCTGGCCCGCAGCGGCTACTACCGCTGGTTCATGGACCCGGCCGAACGTCCGCTCGGCAAGATCATCATCAACGTCCGGCGCTGACGGTTCATCGCCTTTCTGAAGCGGGTCGCAAAAGTTCCTGTACGCAGTCCGCACTGCGGCAGCCCTGGCGATACACCCGATGTAAGTAGAGGAGAGGAAACTGATTCGCCCAATATGTTCGGAATAATCCACCGTCGTACTTCGAACTTTTGAAGCCCCTGCCAGTCAAAGGTCCGATGAAATTCCGCTCCGCCGGTTGACATGACTGAAACATGTCACCTACGTTGCGGGCTCGCGTGCTCCTGCCTCTGCGGAAGGGAACTCCCGTGCCCGCTTCGTCTCGTCGCGATTTCCTTCGTATCAGCGGAGCCGCCGGTGGCGGCCTCGCCCTCGCCGGTGGTTTTCCCACGTTCACGGCGCACGCCGCGCCGGCCCGCCCGGCCGATGTGGACCTCGTCCCGGAGGACAAGGCCACCACGATCTGGTACCGCACCCCCGCCGATGAGGCGCACATCATCCAGGAGGCCCTGCCGATCGGCAACGGCCGGCTGGGCGCGCTGGTCGGATGCGACCCGGCCGACGACTTCCTCTACCTCACCGACGGCTCTTTCTGGAGCGGAGGACGCAACGACAGGCTGACCGATGACGGCCAACGGCCAACTTCCCTATGGGAAAGACGACTTCGGAAGCTTCGGACTGCTGGCCAAGCTCCGGATCGCGCTGCCCGGCCACTCCGGAGCCGTATTGAGCGAGTACCGTCGCCAACTCGACCTGAGCAATGGCGTGGTGTCCGCGACGTACAAGCTCCGCGGAGTGCGCTACCGCCGTGAGGTCTACGCCAGCCACCCGGACGACGTCGTCGTGGTCCGGCTGACCGGTGGACCGCACACCGGAACGATCTCGCTGACGGGCACTCATGACGAGACGACGTCAGGGGGCGACGGACGGCTCTCCCTCGCAGGTAAGCTCGCCAACGGTCTGCGCTACGCCGCCGCGGTGACCGCGGTCAGCAGTACCGGACGGATCAGCCTGGACCACGACACTCTGTCCTTCGCCGACTGCCGAGAACTGCTGATCGTGCTGTGCGCCGGCACGAACTACTCGCCCGACGCCACGAGCGACTACCGCGACGCGAAGCGCGACCCGCTCACCGTGGCCCTCGGCAAGGTGACTGCTGCCGCCCGGGTGTCCGGCACCACGCTGCTGAACACGCACGTGGCCGACTATCGGCGGTTGTACGACCGGTTCACGATCGATCTGGGCCGGTCCACCCCGGTGCAGCGGTCCCTGGACTCGTGGTCGCGCATCGCGGTGCGGTACACCGATCGGACCACTCCCGATCCGGAACTGGAGGCCGCGTACGTCCAGTACGGCCGCTACCTGACCATCACCGGATCCCGCGACTGGCTCCCGATGAACCTGCAGGGCATCTGGGTGCACAACAACACGCCGGACTGGTACGCGGACTACCACACCGACATCAACATCCAGATGAACTACTGGCTGGCCGACCCCGCGGGCCTGGGCGAGAACTCGTACGCCCTGGCCAGATACTGCGCATCGCAGCTGCCGATCTGGACCGACGTCACCAAGCGTCTCTTCAACGACGAGCGCAACCGGTTCCGCAACAGCAGCGGGAAGATCGCCGGCTGGGCGGTGGCGTTCTCCACGAACATATACGGCGGCAGCGGCTGGGCCTGGCATCCCTCCGGGAACGCCTGGCTCTGCAACTCGCTGTGGCGGCACTACGAGTACAGCCAGGACCGGGACTACCTGGAGCTCATCTACCCGGTTCTGAAGGGCGCCGCCGAGTTCTGGCAGGCCCGGCTGATCACCACCAAGGTGTCCGACGCGGACGGCACTTCTCGTGAGGTGCTCATCGATGACACCGCCTGGTCTCCGGAGCACGGTCCGGACAGCAAGGGCATCACGTACGCGCAGGAACTCGCCTGGGAGCTGTTCGAGGAGTTCAAGACCGCCTCCCGCGTACTGGACCGGGACACGGCGCTGGCCGCGGACCTGGCCGCGATGCAGGAGAAGCTCTACCTTCCACGGGTCAGCCCGAAGACCGGCTGGCTGGAGGAGTGGATGAGCCCGGACAACCTCGGAGAGACGGCCCACCGGCACCTGTCCCCACTGATCGGCTTCTACCCCGGCGACCGGATATCCGCCGACAGGAGCCCGGCCGACCTGCTCGACGGCGTGCGCGCGCTGCTCACGGCCCGCGGCATGGACACCTTCGGGTGGGGGTGCGCCTGGCGATCGCTGTGCTGGTCGCGCCTGAAGGACGCGGACAAGGCGTACCAGCTCTACCTGAACGTGCTGCGGCCGTCGGTCGCCAACAGCAACGGCACCTCCGCCAACTGGTTCGACATGTACAGCCAGGGCAGCTACACGATCTTCCAGATCGACGCGAACCTCGGCGGTGCCACCGCCGCCCTCGAGATGCTCCTGTACTCACGTCCCGGCGTGATCGAGTTGCTGCCCGCGCTGCCTGACGCCTGGGCGGGCAAGGGCTCGGTCACCGGCCTGGGCGCCCGGGGCGGCTTCGTGGTCGATCTGTCCTGGCGCGACGGCAAAGCGACCTCGGTGACCGTCCGCAGCGTCGGGGGCACGACCACGGAACTGCGGGCCGGCACCTACCGCAAGCGGATCAGCCTCAAGCCCGGCAAGTCCGTCACGATCCGCATCCCCTGACGGACCCCTGTCCCAGGCGACCGGCGCGGGAACGGGTCCGCCACCCGGCCGAGCCGAGGAACGGCCGACCGGGCCGCGCCGGCCGTCGTGGGGACTCAGCCTCGGGACGTTCTCCGCCGGGCGTCGCCGGTGTCCGGCACCGGCCGCGGGCGGTCGGGGAGACCAGGACCGTCTTGCCCTCAAGCCGCTTCACGACGACGCCCCCGCACGCAGGGCGTCGGAAACGGACTTCACACCGCCGTGCGCGGTGAGCCCGCCGTGGAGGGGGCGTCGGCGCCGGTGATGAACGACGACTCGTCCGACAGCAGGAACACGACCAGCGAGGCGCCCTCGAAGACGGTGCCGGTGCGGCCCAGCGGGGTCTCGCGGCCGTTGGCCGCGCGGAAGGCCAGGGAGGCGGCGGCGGTCATCTCGGTCTCGATGTATCCGGGGTGGACGGCGTTGACCCGGATCCCGCACGGCCCGAGTTTCAGCGCCGCCGTCTTCGACAAGCCGCGCAGCACCCATTTACTGGTGGTGCAGGCGAGGGGTAGTGGGCGGTCAGAGCCGCCGAGGAGCGCCGCCTGCCGCCGCCACTTCCGTTCAACGGATCAACGTCTCCAGATGAGCGCCCTTGACCCAGGAGCCCGGCAGTTCGCGGTGCAGGGCCACGATGTTCTGGCGCAGCGCCAGGCCCAGCGCGTCCTTTGAACGTGCTGCCAGTGGTGACGAACAGGGCGACGTCGGCGCCGTGTTCGAGGCGGGCGGTGCCGACGAATTTCTGCATGTCCTGTGAGGACACACTGCGGTGCGGCGCGTACTTCTTGCACTGGACGACCAGCTCGCGGCCGTCGGCCAGGTAGCCGACGACATCCGCGCCCGGGTCGCCGCTCTTGCCGCTGACGACGACTTTCGTGCAGCCGTCGCGCCGGCACAGATCGGCGACGTACGTCTCGAACTCCTGCCACGACAGCGCGTCGACCGACCGGGGTGGTGGCGGGCAGATTGGTCATCCAGTAACCGGTTGGCTCATCGGTTTCTTCCGGCTGTTCGACCAGCAACCCCGCACCTGGATTACGGCGAAGTGCGAGGTCATCGTCTCTTTGCTGCCCTGCCGCCAGCTGACCTTCTCGAACACGGCGGAAGGCCAACAGGCAGGCAGCCAACACGTCCGGCTGAAATCCGCCGTCGGGTTCTGGATCCCACGGACCGACTCCCGACACTACGAACGGCAGACCGCCACGCCGTCAGGCCATTTCCCTCTTCAGCGCATGAAACGAGGTCAGTCGAACTGCTCAAGCGTGCCTTGTGACGGCATCGCCTCCAAGCTGCCACATCTCATAGTTCCCACATTCTGCCGTGATCTCGGCCGTCGACTGAGCCGCAGTGACGAAGTCATCTACTACCGGCGAGGTGTGCGATGCCGCCACAGCGAGGCATACCTGTTCGGGCGCCAGATCCGGGATGGGCACATAGACGACGTCTGGATGCGAGTAGAACACGGACGCCGAACGGGCCAGGAAGGAGATGCCCCGCCCTGCCGCGACGTGCTCGAGCGTCTCGTCCACGCCGCGCACCGGGTACCCGGCATTGGGGAGCGGGCGCTTGGTGGGCTGCGTGCTCGGGTCACCGTGCCAGACCAGCGGTTCGCCGGCCAGGTCGGCCTCGGTGACCTCCTCCTTGTCGGCAAACCGGTGTCCGGCGGGCAGTACCGCTACCCGCGGCTCGGTGTACAGCGGGGTGACGCGCAGGCCGGCCTCGTCGATGGGCAGCCGCACATAGCCGACGTCGATGCGGCCGTCGAGCAGCATCGCAGCCTGGTCGTCCCCTTCGATCCGCTGCACGTCCACGACCACGTCCGGGTGCCGGTCCTCGAACGCACGGGCCGCCGGGGTGACTGCAATGCCGGCCCGGAAACCGACCATCAGCCGCCGCTTGCCGCTGGCGGCCGCGGTCACCCGGCGGCGGACCGCGTGGGTTGAGGCGAGCAGCGGACCGGCGTCGGCCAGCAGTTGCCGGCCCGCGTCTGTCAGCTCTACGCCGTGGCGATCCCTGGTGAACAGCGTGGCGCCGAGATCCTGCTCGAGCGCGCGGATCTGTCGGCTGAGCACCGGCTGCGCGATGTGAAGCTCCTCGGCGGCGCGGCCGAAATGCAGGCGGTCGGCCACGGTGACGAAGTAACGCAGTTTGCGCATATCCAGATCCATAAAACCTCCCGGCCCGGTGATGCCTCCAGGGTATCACCACGGCTTCAATAGGTCTTGGACACCCACTCAGACCCGATGGCAGCATGAAAAACAGGCGCTTGAGGGCGTCGAAGTAAATTCGACCCAAGAATTCGACACTGAAATTTGATAGCAGGGCCAAAGCCCGGAAAGCAGGAACACCGATGAGCAGCATCAGCATTATCGGACTGGGAAACATGGCCCGTGCTTTGGCCGGCCGGGCGCTCGCCGGCGGTAACGCCGTCGAGATCATCGGCCGCGACCAGGCCAAGGCCAAGGAATTGGCCGCCACGCTCGGCGGCGCCACGGTCGGGACGTCCGGGGCCGCCCCGACCGGGGACATCGTGATTCTCGCCGCGCCGTACGCCGGCGCGGCGGCGGTGGTGAGGGAGTACGGGGACGCGCTGCGTGGCAAGATCATCGTCGACCTCACTAACCCCGTAGCCTCCGACCTTCAGGGCTTCGTCGTCCCCGACGGCAGTTCCGGCGCACAGGAGATCGCCAAGGCGGCTCCCGACGACGCGCATGTCGTCAAGGCGTTCAACACCGTGTTCTCCCACGTTCTGGCGGCCGGCCCGACCGAGGACCGCCCTCTGGACGTGTTCATCGCCGGCGACGACGCGCAGGCGAAGGCACGCGTGTCGGCGTTCGTCGAGAGCCTGGGGCTGCGCCCCTGGGACACCGGGGAACTGTTCATGGCGCGAGCACTGGAGAACGTCGGCCTGCTGGAGCTGGGCCTCATGAACCACTCCGTCAAGCACACCAATTTCTCCCTCGGCATCACCCTTCTCGGCTGAGCGCCCCCTACCACCACCTCTCGTGCCGTATTACGCCAGTTCACTTACGGCACGAAAAGACCCTGCACCTACCCTCACAAGGACAGTTAGATGCGCGTATTCGTCGCTGGGGGGACCGGCCATTCCGGTTCGTACATCATCCCCGGGCTCATCGCCGCCGGGCACGAGGTCACCGGCCTGGCCCGGTCGGACGCGGCCGCGGCGGCCCTGTCCGCGCTCGGCGCGAAGGTGCGTCGCGGCGACCTCCAGGATCTCGACGGGCTCAAGGAGGCAGCCGCGGACTCCGACGGCGTCATCCACGTCGCCCACAGGCAGGATCTGCTTCCCTCCGGCGGGCTGGACGCCGTGGCCGCCGCGGAGCTCCCGATCATGCTCGCGTACGGCGAGGCACTCGAGGGAACCGGAAAGCCGCTGGTCGCGGCGGGAAGCATCGGCTCGCCCGGGAACCTGGAGCGGCCGGCCACCGAGGAGGACCCGGCCCTCCCCGCCGGCGAGGAGCACAAGGGCACCCTGCGGATCCGCAACGTCGTGGAAAGAGCCGTTGTCGACCTCGCCGAGCAGGGGGTGCGGTCTTCGGTCGTGCGGATCGCCAACATCGCGCACAGCACGACCGATCGTGCCGGCTTCCTCCCCACGCTGATCGCGCTCGCGAAGGAAAAGGGGTTCGTCGGCTACCCCGGCGACGGCGCGAACCTGTGGAACGCCGTGCACATCCGCGATGCCGCCACCTTGTTCCGCCTGGCGCTGGAGAAGGGGCCGGCCGGCAAATACTGGCACGCGGTCGAGGACGGGGGCATCCCGTTCCGCGAGATCGCCGAGGCCATCGCCAGCCGCCTGGGCCTGCCCGCCGTGAGCGTTCCCCAAGATGCCCTGATGACGCCGGGGTACTTCGGGTTCCTCACGAATATCGTCACGCAGAGCTACCCGGCGTCCAACCTCATCACCCGCCGCACCCTCGGCTGGGAACCCGCCCGGCCCGGCCTGCTCGCCGATATGGACAACGGCCATTACTTCCCAGCCGGCTGACGGCAGGAACCCGGATCGTAACGAGCCCGGCAACCGGCGATTTCGGCTCTTTCGAAGGACGTTGAGATTATGACGACTGTGGGATTCATCGGAAGCGGAAGCATCGGCAGGACCCTCGCGCGACTCGCTGTCGAGGCCGGACACCAGGTGGTGCTCAGCAACTCGCGCGGTCCCGAAACGCTCGTGGACACGGCCGCGGAACTGGGGCCGCGGGCGTCCACGGCGACGAGCGAAGAGGCCGCAGCGGCCGGTGACATTGTCGTGGTCACGGTGCCGGTCAGCGCCTTCCCCCACGTGCCCGCCGCGCCACTGGCCGGGAAGACGGTCATCGACACCTGCAACTACGGCCCCGAGCGTGACGGGCACATCCCCGAGCTCGACAACAAGTCCCTCACCTCGAGCGAGCTGCTTCTGCGGTACGTCCCGGACGCCCTGCTCGTCAAGGCGTTCAACAACATCTTCTTCAAGCACCTGCTGTCACTCGCACGCCCGGTAGGGGCGGCCGACCGCTCCTACCTGCCGATCGCCGGTGACTCCGCACCGGCGAAGGCGGCGGTGACCGCATTCATCGACTCCATCGGCTACAGCGTGGTAGACGCGGGAACGCTGGCCGACAGCTGGCGGCAGGCGACGGGCACACCGGTGTGGGGAACACCGTACGGGCCGTACTCGAACGAGAAGGGCCAGCCGGCCGGCGAGGACGCCATCCGCGCGGCACTGGCCACCGCGACGCGGTAGCCGTCAATCAACGCGTACCGTGATGCGGTCCGGCCTGCCATGCCCCCGCCCGGTGGATACGGGTGGGGGCATGTTTTCCCCTACGCGTACGCGACGGACGCCGACTCCGATGAGGCCGCCGAGGACCTCACGGCCCTGTGCGAGACGGTCCTCACCCACACCCCGCCCACCACGCTCGCCGACTTCCTGACCGAGCAAGTACCCCAGCCCCGCGCTGCCCTGGCGCTCGCGTGCATCCTGCAGCTCACCGACACAGACGACGGTGCACGCATGTGGTGGCAGTTCGCCGCCGGCGCGGGCCAGCCCGCCGCGGCCCACTGCCTCTACCTGCACCACCTCACCCAGGGGGAGCAGGGAACCGCCCAGTGGTGGCACGAACAGACCGACGACCTCACGCCACCGCCCGAGCCGAACGCCCGCAGCGGGCATCATGAGCGCCGGCCGACAACCAGGTGGCACCCCGCCACGCACCCCGTCACCAGCACTTCCACCACCACCCTTCTTCGCGTCCTGCGCCACCTCGCCAAACACACCGTCCGTCCCCGCAGCGCCGCGGTCACCGAACTCATGGCCTACGCCTCCACAGCGGTCACCGCGGGATGGCTGCGCGAACCCGACTCCGACATCCCCCTGCCGGGACCGGACTTCGCCGACCGGATCACCGAGCTGATCGAAGCAGCCGCGAACAAGCCGGACGTCTCCGACACCCACCCCGCACGCTCCGCAGACCAAGACCTTCCTCCCGACCCCGACCAGAACGCCCCAGCCAGGACTGCCGTACCTCAGCACATTCAGGAACCCGCACAACGGTGAACAACTGAACCGAGGGGGCGCCCGCCCACAGACAACGGCACCGCTGCCCTGACAACGAGCTGAGGGAACGGTGCCGTTATTGATCACGTGGTGCCCTTCAGGCGGTGGGGGGGGGGGGGGGGGGGGCCCCCCCCCCCCCCCCCCCCCCCCCCCCCCCCCCCCCCTCTCCACCGCTCCGGTCGCATCGGCCGGCGCCCTCACCGCCGTACGACGTCCCCGAACCGGATGTCGTACGCGGTGCCCGGGTGCATGACCGCGAGCATCCGCTCCCCCTCCGCGGTCACCTCCTCCCGCCGCGCCCTGGTCAGCGCGACGAAGGTCTCGATGACGAGGGTGTCGCCGTCGAGCTTCCACAGCCCGGCCAGGAAACCGTCGACGAGCAGGGTCCGGTAGGCCTGGTTGCCCTGCCAGTGACGGCCGCGGTGCGCGGGCGGTACGACACGGGTGCGGTCGGCGTGGGAGAGCAGGAGGTTGTCGAACTCGGGCAGGAAGCGGGGCGGTGCGGGGGTGGCCGGGTCGGGGCGCGGGGCGTCGGGGAGGTCGAACAGTTCGACGCCGTCCGGGTCACGGAAGGTCAGCAGCCGGGGGCGCAGGCGTTCGAAGGCGGGCCTGAGGCGGGTGAGCCCGGCCCAGGTCTGCATGTCCCGTACGGAGGCGGGGCCGAAGGCGGCGAGATAGCGCAGGACCACGGAATCCGGCGCGGGCGCGGGTTCGCCGGGGCGGCCCAGCCAGTGCTCGGCGGTGGTGAGGGCGACCTGGCCGGTCTCCTCCCACAGCCCGCGCGGGGTGACCTGGACGAGCGGGAGCGTGCAGCGGGCGGCGACGGCGAGGGCCCGCGGGTCGGCGTCCGGCCACTCGGCGCCGAGGGCCGCGCGCAACTGGGCCATGGTCCGCGGCTCGGCCTCCACCAGTTCCCGGGCGACGGCCGCGAGCCGGTCCAGGTCGACGCCGGCCAGCCCCGTGCGGAAGTTCCCCAGCTCGCGGTCGCGGGCCGGCTGGACGAAGGGCCGCAGGGCGAGGCAGTCGTCGGCGGTGTGGGTGTGGATCGTGGACCGCAGCGTGACGATCCTGGCGACCTCCCGCCCGGCCATCAGCGCGGACAGCCGCTGCGGCGCGAAGCCGTCGAGACGGGCGGCGAGGGCGTAGTACGGAGGCCTGGTGTTCTGCGCCTGAAGGCCGAGGAGATGGCTCACCGCGTCGCTCACCGACCGCGCGGACCGGCTCAGCAGGAGCTGCCGGGCGAGGGTGGCGCGGTTCAGCGCACGGACATCCATGACCGGCTCACTTCCCGGACCACCCCGGACACCGCTCCGCTTCCCGCTGCTCCTGGTCATGGCCGCACGCTAACGCCACTCGCGGACAACGCCTGTCCGCGACGGTCACCGGCATGCGGTTGTCCCGTCGCCGTCGGCTGTGGTGTCGTACGTAGGGATCAAGGGCTTGGCGGAAGGGGCGGACACGGGCGACGCGTTGGTGCTGGGTGGCGGGGGCGTGGGCGGGATCGCCTGGATCACCGGGGTGCTGGCGGGGCTCGCCGAGGCCGGGCGGGAGTGACCGGGGCCGGTCTGCTCGTGGGGACCTCCGCCGGGTCCACCGTGGCGGCGCAGGTGGGCAGCGGGCTGAGCCTGGAGGAGTTGTACGCCCGCCAGGTGGATCCCGCCTTGCAGGCCGCCGAGATCATGGCCGAGATGGACCTGGAGAAGTTCGCGGCGGAGATCGGCTCGGCCATGGAATCGGCCGCGTCCATGACGGAGTTGCGGCGCGTGGTCGGGCGGGTGGCACTGGATGCCCGGACGGTCTCCGAGACGGAGCGGCGCGCGGTCATCGAGTCCCGGCTGCCGTCCCACGGGTGGCCGGAGCGGGCGCTGAAGATCGTCGCGGTGGACGCGGACAGCGGTGAGCCACGGGTATTCGACCGGGCCTCGGGCGTGCCGCTGGTGGACGCCGTCGCGGCGAGCTGTGCCGTGCCGGGTGTGTGGCCGCCGGTGACGATCGACGGGCGCCGGTACATGGACGGCGGGGTGCGCTCCGTAGCCAACGTCGACCTCGCCGCCGGTGCCGACCGGGTGCTGGTGCTGGTGCCGCTGGGCGCCACCGAGCCGTTCCCCAGCGAGCAGCCGCTGGAGCGGTCCGTGGCGGAGCTGCGCGAGGCGGGCGCCGAGGTCGTCGTCGTCGCTCCCGACGAGGCGTCGGCCGCGGCGATCGGCGACAACGCCCTCGACCCGGCCACCCGCCGCCCGGCCGCCGAGGCGGGCCGGGCACAGGGGCGGACGCTCACGCTGCCCTGGGCGCGGGGCTGAGCGGGCTCGTACGCCGACCGTTCACGGCGTGCGGTCGCACACCGAGGGGAGCCACGTCAGGCCCGGGGTGGTGCCGAGGGTGTCCAGGGAGTGCAGCAGGTCGTCCAAGTGGCGGGGGTGGGCGAGGAATTCGATCGTCGCCTCGGCGAACGCGTCCCGTACCGCGGGCGGCATCGCGTCGGAGGCGTCGAAGCAGTGCACCGCCCGCTGGTCGCGGAGGGTGAGCGCCAGGGAGCGGCGCCAGTCCGGGTCGGCGTCGCCGGAGGTGGGCGGGACCCCGGTGTGGACGGAGAAGCCGGACTCCTTGGCGCTCCAGGCGCGCTGGGCGTCGGCGGAGGCCAGATACCGGATCAGCTTCTTGGCCGCCGGGGTGGCGTGCAGAAGGGCGACCAGGTCGCCGGAGACCTCCCACGCGCGGGTCGTGGGCGCGCCGAAGATCAGCTGGGCGGAGGGTTCGTAGCGCCCGTCGACGTCCTTCCAGGCGGGCCGGCCCCGGATGAACGACGCCTGGTGCTCCAGCGTGCAGCCCCGCGGGCTCGCGGTGACCGGTTGCGACGCCACCTGGTACGGGGTCTCCAGGGCCCGCCGGACGAGGTCCCGGTCGCCTCCCGCACCGACCAGGTCGCGCCAGGTGGTCCACGCCGCCTTCACCTGCTTCGAGCCCCAGGGCAGTTCGCCGCGCGCCCACCGCTCATAGACGTCCGGACCGTACCGTTGCAGCAGGATGTCCTCGATCCAGTCGGTGCCGGGCCAGCCGCTGGTGGCGCCGGAGCCCATGCCGACGCACCACGCGGCCGGCTGGTGCACCGCCTGCTCGCGCTGCCGCTCTCCGACGTCGGCCGGGTACCAGACGATGCTCTTCAGGTCGGCCTTGAGCGGGAACCAGTACACGTGCCCGTCCGCCAGCGGCATGGCCCACGAGGCGCCGAAGTCCCCTCGGTCCACCAGGCCTTCGAGCGGCAGGAGGTGCTTCTGCCGGGCGTACTCGGCGAGTTCGCCGGGGCCGGTGAGCACCACCACGTCGGGCGGCGTCCCGGCCTCGACATCGGCGCCGAGCACCTGGCTCTCGGCATTGCTGCCCTGGTAGTCGACGCGGATGTGGTACTTCCGCTCGAACGGTTCGATGACCGCCTTCCGGAAGTTCTTCTCGTCCTCGCCGGTCCAGTTGGCCAGCAGGGTGACGGTCGGCTCCTGCCCGAGGGCGCGTACGCCCACCACGACGGCCGCCGCGAGCACGGCCAGGCAGCTCGCCACCACCGTGACGATGCGGACCAGGCGGCGGGAGGGGCGGAACCGGGTGCCGGGGGCGGCCGGCGCGGGGCCGCCGGGGTGCGCGCTCACCGGGGCCTGAACCGGTAGTCGTCGATGTGCCGCCGCAGGCCCGTCTCGACCAGTGCCATCAGCAGGACGCCTCCTATCAGGATCCACACAGCCGCCGACGCGCGGAAGCCGGTGTGCGCCAGGTGCGAGGCGGTGTCCCGCCCCGCGTCGGGGATGAGCCGCCCGGGCAGCGGGCGGTCGAGCAGGCGCCAGGTGTCCGCCATCCCCTGCTGGGTCCATACGGTGAACAGCACGGCGGTGACGACACCGCCGACCAACAGGACGAGTGCGGCGAGGAGTTGCCGGTTGTACCGGCGCCGGAAGCGGCGGCGGAGGAAGAGCTGGGTCTCCACCAGCGCGGCACCCAGAGCGAGGGCCAGCAGCAGGGTGACGCTCCAGGCGAGCCACAGCAGCGGGCCGAAGGAGGTCTGCCGGTGCACGGCCGCCCGCTGCTGCCGTTGCAGCGCCTTCAGGCGGTCCTGTATCCCGGAGCCCTTCTCCGTCAGGATGCTGGTGGCATAGCGGCGGTAGGCCTCGCGCAACACGCTGCCGTCGGGCTGGAGTTGCGACTTCTGGACCTTCACCGCGTAGACGGTGATCAGCCCGGTGATCGTCTGGAGTGCCTGCCGGCCCGCCGGCCCGCCGACGTCGTCGTCCGCGGCGGCGGCCGACAGGCTCTGCGCGGCGACCGAGATCTGCTTCTGGAAGTCGCTGGTCGGGGCGGGCGCGCCGGCGTCCCGCTCGGCCTGGTCGAGCGCGTACCGCGCGGTGTCCAGGGACAGGACGGCCGGCGCGCTGGAGGTGCGCAGCGGGTTCGCGTCGCTGTGCACACCCTGGTACGACACGAACAGCGACAGCGCGAGCAGGGCCGACAGAGCCAGCAGCAGGCGGTGGCGGACGGTCAGGTCATGGGCGGTCGTGCTGCCGCCGTCCGCCGGGCGCGGCCCGGCACCGGGGAGCCGGGCGCGCAGGCGGGCGAGGCGGCGGGGCGCCCTTCCCGGGGCGTGACGGTCGGCCGGGCGGGCGCGCGAGGCTCGCGGGGCGGGCACGGCTGCCGGCTGCACATCGGTCGCGGTGCCGGGTGGCGTCCCTCTGCCGGTGGTCATGCGGGCGCCCCCCTCAGCAGCCGGCCGCACTTGCCGCCGCAGTAGACGGAGTCGGCCGGGCCGAGCCACTTGCAGCCCGGACACTCGATGAGTCCGTCGGGGCGGACGGGGATGGGGGGATGGGCGGAACCGGGCGGGTTGGCGGAACCGGGTGAGGAAGCTTCCGGTGGGGTCCCAGATCCATGTGGGGTCACCGCCGCCCCGGCGGCACGCCCCGCGCCCGAACCCGCCGCCGCCGATGACCGGGGCGGTGACGGTGTGGCCGCCGACTGCTCCGGTGGCGTCGTCAGGGCGCTGGAGAGGATCAGGTGCTGCCAGTCGACGTCCTTCAGGCCGGCCCGTATCCGGCCGGGGCCCGGCGCGGCCTCGATCAGCCGGAGCGCGCCGAGCAGTTGGGCGTCGCCCAGTTCGGCGGCCAGCGACAGCGCGCGGGCGAGTTCGCGGTCCGCCGTGTCGCGGCCCTCCGTGCCGCGCAGCCAGGCCCGGTAGGCACCGGCGACGGCGGCGCTCGCCCGCTGGTACAGCTCGTGCCGGCGGACCCCGGGATGCTGCCGGGAGGCGTCGAGCGGGTTGTCGGTCCAGCGCACCAGGACGGGCTGCGGCGCGGGCAGCCGTACCGGCCGGCCGAAGTCGGGCACGACGATCTCCACGGCGGCGAGCTGGAGGTCCTCGCCGGTCTCGCGGCCGGTCGGGTCGGCGGTCAGGACGACCTGGAAGTGACGTACCTCGTCGCCCCAGGCGCGGGTGACGTACTCCGCGCCACGCCCTCGGGAGCCGACCGGGAGGGGTGGCAGTTCCTGTTCGCTCGGCACCACCTGTTTGACCTGGCGGATCACCGTGCCGGGCGTGGGGGTGAGCCGGATGCGCAGCTCGGGTACCGCCGTGCCGAGCAGCCCGGCCACCAGCTCCTCGTACGCCGCCGTCAGTTCGGACTCGGCGCGGACGGCCCGGGCGCGGCCGTGCAGCCGTCGGGTGATGCGCAGCAGCAGTTCGGCGTCCCAGTCGTCGCCGATGCCCCAGGCGTCGCAGACCAACCGGCCCTCGCAGGCGTCCAGCGCGGTGTCCAGGGACATGGCGGCCCGGTCGTCGTGCTCGTTGCGCCCGTCGGTGAGCAGCAGGACGTGTTTGACGGGGGCGGGATGGTCCTTGAGCAGCCACCGGGCGAGGTCGAGCCAGGTGCCGATGGCGGTGCCGCCGTCCGCGTCCAGGATGCGTACGGCGCGTTCGGCGGCCTCGCGTTCGCCGGGGCCGGCGACGGCGAGCACCGCGCTGCCGGACCCGGGGTGGACGAGGGTGGCGTCGAACCGTCCGGAGAGCACGGCGAACGCGGTGCCGTCGGGCAGCATCCGCACCGCCGCGACGGTGGCGTCCTTGGCCGCGTGCAGTTTGGCGGCGGGGTGGAGCATCGAGCGGGAGGTGTCGACGATCAGCACCTCGGCGAGCGCGGGGCCGGTGCCGGGGACGGGCGCGCCGGGGTGTCCCGGGCGGCCCTGGCTGCTGACCCCGATCTCCAGGATGGCGTGCATCTCCGGGTCGGGGTGGCGCCCGGCCGGCTCCGGCGCGACCGGCAGTTCCTTCTGCTGGCCGACCGCGAGCGTCACCTCGGTCTCCTCGGCCACGGTCATCGCTGCCTCTTCCCAGGGGTCGTGTTCGGAACGGTTGCTGTTCCTCGGAGTGCGCGGGTGGGTCAGAACGTGGTCATCGGCCGGACCGCGTGGGCCAGGTCGAGGAGCCGGCCGTGCTCCCCGGCGGTGCGGGCCTGGGCGGCCAGTTGCCGGAAGGAGTGCTCCAGCCGGGTGCGCAGGCCGTCCTCGTCCCCGGGCCCGAGGAGGTCCCCGGCGGGGAAGTCCGGTCCCCAGCCCTGGGCCGGCCGGCTGTGCAGGGCGTTCTCGCGGACCTCCGCGACCAGCCGGGCCCGGGACTCCCCGGCCGCCGCGCCGCCGTCCAGGCGCAGTTCCGGCAGCCGCCGGGCCGCGTCCCGCAGGCCGGCCGGGGTGGGCGGGCTGCCGTGCAGGATGCCGGCGCGGACGCGGACGGCCGCGATGCGGGCGGCGTCGTAGTGCCGGGAGGTGGCGGGCACCTCGTCGAGGACGTGGACTGCGGCGTCCCGGTCGCCGCCGGCCAGATGGCCGCGGGCCAGGCCGAACGCGGCGGCGGTGTGCGCGGAGTCCCGTTTCCAGACGGCTTCGTAGTACCGCATGGCCCGCGCCGGGCGCCCGCCGCCCGGGGGCGGGGAGCCGGTGTGTTCGGCGCAGTAGCCGAGGGCGAGCTTGGGCACGTACTCGCCGGGCAGGGCCCGGTAGACGGCGTCGAAGCGGGCGCCGGCCAGCTCCACCTCGCCCTTGCTGAGGTGCAGCACGCCGTGGTGCCAGGCGATGCGCCAGTCATGGGCGGCGGCACGCTCGCCGAGCTGGGTCTCGGCCTCGGCGAGCCAGCTCCGCGCCGCCTGCTGCTCGCCCTTTCTGAGATAGGCGCGGCACAGCCACAGCGCGGTCTCGGGGGTGCCCAGGCGGGATTCGCGGGGCCACTGCCGGGCGACCCGGTCGGGGGCGTCGGGCGGGAAGGTGTCCAGGAGCAGGGCGGCGCCGTCGTCGGGGTCGGGGAGCGGCTCGGGCAGGGCGCCGGCCACCTCGGCGGCGGCGGGCGGGGAGACGTCCAGGCCGGCGGGCCGCTCGCCGGGGCGCAAGGTCCAGTGGTCGAGAGCGGGGATGGCGCCGAGCCCGGCGTCGAGTCTGGCACCGGTCGCGCGGAACCGGGTGGAGCTCTCCGGCAGCTGCTCGCCGAACTGGAGCGATCGGAACTCGCGGAGCACTTCCCACAGTTGGCGGGACATCTCGGCGGCGGAGCGGAACCGGGCGCGGGGTTCGGCGTGGGTGGCGCGGGCGATGAGGCGGCGGAAGGAGTCGGGGGCGAGGCCACGGGCGGGTTCGGTGCCGCGGGCCAGGGCCTGGAGGGTCATGCCGACCGTGTAGAGGTCGCTGTCGACGTGCCAGCCGCGCCGGTCGATCTCCTCCTGGGGCGGGGCGAAGCCGGGCGTGTGGACGTAGGCGGAGGCGCGGTCGCCGATGGCGCGGACGGCGCCGAGATCGATGACCTTGATCGCCCGGCCGAAGTGGATGACGTTGGCGGGCTTCATGTCGCAGTAGAGCAGGCCGCGTTCGTGCATGTACTGGAGGGCGCCGAGGATCTTGCAGCCGTAGGTGAGCACGTGGTCGAGCCGGGGACGGCCGTGGAAGATCCGCTCGACGTCGTCGGCGTCGAAGAGCTGTTGCAGGGAGCGCCCGCCGATGTAGTCCATGACCAGGTAGCCGGTGGGTGAGCGGCCGGGGGCCTGGTGTTCGGCGTAGGTGATGATGCGGACGATGTCGGGGTGGTGCAGGTTGGTCAGGGAGCGGCGCTCCTCGACGGCGGTGCGGCGGGCCAGGGCGTCGTGGACGTTGATCTGGCCCTTGAGGACGACCCGGTGGCCGTCGGCGCGGGTGTCCTCGGCGAGGTACACCCAGCCGAGGCCGCCGTGGGCGAGGCAGCCGAGCACCTTGTAGTGGTCGGCGACGATGTCGCCCCTGGCGAGCTGCGGCAGGAAGGAGTAGGGCGTGCCGCAGCGGGGGCAGCGGCCGGTGGCGCGGGCGGGCTGGCCGCCGTAGCCGATGCCGATGGTCATGGTGCAGCCGTTCGCGCCGCAGCGGCGGCCTCCGGTGGGCGGGCGGGGGTCCTCGACGAGGACGTCGTCGGGGACGGGGACTTCGGGCAGGACGACCAGTCCGTGCTGGTCGAGTTCGCCGATGCCGGCGACGGCGTGCACGGCCGCCGGGCCGGGGGCCTCCTCGGCGGTGCCGGCCGGGGGCCGGGCCGGCGGTGCGGCGCCCGGCTCGGCGTGCCGGTGCCCGCAGGTGTCGCAGTAGCCGGTGCCCATGATGCGGCCCGCACAGCCGGGCCGGATACACGAGGTCACGAGACGCGCTCCTCTCCGATCCGGGCCACGAGACGCCCACCGGGCCCCACGCACGAGATCGCAAGCCGCCCACCAGGCCCCACACATGAGGTCGCGAGACGCCCAACGGGCCCCACACATGAGGTCACGACACACCCTCCGGGCCGCACGTACGCGGTCACGAGACGCGCTCCTCTCCGAGCCGAGTCACGAGACGCCCACCGGGCTCACGCGCGAGGTCACGAGACGCCCTCCAGCCCACACGCACGAGGTCACAAGACGCCCACCGGGCTCCACACATGAGGTCGCGAGACGCCCAACGGGCCCCACGCACGAGGTCACAAGACGCCCAACGGGCCCCACGCACGAGACCGCGAGACGCCCAACGGGCCCCACGCACGAGACCGCGAGACGCCCAGCGGGCCGCACGCACGAGGTCACGAGGCGCCCTCCTCACCGGGTGTGGTGGTGGAGCAGAAGCCGACGAACCGTTCGACGGCGGCCTCGGCCCGCTCGATGTCGCAGGGGGTCTGCCGCAGCAGCGAGACGGCCTGCTCGTAGAGCCGGTACGCCGCCATGACCCGGTCGCCCTGCGCGGCGGCCCGCTGCCGGCACAGCGGCCACTCGGCGCCGACGCGGCCGAGGAGTTCCTCGCGGCGGCGCAGCCGGGCGTCGAGCAGGGCGACGGCCTTCTCCAGGCGGCGCCGGCGGCGGCCGACGGCGTCCTCGAAGGTGAACAGCAGTCCGGCGCGGGCGGGTTCGCGTTCCTGGTCGGGGGCGTGGTCGATCCAGGCGCGCAGCATCCGGCTGCGCCGCACCCCGGCCTCGGCCCGGTCGAGCAGTTGCCGGGTGCCGGGCGGGGGCAGTACGCGGTCCCGGCGGGCGTCGAGCGCGGGTCCCAACTCGTCGGTGATCCGGTCGATTTCGGTGCGCAGGCGGGTCCAGCGGTCGCGCAGCGGGTGGTGGACGAGGAACTCGGCGGCCTGCTCCGCTCGTTCGCCCGGACTGCGGAACACCAGCAGCAGCCGGGCGCCCTGCCGGGCGAGCCGGTCCAGCAGGCCGAGCAGCGCGTCGGGGTCGGCGGCCTCGTCCACGGCGACCAGGACGGCGGCGAGCGGGAGACGCAGGGTGCCGAGCCGTTCGGGCCGGGGGTCGTCGCGGATGCCGAGGCGTTCGGCGATCCGGTCCATGACCTCCACGGCCGTCAGTCCCTTGACGTCCAGGGCGAGGTCGTGGGCGCCGGCGGGGGGCACGGTCTCGGGCGGGTCGTGGCTGACGGCGCTGGTGTTGCGGTGGGTGCGCAGTTCGCGGTCGGCGAGGGTGACGGCCCGTTGCAGGGTCCAGGCGCGGTCGCCGCGCGCGGGGACGACGGTGACGAGCACCGGCCAGCCCTCGCCGCGGAACCAGGAGGCGAGTTCGGTGGCGAACGGGACGTCGAGCCGGCCGGCGGCGGCGCCGGTGCCGGTGCGCAGCCGGGGGTCGACGGCCTCGGCGCCGTCGGTCCAGGCGGCGACCTGCGGCAGATGGCTGAGGATGGTCTCGGTGGGGCTCATGTAGCTGAAAGCGGAGCCCGGGCCCTCGTCCACGCTCAGGACGATGCCGATGACCTGGTCGGTGGCGTGGTCGACGACGCCGCCGCCGCTGAAGCCGTCGTCGGCGAGTTCTTCGGGGGTGAGCGGGCGCAGTTGCACCTGGCTGTCCCGGCCGCGCGCGGCGACCAGGGTGGCGCCGTGCCAGCGCCCGCCGTCGTCGCCGCGCGGAAAGCCGTACATGCTGACGGGACCGTGCGGGGCGGCGAGCCGGTAGAGCCGGGTGGTGTGCTCGGCGGGCAGCGGGGCGGCCAGGCGCAGCAGGGCGAGGTCGCCGCTGCGGTCGCCGAAGGTGTCCTCGCTCTGGGGTACGTGTTCGTCGGGGCGGGCGGTGGCGGCTACGGCGGCCAGGCCGGGGACGCCGACCAGGCGGACGGTGTAGCGGTGGCCGGGCCTGACGACGTGTGCGGCGGTGAGGACCCGCTCGGGGGCGAGCAGCACGCCCGCGCCGAGGACCCGGCCGTCCGGTGTCTCGATGCGCGCGATCCAGGACGGTGTCCGTAAGCGCGATGCGACGACTCGCTCCCCCGTGCGCGTCATGGCCCCGAGGTTACTCCGCGTACCCGCCCGGTACCACTGGTGTGCACGGGGTCGTTGCGGAAGCCGGTCACCTGAGTCGAACGCATGCACTATACACACGGTGTATAGTCCGGGCATGCCTCTTACGACGATCTCGACGCCGACGCACGCCACCACTGACGCGCCCAAGAAGATGCGTGGAACGGGCCGGAGGTTGCGTGGCTGGGCGCTCGCGTCCGCCGCCGCCTGCCTGACGCTCACCCTGTCCGGCTGCGCCCAGGTCGACACGACCGCACCGAGCACCGCCCGCGCCGAGGCGGCACACGGGGCGCCGGCCCGGTTCGGGACCGTCGACTGCCGCGAGGCCAAGTGCATCGCGCTCACCTTCGACGCGGGGCCCAGCGAGAACTCCGCGCGGCTGCTCGACATCCTCAAGGAGAAGAAGGTCCCGGCCACCTTCTTCCTGCTCGGCAAGCGGCACATCGAGAAGTACCCGGAGCTGGTCAAGCGGATGGCGGCGGAGGGCCACGAGGTGGCGAGCCACACCTGGGACCACAAGATCCTCACCCGCATATCCGACGCGGAGATACGCGAGGAACTGACACGGCCCGACGACGCGATCGAGCGGCTCACCGGGCGCAAGCCGACGCTGATGCGCCCGCCCCAGGGCCGTACCGACGCCGACGTGCACAAGATCTGCAAGGAGCTGGGCCTGGCGGAGGTGCTGTGGAGCGTGACCGCCAAGGACTACACGACCGACGACTCGGCGCTCATCACCAAGCGGGTCCTCGACCAGTCGTCCCGGGACGGGATCATCCTGCTGCACGACATCTATCGCGGTACCGTGCCGGCCGTGCCCGGCATCATCGACGCGCTGAAGGCGCGCGGCTACGTCTTCGTGACGGTCCCTCAGCTGCTGGCGCCCGGCAGGGCCGAGCCCGGCAAGGTGTACCGCCCGTAGCCCGACCCGCCGCTCAGAACACCACCGACCAGCCCTCGCGGTTCGCCTGTTCGGCGGTGTAGGAGACGCCGTGGACCTTCAGACCGGCCGCGTCGAGGAGCGTGATCTCGCCGCCCTGGTTGCCGAGCGGGGTCTCGGCGGTGAGCGGCACGGTGAGGCAGGCGCCGGGCGTGAGCGGGGCCGTGGCCGGGACCGGCGAGCCGTGGCCCAGGCGGCTGACGATCCGCCAGCCGGTCAGATCGACCGGGTCCGGCGAGGCGTTGAGCAGGGTCACGGTCTCCGCCTCGGGCGCCGGGCCCTTCGGGTTGACCGTCGCCGCGACGATCATCACGGGCTGCACGCCGGTCGTGGGCCGGGTGCCGTCGACGTCGTCCAGGGTGTGCCCGGTGGTGTCGTCGGTGTGCCAGGACTGGCTCTGGAAGGCCAGGAAGATGCCGACCCAGCGGGACTGCGCGGGGAAGCGCAGCAGAAGTCCGCCGTCCTGCCAGACGCCGTCGTCGCCCTTGAAGCGGCGGCTGTTGCCCTGGTTCATGTGGACGTCGTGCACGCCGTTGCCGGGCAGGAAGCCGAACACCTTGTCCTTGACGGCGGGTTCGGGGCCGAAGCGGGAGCCGAAGACGTGGGCCCGCGCCTCCTGGTCCGCCACCGCGCGCTGTACGTAGTGGTCGAGGAGGTCGGCGAGGTCGTTGTCCGGGCCCTCGACGTCCGGCGGGAGCGAGCGCATCCCGGCCGGGTCGAAGAGGTTGCCGCGCACGAAGTCGAGGGTCGGGCCGCCTGGGCCGGCCGGCAGGGTGTTCCAGCCGCCGGGCAGGCCCTCCAGGGCGGTGGTCAGCGGGTGCCGGAAGTCGTCGGCGACCAGGTAGAGCAGTTCGGAAGGGTGCTCCTGGGAGAGCACGTTGACCGCGGCGCGGTAGTGCGTGCCGTGGTCGTCCGTGAGGTGGATCTGGTAGTGCGGTGTCTCCCGCGCGCCCTCGCGCCGTGTCTCCACGACGCGGGCGATGAGAACGCCGTAGTTCTTCACCGGCATGGCGATCAACTCCCCCGTACGACGGGCTGATTGCCCAGCCCGTGGCAGGAAGCGTAGAAGCAGGACCCCCGTGGCGCCGCCCCGCGCACCGACTGTTTCAGCATACGACTCCTCACGGACACCTGCTACGCGAGCGGGGCGAGGCGGCGGGTGAACGCGCAGGTGACCGGCGTCCATTGCCTACGATCGTGCCGTGCCCACCTTCTCCTTCGAACGTACGGCCCCGCTCCCGCTCGCCGAGGCGTGGCGCCGGCTCACGGACTGGCCGCGTCACGCCGACGCGGTCCCGCTGACCCGGATCAGGGTGCTCACGCCCCCGCCGACCCGCGAGGGCACGCGCTTCGTCGCCCGGTCGGGGTTCGGCCCGCTCGCCCTCGACGACGTGATGGAGGTGACGGTGTGGCGCCCGCCGACCGACGACGAGCCCGGCCTGTGCCGCCTGGAGAAACGCGGCCGGCTCATCCTCGGCTGGGCGGAGATCGAGGTCCGCCCGGGCCCCGGGGGCCGCAGCCGGGTGGTGTGGCGGGAGGACCTGAGCGTCCGCTTCCTCCCCCGAGCCTTCGACGGCGTCGTGAAGTCGGCGTCCCGCCTGCTGTTCGGCCGGGCGGCGAACCATCTGCTGAGACACGGGTGAGCCAGGGGACGGGCGGGTGCGCCGGCCGTCGGCGGCGGGCGTCCTCAGTCCCTGCGGCCCGTCAGTGCCACCGTGACGCCCAGACCGATCATCGTCAGGCCGCCTGTTCCGCCGACCGCGGACAGGCGGCGGGGGGAGCGGGCGAACCAGTCGCGGGCGGCTGAGGCGGCCAGGCCCCAGGCGGCGTCGGAGATCACCGCGATGGCGTTGAAGACCAGCCCGAGCAGCAGCATCTGCGCCGGGACGTGCCCCTGCTCGCGGTCCGCGAACTGCGGCAGTACGGCGGCGAAGAACACCATCGTCTTGGGGTTGGCGACACCGACCGCGAAGCCCTCCCCCAGGGTGCGCAGGCCGCCGTCCGCCGGACCGGACTCCGCGACCGCGGCCCGTAGCGAGCCGCGCTGCCGCCACGCCTTGACGCCGAGGTACACGAGATACGCGGCGCCCGCGAACTTCAGAACGGTGAAGACGAGGACCGAGCGCTCGACGATCGACCCGATGCCGAGCGCCACGGCGACGACGAGCAGATACGCGCCGAGCGTGTTGCCGACGACGGTGGTCAGCGCGGCCCGGCGGCCGTGGGCCAGGGCCCGTCCGATCACGAACAGGACGCTGGGGCCGGGGACGATGATGAGCAGGAGGGAGAGGGCGGCGAAGGCCGCCAGCCGGTCGGGGGACACCATGCCGTCATGCAACACAGGGGCGACAGCGGTCGGCAAACCCTTTTCAGGCCACCGACCCGATCCGCCCCGCCGGCCGCGTGGCCGTGTCGTGGTGGATGGGCGTGTGCGCGCCGGTCAGTGACACTCCGCTGCCCCCGCGCCGGCCGGCGACGATCTCCGCGGCGATGGACAGCGCCGTCTCCTCGGGCGTAAGGGCGCCGAGGTCCAGGCCGATCGGGGAGCGCAGCCGGGCCAGCTCCAGCTCGGTGACGCCGACCGCGCGCAGCCGCTCGGCCCGGTCCAGGTGGGTACGGCGGGAGCCCATCGCGCCGACGTAGGCGACCGGCATCCGCAGCGCCAGCCGCAGCAGCGGTACGTCGAACTTGGCGTCGTGGGTGAGGACGCACAGGACGCTGCGGCCGTCGACCTCGGTCCGCTCCAGGTACCTGTGGGGCCACTCCACGACGATCTCGTCTGCCTCGGGGAAGCGGGTCTTCGTCGCGAACACCGGGCGGGCGTCGCACACGGTGACGTGATAGCCGAGGAACTTGCCGATCCGGACCAGCGCCGACGCGAAGTCGATCGCGCCGAAGACGATCATCCGGGGTGCGGGGACGGAGGACTCGACCAGGACCGTGAGCGGGGCGCCGCAGCGGGAGCCCTGTTCGCCGATCTCCAGGGTGCCGGTGCGGCCCGCGTCCAGGAAGGCACCGGCCTCGGCGGCGACCGTGCGGTCCAGTTCGGGATGGGCGCCGAAGCCGCCGTCGTACGACCCGTCGGGCCGGACCAGGAGGGCCCGGCCCCGCAGCTCGTCCGGGCCCTCGGCGATCCGCGCGACCGCCGCCGCCTCCCCGCGGGCGGCGGCGGCCAGCGCGGCCTCGAACACCGGCCGGGCGGGACCGTCCGCCCGGACCGGCGTGACGAGGATGTCGATGACGCCGCCACAGGTCAGGCCGACGGCGAAGGCGTCCTCGTCGCTGTACCCGAAGCGTTCGAGGACGGTCCGCCCGTCCTCCAGCGCCTGCCGGCACAGCTCGTACACGGCACCCTCCACGCAGCCGCCGGAGACCGAGCCGATCGCCGTGCCGTCGGCGTCCACCGCGAGGGCGGCGCCGGGCTGGCGCGGGGCGCTGCCGCCGACGGCCACCACGGTGGCGACGGCGAAGTCACGGCCCTGCTCGGCCCACCGGTTCAGCTCCTCGGCGATGTCCAGCATCTGTCGTTCTCCTCAGGCGGGTTGGAGGTGTCAGGACGGCCGGCTAGTGGACGCCCAGCCAGGCCTCGATGGGATGAAGGGCGAAGTAGACCAGGAATACGACCGTCAGGCCCCACATGAAGGCGCCGATCTCACGGGCCTTGCCCTGGGCCGCCTTGATGGCGACGTACGAGATGACGCCCGCGGCGACACCGGTGGTGATGGTGTACGTGAACGGCATCAGGACGACGGTCAGGAAGACCGGGATCGCGGTCGCGCGGTCGCCCCAGTCCACGTGCCGGGCGTTCATCAGCATCATGGCGCCGATGACGACCAGCGCGGCGGAGGCGACCTCCTGCGGCACGATCGCGGTGACCGGGGTGAAGAACAGGCAGGCCGCGAAGAACAGGCCGGTGACGACGGAGGCGAGACCCGTGCGGGCTCCCTCGCCGACGCCCGTCGCCGACTCGATGAACACGGTCTGGCCGGAGCCGCCCGCCACACCGCCGATCGCACCGCCGGCGCCGTCGATGAACAGCGCCTTGGACAGGCCCGGCATCCGGCCCTTGTCGTCGGCCAGTTCGGCCTCGGTGCCGACGCCGATGATGGTGGCCATGGCGTCGAAGAACCCGGCGAGCACCAGGGTGAAGACGATCATGCCGATCGTCATCGCGCCGACCTCGCCCCAGCCGCCGAACTCGACGTCGCCGAAGAGCGAGAAGTCGGGCATCGAGACGGCGCTGCCGTGCAGTGCGGGGGCGCCGCCCGCCCACTGCCCGGCGTCGATGACGTCGAGGCCGTTGAGGACGGCGGCGACGACCGTGCCGGAGACGATGCCGACGAGGATGGCGCCGGGGACGTTCCGGGCCTGGAGCATGAAGATCAGCAGCAGGGTGCCGGCGAAGAGCAGCACCGGCCAGCCGGCGAGTTCACCGGCGGGGCCGAGGGTGAGCGGGGTGGCCTTGCCCTGGTGCACGAAGCCGGCCTTGTAGAGACCGATGAGGGCGATGAACAGGCCGATGCCCATGGTGATGCCGTGCTTGAGCGCGAGCGGGATCGCGTTCATGATCATTTCACGCAGGCCGGTGACGACCAGCAGCATGATGACCACGCCGTACATCACGCACATGCCCATGGCCTGCGGCCAGGTCATGTGGGGGGCGACCTGTGAGGACAGCACCCCGGAGACGGAGAGGCCGGCGGCGAGGGCGAGCGGTACCTTGCCGACGAAACCCATCAGCAGCGTGGTGAAGGCCGCCGCGAACGCGGTCGCGGTGATCAGCGCCTTCTGGCCGAGCGTGTCCCCCGCCGCGTCCTTGCCGGACAGGATCAGGGGGTTGAGCAGGAGGATGTAGGCCATCGCCATGAAGGTGGTGATGCCGCCGCGCACCTCACGCGCGACCGTGGATCCTCTTCCGGATATGTGGAAGTACCGGTCGAGCCAGGACCGCCCGGCCGGGACGCGGCTGCCTTCGCCGGCGTCCTCGGCCGCGGTCCTGGGCTCCACTGACTGCTGGGTCATGGGCCAACTCCCAAGGTTCATAGGTGCACCCGTGCAGGGCCTTGTCCGGCACGGGATTTGGGATTGGACGACCCGGGGGACGGCCCGAGACGAACAGTGGGGGTCCGGGGGGACGAAGTCCCCCCGGGAGATCACCGGTTGGAGCCCCGAAGGGTCACGTTCCCGTCAGGTGCTCGGGCCGCACCGGCGTGCGGTTGAGTTCCAGCCCGGTCGCGTTCCGGATCGCCGCGAGGACGGCCGGGGTGGACGACAGGGTCGGGGCCTCGCCGATGCCGCGCAGCCCGTAGGGGGCGTGCTCGTCGGCGAGTTCGAGCACGTCGACGGGGATGGTCGGCGTGTCGAGGATGGTGGGGATCAGGTAGTCCGTGAAGGAGGGGTTCCTGACCTTGGCGGTCTTCGGGTCCACGATGATCTCCTCCATCACGGCCACGCCCAGGCCCTGGGTCGTGCCGCCCTGGATCTGGCCGATGACGGAGAGCGGGTTGAGCGCCTTGCCGACGTCCTGGGCGCAGGCCAGTTCGATGACCTTGACCAGGCCCAGCTCGGTGTCGACCTCGACGACCGCGCGGTGGGCGGCGAAGGAGTACTGGACGTGTCCGTTGCCCTGGCCGGTGCGCAGGTCGAAGGGCTCGGTCGGCCGGTGCCGCCACTCCTCCTCGACCTCCACGGCGTCGCCTTCGAGGACGTCGACCAGGTCGGCGAGGACCTCGCCGTCGTCGGTGACGACCTTGCCGCCCTCCAGCAGCAGCTCCGCCGTGGCCCAAGCGGGGTGGTAGGAGCCGAACTTGCGCCGGCCGATCTCCAGGACCTTCTCGCGGACCAGCTCGCAGGCGTTCTTCACGGCGCCGCCGGTGACGTACGTCTGCCGGGAGGCCGAGGTCGAGCCGGCCGAGCCCACCTGGGTGTCGGCCGGGTGGATCGTCACCTGCGTGACGCCCAGCTCGGTGCGGGTGATCTGCGCGTGGACGGTGACACCGCCCTGGCCGACCTCCGCCATCGCGGTGTGCACGGTGGCGACGGGCTCGCCGCCCACGACCTCCATGCGCACCTTCGCCGTGGAGTAGTCGTCGAAGCCCTCGGAGAAGCCGACGTTCTTGATGCCGACCGCGTAGCCGACCCCGCGTACGACGCCTTCGCCGTGGGTGGTGTTGGACAGTCCGCCGGGCAGCTGCCGTACGTCGGCGCCCTCGCTGGACTCCCACTGGCGCTCGGGCGGCATGGGCATCGCCTTGACGCGGCGCAGGAGTTCGGCGACCGGCGCCGGGGAGTCGACGGGCTGCCCGGTCGGCATGAGGGTGCCCTGCTCCATCGCGTTGAGCTGCCGGAACTCCACCGGGTCCATGCCGAGCTTCTTCGCCAGCTTGTCCATCTGCGCCTCGTAGGCGAAGCACGCCTGGACCGCGCCGAAGCCGCGCATGGCGCCGCAGGGCGGGTTGTTGGTGTAGAGGGCGATGGCCTCGATGTCGACGTCGTCGATCACGTACGGGCCGACGCTCAGCGAGGAGGCGTTGCCGACGACCGCCGGGGAGGCGGAGGCGTAGGCGCCGCCGTCCAGGACGATCCGGCACTTCATGTGGGTCAGCTTGCCGTCGCGCGTGGCCCCGTGCTCGTAGTGGAGCTTCGCCGGGTGGCGGTGGACGTGCCCGAAGAAGGACTCGAACCGGTTGTAGACGATCTTCACCGGCTTGCCGGTGCGCAGGGCGAGCAGGCAGGCGTGGATCTGCATCGACAGGTCCTCACGGCCGCCGAACGCGCCGCCGACACCGGCCAGCGTCATGCGCACCTTCTCCTCGGGCAGGCCGAGGACGGGCGCGATCTGGCGCAGGTCGGAGTGGAGCCACTGGGTGGCGATGTAGAGGTGGACGCCGCCGTCCTCCTCGGGCACGGCGAGGCCGGACTCGGGGCCGAGGAAGGCCTGGTCCTGCATGCCGAAGGTGTACTCGCCCTCGACGATCACGTCGGCGCGCCTGCGCGCCTCCTCCACGTTGCCGCGGACGATCGGCTGGCGGTGGACGATGTTCGGGTGCGGGACGTGCCCGGCGTGGTGGTCGTCGCGGTTCTCGTGGACGAGGATCGCGTCCGGGGCGGTCGCGGAGGCCTCGTCGGTGATGACGGGCAGTTCACGATAGTCGACCTTGATCTTGGCGGCGGCGCGGCGGGCCGTCTCCGGGTGGTCGGCGGCGACGATCGCGACCGGCTCGCCGTGGTGGCGTACCTTGCCGTGCGCGAGAACCGGGGTGTCCTGGATCTCCAGGCCGTAGTTCTTCACCTCGGTGGGCAGGTCGTCGTACGTCATGACGGCGTACACGCCCGGCATCGCGAGGGCCTCGGAGGTGTCGATCGAGACGATCTCGGCGTGCGCGACGGTGGAGCGCAGGATCTGGCCCCACAGCATGTCCTCGTGCCACATGTCGGACGAGTACGCGAACTCGCCGGTGACCTTGAGGGTGCCGTCCGGGCGGAGCGTGGACTCCCCGATGCCGCCCTTCGTCTGCGAACCCTGAGTGATCTTGGTGGGTGCACCGTTGGCCGGCATGCTCAGACCCCCTCGGACTGCCGTGCGGCCGCCAGGCGGACCGCGTCCATGATCTTCTCGTAGCCCGTGCAGCGGCACAGGTTGCCCGACAGGGCCTCGCGGATGTCCGCGTCGGTCGGGTTCGGGTTGCGCTCCAGCATCTCGTCGGCGGCGACGAGCAGGCCCGGGGTGCAGAAGCCGCACTGGACGGCGCCGGCGTCGATGAACGCCTGCTGGATCGGGGAGAGTTCCGTGCCCTCACCGGTCTGCGAGTCGGTGCTCTTGGCCTGCCACCGCTTCGCCTCGTCCAGGCTCGTACCACCGCAGGCACCTGTCCCGCAGGAGCGCTGCCTGGCGAAGTCCGCCAGCCCCTCGACGGTCACCACGTCCCGGCCCTCGACCTGGCCGGCCGCGACCAGGCAGGAGCAGACGGGCACGCCGTCCAGCCGCACGGTGCAGGAGCCGCACTCGCCCTGCTCGCAGGCGTTCTTGGAACCCGGCAGGCCGAGGCGCTCGCGCAGGACGTACAGCAGGGACTCGCCCTCCCAGACGTCGTCCGCCTCCTGCGGCCGTCCGTTGACGGTGAAGTTGACGCGCATTACGCAGCTCCCTCAGATGCGCGGCGGGCGCCGCGGTACGACTCCCAGGTCCAGGTGAGCGTCCGGCGGGCCAGCACGCCGACCGCGTGCCGGCGGTAGCTCGCGGTGCCCCGGACGTCGTCGATCGGGTTGCAGGCGGCCGAGCACAGGTCCGCGAACTGCTTGGCGACCGACGGGGTGATGATCTTTCCGTTGTCCCAGAAGCCGCCCTCCTCCAGGGCCGCGTTCAGGAAGTCCTCGGCGGCCTTGGCCCGGACGGGTGTGGGCGCGGCCGAGCCGATGCCGGTGCGCACGGTCCGGGTCCCCGGGTGCAGGGCGAGCCCGAAGGCGCACACGGCGATGACCATGGCGTTGCGGGTGCCGACCTTCGAGAACTGCTGCGGGCCGTCGGCCTTCTTGATGTGCACCGCGCGGATCAGCTCGTCGGGCTGGAGCGCGTTGCGCTTGACGCCCGTGTAGAACGCGTCGATCGGGATGAGGCGGGTGCCCCGGGCCGCCGACGCCACCTCGACCTCGGCGCCTGCCGCGAGGAGGGCGGGGTGGGCGTCGCCGGCGGGCGAGGCCGTGCCGAGGTTGCCGCCGACGCCGCCGCGGTTGCGGATCTGCGGGGAGGCGACCGTGTGCGAGGCGAGCGCGAGGCCCGGCAGCTCGGCACGGAGATTCTCCATGATCGTGGTGTACGGGACGGAGGCACCCAGCCGTACGGTGTCCTCGCCGACCTCCCACTCGTAGAGGTCGCCGACGCGGCCCAGGTCGAGGAGGTACTCGGGCCGGCGGTGGTCGAAGTTGATCTCGACCATCACATCGGTGCCACCCGCAATCGGCACAGCGGTGGGGTGCTCGGCCTTCGCGGCGAGCGCCTCCTCCCAGCTGGCGGGGCGAAGGAAGTCCATGACCGGCTCTCTTCTTCGTCTCGTGGGTCGTACAGATTGAGCCAATCCGTGTGCGGCGGGCCCGGCTCGTTCATGTGCTGTTAACGCGGAGTGGACTCAGTACACCGCCCTGTGCTCCGACGGGGTCAGTCACCGAAACCATGAAGGAGTTCGCTGGCCAGGGCGAGCATCTTGTAGATTCGTATGAACGGAGGACATCGCTAACCTCTCCGTTTTCCTGGGGAAACGCGGGTAACGGCACGGCGACCCCGGGTCCCGGCCGGTGCGGCCCCTCACCGGACCACTTCCCGGCGCTCCTCCAAGATCCATCGTAGGTTTCGAGACAAAGAACGGCGGCGACGAGATGCGGCTGCGCGCACTGCTGGACACCGACGCGCTGGGCCTGCGGCTGCTCGGCGGCGAGGACGAGCTGGACCGCGCGGTGCGCGGGGTCATGACCACCGACCTGCGCGACCCGAGCCGCTACCTCTCCGGCGGCGAGCTGGTGCTCACCGGCCTGGCCTGGCGCCGGGACGCCGCCGACTCCGAGCCCTTCGTCCGCATCCTGGTGCAGGCCGGGGTGGCCGCCCTCGCGGCCGGTGAGGCCGAGCTGGGCGATGTGCCGGACGACCTGGTGCTGGCCTGCGCCAAGCACCGGCTGCCACTGTTCGCGGTGCACGAGTCGGTGGCGTTCGCCACGATCACCGAGCATGTGGTCCGGCAGGTCTCCGGCGAGCGCGCCGGGGACCTGGCGGCCGTCGTGGACCGGCACCGCCGGATGATGACCTCGGGCCCGGCGGGCGGCGGCCCGGACGTCGTCCTGGACCTGCTCGGCTCCGACCTCGACCTGCGCGCCTGGGTGCTCTCCCCCACCGGCCGGCTGATCGCCGGCTCCAAGGTGGCGGGCCCGGCGCTGCCCGCCGAGAGCTGCGCCCGGCTCGCCGCCGAGCACCTGGCGGCCACCCGCACCGGCCGCCGTGGCCCGCACCGCGTCCAGCTGCACGGCATCACGTACTCCCTCTTCCCGATCCGCTCCTCCGGCCGCTCCCCGCAGGCCTCCCGCGATGTCCGCGAGACGGTCCTGTCGGACTGGCTGCTGGCCGTGGAGGCGGACGCCGGCGACTGGCCCGGGGAGCGGCTGGACCTGCTCCAGGGCGTCACCCAGCTGATCGCCGTCGAGCGGGACCGCCGAGACGCGGCCCGCACGGTCCGCCGCCGGCTCGCCCAGGAGGTGCTGGAGCTGGTGCAGACGGGCGCCGCGCCCGCCGAGATCGCCGCCCGCCTGAGGGTGGCGGCCCCGGTGCTGCTGCCCGGGCTCGGGGCGGCCCCGCACTGGCAGGTCGTGGTGGCCCGGGTGGAATGGGAGGACGGCGAGGTCGAGGGCGGCCCGGTCGCCCAGACCCTGCTGGAGGAAGTGCTGGTCGACCCGCTGGCGACCGGCCCCGAGCCCTCGGACCGCATCGCCGTCGCGCACACCGGCGACGAGGCGATCGCCCTGGTCCCGCTGCCCGCCGTCGCCGCCGAGCACGACGGCTCGGAGACCGGCCTGCTCGCCGACGCCCTGCTGCGGTCGGTACGCGAGCCGCTGTCTGCGGGCCTGGACGACGACGGCCGGCTCACCCTCGGGGTCAGCGCGGCCGTGCACTCGGCGGAGGGCCTGCGCGGCGCCCTGGAGGAGGCCCGGCACGCCCGCCGGGTCGCCGCCGCCCGCTCCGGCCGGGTCTGCGCGGCCGGCCACCAGGAACTGGCCAGCCACGTCCTGCTGCTCCCGTTCGTCCCCGACGACGTCCGCCGCGCCTTCACCGCCCGGCTGCTGGACCCGCTGAAGGACTACGACCGCCGGCACCGGGCCGAGCTGATCCCGACCCTGGAGGCGTTCCTCGACTCCGACGGCTCCTGGACCCGCTGCGCCACCCGCCTCCACCTGCACGTCAACACGCTGCGCTACCGGGTCGGCCGGATCGAGCAGTTGACGGGACGGGACCTGTCCCGCCTGGAGGACAAGCTGGACTTCTTCCTGGCCCTGCGCATGAGCTGAGGTCATCGGGGGCGTGCGGCGGCCAAACCCGGTCACGCCCACGCCCCACTACTTTGTGAAATCTTTCACCCACCCTCTTGGCCGGGCCCCGCGATTGGTGCTGGAATGCCGCCACCACTCAACAGCTCGATGGCGTGCTCGGGGAGGGCAACGTGGCGCATACCGCCATGTCTGGTAACGGAACCACCGGTGACGATCCGCTCCAGACCGCGGTATGGCGGTTGCGCAGCCGGGCCTGCTGGGCCGACGCGGCGGCCCTGCTGCCCGCCGACCGTCCCGACCCGGCGTTGCAGCGGGCCGCCCTGCTGGCCGAACGGTGCCTGTACACCGAGCGGGGCTGGGAGGAGGCGGAGGACGCGCTGCGGACGGCGGAGGCGGTGGCGCACAGCGACGAGGAGCGGGGGGCCGCCGCGTGCGAGCGGGGCTACCTGGCGTACGCCGCCACGCTGCTCGGCGTGCGCGACCGGGCCGACGAGGCGCGGGCCGCGCTGGGCCGGGCGGCGGCGCTGATCCCGCCGGGTGCCCCGGGGCGGGCCCTGCTGGACTTCCGGCGCGGGCTGGTGGCCCAGAACCTGGCCGGCGCCCCGCAGGCGGCCCGCGCCGCGTTCCGCCGCGCGCACGCTGCCGCCACGGCCAACGCCGACCCGTTGTTGCTGTCCTTCACCTGGCGCCACCTGGCGGGACTCGCGCTGCGGGACGGCGAGTTGGCGGAAGCGCGGCACGGCTTCGCCGAATCCCTCCGCATCCGGGAGGAGTTGGGCTATCTGGTGGGCACGGCGCCCGCGCTGGTCTCCCTGGCGGACACGGAGGAGGAACCGGAGGCCTCCCGACTGCGCGAGGAGGCCCGCCGCCTGTTCCGCCTGCTCGGTGGCGTGCCGACGTGGCTGGCGCAACAGCTGGCACCGCCTGCGCCGGGGGCGGCGACGGCGTAGGGACCGACGGTCAGTTGTCGACTGCGGGCCGGTGGGGCTTGCTCGCGCAGTTCCCCGCGCCCCTTTCGGGGCACGTCAGCCGCACCCCCCAAGGGGCGCTGCGACCAACCACGAGGAAACCCGCGCCCGGCGCACGACCCGTACCCCGACGGCGCCGACCCGTCAGTGCTCAGCTCGCGCCGGAGAAGTGCCCCCCGACCAGCCCCCGCACTCCGTCCACGTCCCCCACGGCCAACGCGTCCAGCAGAGCCACATGCTCCGCCGCGTCGGCGACCAGCTCGGCCCGCCCCCGCCGCACCGGGGGCCACTGCGACCGCCGGTGCAGGTCCTCGGAGATCCGGACCAGCTGCTCGTTGCCCGACAGGGCGAGCAGCGCCCGGTGGAAGGCCCGGTCGGACTCCGCGTACGTCGCCGGACAGCCGGCTGCGGCCACCCGTACCGTCTCCTCCGCGAGCGGCCGCAGCTCGGCCCACCGCTCGGCGGGCACCGTACGCGCGAGCCGCAGCATCACCGGCACCTCGATGAGCGCGCGCACCTCCGCCAGCTCGGCCAGCTCCCGCGCGCCCCGCTCGACCACCCGGAAGCCACGGTTGGGCACGACCTCGACGGCGCCCTCCAGCGCGAGCTGCTGCATGGCCTCCCGCACGGGCGTGGCCGAGACGCCGAAGCGTTCCCCGAGCACCGGCGCCGAGTAGACCTCGCCCGGCTTCAGGTCGCCGGTGACCAGCGCCGTGCGCAGCGCGTCCAGGATCTGCCCGCGCACCGAGGAGCGCTGCACCGCGGCCCGTGGCTCCGGGACCGGCCGCTCGGCGTGGGTGTGCTCGCCGCGCGCCGCGCCCGGCACCGCGGCGTCCCGCTCCCGGCCCGGGTAGGCGCCGGCGGCCGGCCGCTGCCGCTGCTGAGCGGGCACCCGGGCGGCGGCCGGCGTGTCCGGGGAGCCCTGCACGCCCTGCTTCACGGCTCCTCCTGGCGGCTTGTCGGCACTTGGGGTCATTAACGATGGGTTGTCGCTTGTCCGTCAAGCACCTTAGGCGCACCGGGCGACAGTTCAAACTCCGACAACTCCGGGTAAGGTAAGGCTTACCTGCGCAGCCCAGTCCGCCAACACGGACGCGTCCAAGGATCGGTGGTCCCGCCATGCCCGCTGCGGCCTCGCCGCTCACCGCCGCGTACGACCGCCTCGCCGCGGCCTTCCCGGGCCTGACCGTGACCGAGCTGGGCCCGGACGACCCGGCGCCGACGGGCGCGGGCTGGATCGGCGCCGCCGGGCTCGCGGCGGGCGGCGCGGAGCTGGACGCCTTCCTCGCCTGGGACGCGGACCAGGTGGTGCGGGACTACGGCCGCCGAGCCCGCCCGGACGTCGTCGCGAGCTTCGGCCTGCACCGCTACGCCTGGCCCGCCTGCCTGCTGGTCACCGTCCCGTGGTTCCTGCACCGCCGGGTGCCCCGGCTGCCCGTGACCCACGTCTGGTACGACCGCACGGCCGGCCGGATGGCCGTGCGCCACCCCGTCCCCGTCGCCTGTCTGCCGGGCGACCCCGCCGCCGCGCTGCCCGGCACGGTCGTCGTAGCGGACGAGGAGGCGCTGCGGACCGAGGTGCGGGCGGCCGTGGCCGAGCACCTGGAGCCGGTGCTCGGCTCCTTCGGGCCCCGGATGCGGCGGCGCGGGCGCGCGCTGTGGGGCATGGCGACCGACGAGGTCGTGGAAGGGCTGTGGTACGTCGCCCAGCTGTTCGGCGAGCGGGAGGCGGCGCGGGCCGTGCGGGAGCTGGAGCTGCTGCTGCCGGGGGCGACCGTGCCGTACGCCGGTGCCGCCGGGTTCCGGACGCTGACCGGGCCGGACGGCGCGCCGCTGCGCACCCGGGACCGGGCGAGCTGCTGCATGTTCTACACCGTTCGCCCGGAGGACACCTGCGCGACCTGTCCGCGCACCTGCGACAGCGAGCGGATCGCCAAACTCACTGCGCCCGCAGCGGCTTGAGGGTCGGTCAGGGCGGGAGCACGCCCCTGTGTCCACTAGGATCACCGGCACAGGACCGCCCGACCACGGACCGGTTCACGGACAGGTGATTCACAACTTCCTCACCTGTCGCGGGAACTTTCCGAGGAACCACCCGTACGGGTAGTCTTATTCGAACTCAACTCCCGCCCCTCAAGCGGCAGTTCGAGCAGAACGCCGCCCCGGGCATCCCCTTGCACCTTATTGGCGGCCTCTTGCCCCGAAACCCCCTGAGGGCCGCCGGGAGTGGGCCACTATGGCGGGCGTTACGCCCTATCCCCATGCAAGGGACCCTCTGATGAGACTGACCGACATATCGCTGAACTGGTTGCTTCCGGGCGCCGTACTGCTCCTGGGCATGCTGGCGGCGGTGGCGGTGCTCGCGCGCGGCAAGCGCTCCTCCGGGGAGAACGCGAGCGCGGACGACTCGTGGGAGCGCAGCGAGGAGCGCCGCAGGCGCAAGGAGGCCATCTACGGCACGGCCTCCTACGTGCTCCTGTTCTGCTGTGCGGCGGTGGCGGCGGCCCTGTCCTTCCACGGCCTCGTCGGCTTCGGCGAACAGAACCTCGGGCTGACCGACGGCTGGCAGTACCTGGTGCCGTTCGGCCTGGACGGCGCGGCGATGTTCTGCTCCGTCCTCGCGGTCCGCGAGGCCAGCCACGGTGACGCGGCCCTCGGCTCCCGGATACTCGTCTGGCTGTTCGCCGCGGCCGCGGCCTGGTTCAACTGGGTGCACGCACCGCGCGGCGTGGGTCACGCCGGTGCTCCGCAGTTCTTCTCCGGCATGTCGCTGTCGGCGGCGGTGCTGTTCGACCGGGCGCTGAAGCAGACCCGCCGGGCCGCGCTGCGCGAGCAGGGCCTGGTGCCGCGTCCGCTGCCGCAGATCCGGATCGTCCGCTGGGTGCGGGCGCCCCGCGAGACCTACAGGGCGTGGTCGCTGATGCTCCTGGAGGGCGTGCGCAGCCTCGACGAGGCCGTCGAGGAGGTCCGCGAGGACAAGCGGCAGAAGGACGAGACCCGGCAGCGGCGGCGCGACCAGCAGCGTGTGGAGCGCGCCCAGCTGAAGGCGATCAGCCGGGGCCACCGCGGCTTCGTCGGCCGGGGCGCCGGCCGGCAGGTCGAGGTGCAGGCCGTGGAGCGCGGCCCGGCCCCCGCGACAGCGGAGCCTGCCATATCGACCGCGGAACAACTGCCCGTCCGCGCTCGGCCCTCCCTTCAGCGGGTCCCCAGCGGGAGTGAGCCGGTGACCGTCGACCTCACCGCCGAGGACGACACCATGGCCCTGCCGCGCCTGGACTCCCTGGAGCGCAAGCTCAAGGACCTGGAGCAGCAGTTCGGCTGACAGCCGCCCGCGGTCCGGTGTGACCGCGGAAAGGGGGGGGGGGGGGGGGGGGGGGGGGGGGGGAGGGGGGGGGGGGGGGGGGGGGTGGCGCCGGCCGCGCAGATGGGGGTCGGCCGGGCCAGCCTCTAATTGTGTGGGGCGACAGCGAAGGGGTGGGGGGTCCCCCCCCCCCCCCCCCCCCCCCCCGTCCCGTTGCGCCGTGCCTCACGCCGCCTCGGCGCCGAGTTCGAACCACACCGACTTGCCCACCCCGTGCGGGCGTACGCCCCAGGCGTCCGCGAGGGACTGCACCAGCACCAGGCCCCGCCCGTGGGTGTCGTCGTCCGTGTCCGGGGCGTGCGGCTCGGGTCTGCGGGCCACGAAGTCCCGTACCTCCACGCGCAGTCCGCCGGGGTCCACGACGGCCGTGAGGACGGCGTCGTCGTCGGTGTGGACGAGCGCGTTGGTGACGAGTTCGCTGGTGAGCAGTTCGGCTATCTCCGAGCGGCCCGGTTTTCCCCAGTGCCGCAGCAGTTCGCGCAGCTCCCGGCGGGCCTCCGGCACCGCCCTGAGGTCCGCCCGGCCCAGTCTGCGCCTCAGCCGCCGCGCGTGTTCCGTGATGGTGTCGGTCTCTTCCCCCGTTGTCGCCGAGAAGGCCCCTACCGTCACGGGACCGCCTCCTCGCGCCTGCCTCTTCATGACCCCCGCCCGCACGCCGCCGGTCCCTGCCCCTCCTGGTCGAACACGTTCACGGGGGATGCTTGCCCAGCGGGCTCCGGGGCAGTCCTGACGCGTGCCCGATGACCGGTGGTTCGGCCATGTCCGTACCCCGCGAGGTCCGGCCACCGGACTCCGCCGCGGCCGGGCCTCGCGGTCACCGGATGCTTCCGGCCGCCACGGACGCCCCGGGACACCGGTCCGGCCGCCTCCGGCACCGGCTGCCGTCATATCGTCACGCCACGTGAAACTGGCCGAAATCATGTCCTCAAGGCCGCGGTACGTTGCGCAGGTTGGACCGGGCCATCTGGAGCATCCGGCCGACCCCGCCGTCCAGCACGATCTTGGAGGCGGACAGCGCGAACCCGGTGACCATCTCGGCGCTGATCTTCGGCGGGATGGACAGGGCGTTGGGGTCGGTGACGATGTCCACCAGGGCCGGACCCTTGTGCTTGAAGGCGTCCTTGAGCGCCCCGGCGAGCTGCTTGGGCTTCTCCACCCGCACCCCGTGCGCGCCGCAGGCCCGGGCGACGGCGGCGAAGTCGGGGTTGGTGTTGGTGGTGCCGTACGAGGGCAGTCCGGCGACCAGCATCTCCAGCTCGACCATGCCGAGCGAGGAGTTGTTGAACAACACCACCTTGACCGGCAGGTCGTACTGCACGAGCGTCAGGAAGTCGCCCATCAGCATGGAGAATCCGCCGTCCCCGGCCATGGCGACCACCTGCCGGCGCCGGTCGGTGAACTGGGCGCCGATCGCCATCGGCAGCGCGTTCGCCATCGACCCGTGCGAGAAGGAACCGATGATCCGGCGGCGGCCGTTGGGCGAGACGTACCGGGCGGCCCAGACGTTGCACATCCCGGTGTCGACCGTGAACACGGCGTCCTCGTCGGCGACTTCGTCGAGTACGGCGGCCACGTACTCGGGGTGGATCGGGATGTGCTTGTCGACCTTCCGGGTGTACGCCTTGACCACGCCCTCCAGCGCGTCGGCGTGCTTCTTCAGCATCCGGTCGAGGAAGCGCCGGTCCGTCTTCTCCTTCACGCGCGGGATCAGGCAGCGCAGCGTCTCGCGGACGTCGCCCCACACGGCGAGGTCGAGCCGGGAGCGGCGGCCGAGCACCTCGGGCCGTACGTCGACCTGCGCGATCCGCACGTCGTCCGGCAGGAACGCGTGGTACGGGAAGTCGGTGCCGAGCAGGATCAGCAGATCGCACTCGTGAGTGGCCTCGTAGGCGGCGCCGTAGCCGAGCAGTCCGCTCATGCCGACGTCGTACGGGTTGTCGTACTGGATGAACTCCTTGCCGCGCAGCGCGTGCCCGACCGGCGACTTGATCTTCCCGGCGAACTCCATCACGTCGGCGTGGGCGCCGGCCGTGCCGCTGCCGCAGAACAGGGTGACCCTGCCGGCCGCGTCGATCATCTCCGCGAGCGCGTCGATCTCGGCGTCACCGGGCCGCACGGTGGGCCGGGAGGTGACGAGCGCGCTCTGCGCGGCCTTCTCCGGGGCCGGTTCGGCGGCGATGTCACCGGGCAGGGCCACCACGCTCACCCCGCTCCGGCCGACCGCGTGCTGGATGGCGGTCTGCAACAGCCGGGGCATCTGCTTCCGGCTGGAGATCAGCTCGCAGTAGTGGCTGCACTCCTGGAACAGCCGTTCCGGGTGGGTCTCCTGGAAGTAGCCGAGGCCGATCTCGCTCGACGGGATGTGCGAGGCGAGGGCGAGGACCGGGGCCATCGAGCGGTGGGCGTCGTACAGGCCGTTGATCAGGTGCAGGTTGCCCGGGCCGCAGGAGCCGGCGCAGGCGGCCAGCTTCCCGGTGATCTGGGCCTCGGCGCCGGCCGCGAAGGCGGCGGACTCCTCGTGGCGTACGTGGATCCAGTCGATGGCGGCGTTGCGGCGGACGGCGTCCACGACCGGGTTGAGGCTGTCGCCGACGACGCCGTACAGGCGCCGCACTCCGGCGCGGACGAGGATGTCGACGAACTGCTCGGCGACGTTCTGTTTGGCCATGGCGCGCGTCAGCCCCTTCGCTGTCCCGGGATACGGCCCTCCCGTTCCATCAATCCACAGGGGCGGTGGTTACGCCTCCCACACGGCCGCCGCCGTACGGTCGTCGGCGTAGCCCTTCACCCGCACCTGGGCGTCGGCGAGGAAGGCGGCGAGACCCGGCGGGGTGCGGCCGGACCAGCGGCGGGCCAGGTAGGCGCAGAGGGCGGGCTCGTCGCGCAGCGGGTCGGCGAGGCCCGCCGTGCACATCACGAGCGCGTCACCCGGGCGGGCTACCGAGGCCCGGAACCGGAACGGCTCGCGGGGCGGCTCCGGGGCGGGCTCCGCGGGCTCGAACGGGCTCGGCGGGGCCGGGAGGCCGAGGTCCATCGTCAGCCGGTCGCCCTCGGGCGTCCGCTCCGGCGGCGAGCCGACGCCGACGACGGGGGCACCGGTGCCGCCCTCGGGCGCCACCTGCGGCTCGATGTCCTGCCAGACGCCGTCCCGCAGCCGGAACAGCCCGCCGTCACCGACGCCGAAGAACACGCGGGTACGGCAGTCCGGGTCGGCGGGCAGCAGCAGACAGCGCAGGCTCGCCGTGTACTCCTCGGGGTCCAGGCCCTGTTCGGCGGCGCTCGCGCGGAGCCTGCCGAGACTGCGGTCGGTCAGCCGGTGCAGACCCGACTTCAGGTCGCCGCGCCGGGCCGCGCGGATGTCCTCCACCAGCCGCTGGTGGCTGCGGCCCACGGCCCGCCCGATCCACCGGCACACCTCGGCCGCCGCCAGGTGGGCGCCCGGCGCGGAACGGGCACCGGTGGCCATCGCCACCAGGACCAGCGCCTGCTCGCCCGTGCCGAACCGCGCGGTGAGCAGCGAGTCCCGGCGCGGCTCGCCCCGGTACCGGGCCGAGTCCCCGCGCAGCGACACGGCCCGCAGCGTGCAGGCGCCGTACCGGGCGCCGTCCAGCACGGTGTCCGCGACCAGTTCCCCGAGCCCGTCCGGCTCGGCGAGCGGCAGCGCGGTGGGCTCGGGGTCGTAGGTGGGGGGACCGGAGCCGACGTAGTCGATGGAGTCGATGGAGTCGATGGAGGGGGGCGGGGCGGGCGGAGTGCTCTCGGGTGGTGGAGTGCTCTCGGTGGGCGGAGCGAACTCGGCGGGGAGGGCCAGGTCGGTGGGGAGGACGGGGTCTGCCGGTGGCGGCGGTGCGGTCCGCTGGGTCGGCACCGGCGCTTTCGCGGGTGGCGGTTCCGGGGGTGCCGGATCACCCGGTCCCGGATCAGCCGATCTCTCATCAGCCGGTGCCGGATCAGCCGGTGCCGGATCCATCGATGCCGCATCAACCGATGGGGCCTCAACCGGTCCGGCATCACCCGGCGCGGCCCGATCCGCCGGTCCGGGCTCCACCGTGTCCGTCGGCCGTCCCCCCACCGCGTTCCGCGCCGAGGCGAAGCGGTCGTCCAGGGAATCGGGCGCTGCCGTGGGACCCGTGTCCTCGGTGGAGTCGTCGTACAGCTGCCCCCACCAGTCGTCGTCGTGACGGGCGGGGCTTCCCCCCTGCTGGCTCATGCCCCTGATTGTCCACCGCACGGGCGGTGGGAAAACGGGGCATCGGGAAAATCCGCCGCATCGCCCCCGTCGACGGGCGTGTCGAGTGAGCGGGTGAACTGCCGTACGAGAAAAGGTTGGTGGCCACCGGGCGGCCCCACCCCCCACGGGAGGACCGCCCGGCGACGTCCGACCCCACCTTGGCAGAGTCACCACCGGTACGGCGATGATGTCTGATGGCGGGTTTGCGCCGTGGCCGGTTTCCGCCACGCCGCTCCGCTTCCGTTGGTGTGTGCGCAGGGGAGGGACGCGGGGCGATGCTGGCAGCGATAGGGCTGGACGAGACGCACGAGGCGGCGTACCGGGCGCTGGTGTCCGTGGGCGCGGCCGACGTGACCGATCTGGCGCGGCGCCTGACGCTGGCCGAGCACGACACCGAGCGGACGCTGCGCCGGCTGGAGCGGCAGGGTCTCGCGGCCCAGTCCTCGGCGCGGCCGGGCCGCTGGGTGGCGGCTCCGCCCGGGGTGGCGCTGGGCGCGCTGCTCACCCAGCAGCGGCACGAGCTGGAGAGGGCGGAGCTGGCGGCGGCGCTGCTCGCTGAGGAGTACCGGGCGGCGGCGGCCGAACCGGCGGTGCACGACCTGGTGGAGGTGGTGACCGGCGCTTCGGCGGTCGCCCAGCGGTTCCTCCAGCTCCAGCTGGGGGCGGCCGAGGAGGTGTGCGCGCTGGTGACCGGCAACCCGGTGGTCGTGTCCGGCATGGAGAACGACGCGGAGGAGCAGGCGGCCGGGCGCGGGGTGCGGTACCGGGTGGTGGTGGAGCGGGCGGTGCTGGACCTGCCGCACGGGCTGACCGAGCTGACGGCGGCGCTGGGCCGCGACGAGCGGGTCCGGGTGGTGGACCGGGTGCCGACGAAGCTGGTCGTGGCCGACCGGTCGCTGGCGATGGTGCCGCTGACGTCGAGGACGGCGGAGCCCGCCGCGCTGGTGGTGCACGCCAGCGGGCTGCTGGAGCTGCTCGCCGGGCTGTTCGAGTCGGTGTGGCGGGAGGCGCTGCCACTGCGGCTCGGCGCCGCCGGGGTGACCGAGGACCGGCCGGACGGCCCGGACGCCACCGACCTGGAGGTGCTGTCGCTGCTGCTGGCGGGGCTGACCGACGCGAGCGTGGCCAAACAGCTGGACCTTGGCCTGCGGACCGTGCAGCGCCGGGTACGACGCCTGATGGAACTGGCCGGGGTGACGACCCGACTCCAACTGGGCTGGCACGCCCGGGAACGCGGCTGGGTGACCCGGGAAAACCCCAGCTGACCACCCGCCGCCGGCCGAATCCCACCGGTGCCGCCGCAGACGCCCTGATCGGCCCGCGGTTTCTCCCCCGGCCCGGCAGGCCGGCCGGACGGGAGTGCGGGAGCTTTGCCGGCCGGCCGTTCACCTGGCTGGTGATCGCGGGCGCGTGGCTGGGCGCGGTGGTGTGCGGGTGACCGGGACGGTGGCGTGCGCCCGGCCGGTCGGGGCGGACCCGAGCGGTCCCCGGGTCAGCACGCGGTGGACCGTGTCGGCCACGGCGGCCATGCCCGCGTCGTTGAAGTGCAGGTGGTCGCCGGGGTCGTAGGCGGGCAGGATGCGGCCGGGGTCGTCCGGGTCCCGGACGGTCGCGTCCGCGTCGGCGACCGCGTCGAAGGCGCCGCCGTCCCGGATGAAGGCGTTCACCCGCTGCCGTACCGCCTCCCGGGCGGCGGTCCAGGCGGGATGGCCGCCGTACGGGGTGAGGGTGACGCCGACGACCCGGACCCCGCGGGCGTGGGCGCGGGCCACCACGGTGCGGTACGCGTCCGCGAAGGCGGCGGCGTCGCTCGCCTCCGGGGACCCCTTGATGTCGTTGATGCCCTCGAAGACGACCAGGACCCGCACCCCGGCCCGGTCCAGCGCGTCCGCGTCCAGGCGGGCGAGGGCGCTCGGTCCGGTGCCGTCGCGCAGCAGGCGGTTGCCGGCGATGCCCGCGTTGAGGACGCCGAGCCGCTGGTCGCGCAGCCGCTGGGCGAGCCGGTCGGGCCAGCGGCGGTTGGTGTCGGGGGTGGAGCCGTTGCCGTCGGTGAGCGAGTCCCCGAACGCGACGACACTGCCGTCGGCGGGCCCGCGGACGTCGACGCCGGTGACGTAGTACCAGCGGCTGGTGGTCGCCGTGTACGCGGTGCCGTCCTCGTCGGCGGCCCGGCCGGCGCCGGCCGGGGACACGTAGCTGGTCTGGAGGGCGGTGCGGTGATAGGTGGCGGGCCCGGAGTTCTCCGGCGTGTACACGGTGACGAGCAGGTCGGCGCCGGCCGGTACGCGCAGCGGCACCGCATCGGTGACCGCGTCCGCGCCGGCCGGGACGGTCACCTCCGTGGCGCTGCGGAAGGTGGCGGTGCGCAGCGTGCCGGGTACGGCCTCGGGGCCGGCCGCCCGGCTCAGCGCGACGGTGACCGCGCCGAGCCGCAGGGGTGTGGTGCCGAGCCGGTTGCTGAGCCGGACGCGCACGGCGGTGCCGCCGACGCTGAGGTGGACGACGTTGCGGACGGCGGCGCCGGGCAGCGCGTCGGCGGTACCGGAGGGCGCGGTCTCCCAGCTGCCGGTCCAGGACAGCGGGGCGGGTTCGGCGACGGCCGGTGCCGTCAGGCCCGGCAGCAGCGCCGGGAGGAGGACCGCGAGGACCCGTACGACCCTGGCCATGTGTGCCCGCCCTTCCCCGGGGCCCGTCGGGGGCTTCCCCGGCCCGTCGGAGGCGACCGTGCCACACGGGCGGGCCGCGCCGCCGGAACATCGACGGCGGTCCACCCGCTCGGCGCAACGCGGGCACCGGGGCGAAGCGCGGCGCGGGGAAGAGGCGCGGCGGGCGGCGCGTCAGGGGAGCACGCCCTCCAGGGTGAGCAGCCGGACCTTGCGTTCAAGTCCTCCCGCGTATCCGGTCATCGCCCCGTTCGCGCCGATCACCCGGTGGCAAGGGCGCACGATCAGCAGGGGGTTCGCGCCGATCGCCCCGCCGACGGCGCGAACGGCGGCGCGGGGCGCGCCGATCCGGGCGGCGATCTCGCCGTAGGTGGCGGTGGCGCCGTACGGCAGCTCGTCCAGCGCGGCCCAGACCCGCTGCCGGAACTCGGTGCCGGCAGCGCGGAGCGGCAGCCGGAATTCCTTGAGTTCCCCGGCGAAGTAGGCGGCGAGCTGGTCGGCGGCGGCGCGGAACGGCCCGGGGTCGTGCCGCCAGCCGTCCTGGACGGTCCGCCCGCCCTTCTGTCCGGGCACGGACAGCGAGGTGAGCGCGCCGTCCGCGTCGGCGGTGAGCAGCAGCCGCCCGACAGGGGTGTCCAGGTGAGTGCAGTAGACGGTGGTCATCGGAGCGGGTTCCTCGGCTCGGGGGTCAGGGGACGGGCGGACATCGGTGTTCAGGCGGGCGGTCACCGGACCGGCTCCCCCGCCACCCGCAGATGCTGGACGGCGTACGACCGCCAGGGCCGCCAGGTGTCGGGGACGTCGGCGCCGGGCGGGGCGACGTCGGGGTCGCCGAGGGCGCGGACGCGGACGGTGGCGACGGTGGCCGGGTCCATGCCGGGCAGGGCGAGCAGGGCCTGATCGGCGTCGTGCCGGTCGGCGCCCGGGTCGAGCCGTACGGTGCCGTCGGCCAGGGCGGCGGCGAGCGCGCCGAGCGGGCCGCCGGGCTCGGCGTCGGCGAGGACGGCGGGCTCCGGGAAGAGGTGGGTCAGGCCGCCGTGGGGCGCGTCGAGCACCTTGCCGTACCGGCGCACCAGCTCCTGGGCACCGTCGATGCCGACCAGGGCGTGTACGGCGGGCTCCAGCGGGTCGACGGCGCCGGGCGAGCGCAGCCCGGGCCGGGCGGCGACCAGCGGGGCGAGCCGGGGGTCGGCGCCGAGCCGCTCGTCGACGGCGTACGGGTCGGCGTCCAGGTCGAACAGCCGGCGCAGCCGTTGTACGGCGGTGGTGAGGTCCCGGGGGTCGGTGAGGTGCAGCCGGGCGTCGAGCCAGCCGCCCGGACGGGTGCCGCTGCCGGTCCGCGGGGTGTGGGTGCGTTCCTGGACGGCGGCGAGGCCGGTGCCGTACGGCAGTCGCAGGGTGCGCCGGTAGGTGCGGGCGCCGGGGGCGCCGGTCACCTCTTCGACACCCGGTACGGCCTCCCGCGCGAGCTGGTCGAAGACGGCGGCGGACTGGTAGGGGCCGCGGTGGGCGAGCCGGAGCGGGATGCCGGCGCCGGGTGCGGCCCGGCGGGCGGCCCGGTTCCGGGGGGCGGCGGCCCGCACCTCGGTGGGGGTCGCGGCGTAGATCTCCCGGATGGTGTCGTTGAACTGCCGCACGCTGGCGAACCCGGACGCGAACGCGATCTCGGTGACCGGCAGGTCGGTGGTCCGGAGCAGCACGCGCGCGGTGTGGGCCCGCTGGGCCCGGGCGAGCGCGACGGGCCCGGCGCCCAGCTCGGCGGTGAGCTGCCGCTGGACCTGCCGGGCGCTGTAGCCGAGCCGCGCGGCGAGCCCGGCGACGCCTTCGCGGTCCACGACGCCGTCGGCGATCAGGCGCATGGCCCGGCCGACGACGTCCGCGCGGACGTTCCACTCCGCCGAGCCCGGCACGGCGTCCGGACGGCACCGCCGGCAGGCCCGGAAACCGGAGCCCTGCGCGGCGGCGGCCGTCGCGAAGAACCGCACGTTGCGCCGCTTCGGCGTGACGGCCGGGCAGCTGGGCCGGCAGTAGATGCCGGTGGTCTCGACGGCGAAGAAGAACACCCCGTCGAACCGCCCGTCCCGACTCCGCACCGCCTCGTACCTGCTGTCCTCGTCCTTCACGGGTTCCAGTGTGGAGCGGGGACGGGTGCCGGGCCAGCGGAAATCGGACGTGGAGCTGACGGGCTCGGCCGGAGGATTCCTACGCCCACCGCCCCCGCTTCGCCTCCATCGCCGCCCTTCCCTCGGCCCCCTTCCGCCTCCACTCCCGGCGAAGCTCCGCACGGACCCTGGCGTCCGTCTTGGCCACGATCCACTGGTTCTCCCGCAGCAGCTTCCGGTAGCTCTCCAGCCGCCGCTCCGGAAGCTCCCCGCTCTCCACGGCGGACCGCACCGCGCAGCCCGGCTCGCTCTCGTGGGCGCAGTCGTGGAACCGGCACCGTTCGGCCAGTTCCTCGATCTCGGTGAACACCTGCCCGACGCCGGTCTCGGCGTCGAAGAGGCCGACGCCCCGCAGCCCGGGCGTGTCGATGAGCACCCCGCCGGAGGGCAGGGCGAGCAGGTTGCGGGTGGTCGTGGTGTGCCGCCCCTTGCCGTCGACGTCCCGGGCCGCCCGCACGTCCATGACGTCCGCGCCGACGAGCGCGTTGGCGAGGGTGGACTTGCCCGCGCCGGACTGGCCGAGCAGTACGCTCGTGCCGGAGCCGACGAGCGCGACGAGGACGTCGAGGCCGTCGCCGTGCAGGGCGCTGACGGTGAGGACGGGCACGCCGGGCGCGCTGGTCTCCACGTCCTGCACGAGGTGGGCCAGGGTGACCGGGTCCGGCACGAGGTCGGCCTTGGTGAGGACGACGACGGGCTGGGCGCCGGACTCCCAGGCGAGGGCGAGGAAGCGTTCGACGCGGCCGAGGTCGAGCTCCACGGCGAGGGAGACGGCGACGACGGCGTGGTCGACGTTGGCGGCGAGGATCTGCCCCTCGGACCGCTTGGAGGAGGTGGAGCGGACGAAGGCGGTGCGGCGCGGCAGATACGCGCGCACGTACCGCGGATCGCCGTCGGGGTCGACGGCGACCCAGTCCCCCGTGCACACGACCTTCATGGGATCGCGGGGCACGACGAACTCGGTGTCGGCGCGGACGGTCCCGCCCGCGGTGACGACGTCGCACTGTCCGCGGTCGACCCGGACGACCCGGCCGGGCAGCAGCCCGTCGGCCTCGTACGGGGCGAACGCCTCGGCCCAGGACTCGTCCCAGCCGTAGGAAGCCAGTGCGGAGAAAGCAGCGGAGGTGGAAGTCAAGGGAGACCCTTCACAAGGGTGGCCCCGGGCAGGCGCGTTCGGTGCGCGGTCGGTTCAGCCGGCGGCCACGGAGGTGGACTTGATGAGTTCCTGGATGAGGGCAGCGCCCAGCACAGTGACAGCCATCGGTCGACACCTCCTCGTCCTCGCTCGCGCGTCCGCACACCACCTCGGCGTGCCAGGCAACTGTAGCCCGTGGCCCGGCCGGTACGTCAAAGCATTTTCCGCGCGACCGGAATCACTCTCCGCCCGCGATCAGCTCACCGTGCAGGGCGAGCCGTTGAGCGTGAAGCGGTACGGCGTCCGGTTGGCGTCCGTCCAGGAGCCGAGGAAGCCGAAGGACAGGGTGCCGTGCGCGGCGACCGTCCTGTTGTAGTCGGCGGCGGTGGCGGTGACGCGGGGGCCGTTCTGGTGGACGGTGGCGTCCCACATCTGGCCGACCTGCTGGCCGTCGCGGAAGGTCCAGGACACCTGCCAGCCGGTGAGGGCCTTGTCGGTGGTGACGCTGACCGTGGCCTGGAAGCCGTCGGGCCACTGGCTGTCCAGGTCGTAGGCGACCCGGCAGCCGGCCGACCGGGTGGTGGCGGAGGCGCTCGGGGGGCCGGCGCGGTGGGTGGCGGAGGAGGTGCCCTGGGGTTCGGGGTCGGGTTTCTTCCGGGTGGGCGCGCCCTCGGTGCGGGTCGCGGAGGGCGGGGCGGACCGGGAGGCCGGGGCGGACGGAGAGTCCGTGGCGGTGGGGCGCGCCGCGGTGCGGGAGACGCCCGGGTCGGCGACCGGCTGCCGGTCGTCCTGGGCGGCGGCGGTGTCGTCGCCGGAGCCGCCGAACGGCATCATCGACACACCGAGCGCCAGCGCCGACAGCAGCACCGCGGCGGCGAGCAGTCCGCCGCGCAGCACACGGCTGCGGCCGGTGCCCTCCTCGGGGTCGTCGGGTTCGGCGCCGCCCGGGCGGCCCGCGCCGAGGCGGACCTCGGTGGCGCGGCGGCGCCGCTCCAGGTAGGCGAGGCCGCCCCAGCCGATCACTCCGCCGGCCAGCGCGCCGGGCAGTCCGCCACCGTGCAGGCGCAGGCAGGCGGCGGCCTCGGCGCAGCGCACACAGGTGGCGAGATGCCGGGAGAGGTCGCCGGGGGTCTCGGCGGTGGGCGAACGGGTGACCGCGTCGAGCAGGCGGGCGTAGCTGCGGCACTGCGGGTCCAGCGGGGAGTCGAGGTGGGCGCGGTGGCAGCGGTCCCGGAAGAGCGTGCGGACCTGGTCGAGTTCGTCGGCGACGGTGACCGGGTCCAGGCCGAGCCGGCGGGCCACGGTGGGCAGCGGGAGCGCCTCCACCTCGGCCAGCCAGAGCAGCGCGGCGTCCGCCTCCTGCATGTCCCGCAGCCCCCGCAGCGCGACCGGGCGCCCGAGCGGCGGACCGGAGAACCGGGCGGCGCTCTCAAAGTTGAGCCACAGCCGCAGGTCGGGGTCGAGCTTGTGCCCCTGCCCGTCGGCCTCCCAGGCGGCGGCGGTGGTGCGTACGGCGGTGAGCAGCGCCGGGATCGTCGGCAGCCGTGCGGTGCGGCTGCCGGCGCCGCGCACATGGGTGCTCGCGGCGGCGCGGACCTCGCGCATGCCGAGCGCGAACGCCTCGGTGGCCAGCTGGTGGGCCGTCAGGGACCCGGAGGTGCACAGGTCCGCGTAGGAGAGCACCGCGTCCCAGGACTCCGAGAACAGCGCGGCCTCGGTGTCGTCCTGGGGGGTCGGCAGGTCGGGCATGGGACTCCTGCATCCACGAGCGAGGGCAACTCACCAAAAGGGGAAGGGAAGTTGCGGGGAACCCCGCGGCAGGGCACAGAGCCTTTCACGCCCTCGCCACAACTGACAAGCGGCCTGTTCACATACGGCTACCGACAGTGGCGGCGAAGGCGCGTGCCGGGGTCAGCCCGCAACTCCGGCCTCTGGTACGGACGCGGACGCGGTTCGACTCACCGGGTCATATCCAGACCTCACCGGGCCACATCCAGACCCCACCGGGTCGCCCCCGGGCCTCTCCGGGTCGCCCCCGGACGTCACCGGTTCACACCCGGGCCGGCGCCTCCCCCGCCTCCGTCCCCTCCGTCCCGTCCGCCGACGTGTCGTCCGCGGGCAGGCTGTCCATGAAGGAGCTGACGGAGAACACCGCGCGGCCGGGGCCGGGCGGGCCGTAGCCGGGCGGGGAGGACAGGCCGAAGTCGTCCATGGTCTGCCGGTAGGCCTGGAGCAGCCGGATGTGGTACTCCAGCGGCGCGCCCTGCGGGTTGGCCTTGCCGAGCGGGGTGGTGGGCTCCGGGCACCAGGTGGTGAAGCGGGGCGTGATGCCGTGCGACATGAAGAAGCGCAGGCCCTCGGTGGTGGAGGCGATGGCCTCGTCGACGGTGGTGAAGCCGAACGGCTCGGCCATCTCCACGCCCGCCACGAAGTTCGGGATCACGTTGCGCGCGCCGAACACCTCGGCGGAGTCCAGGATGCGGCGGTGCCACTCGTCCCGGCCGACGTAGCGCTCCTTGCCGGGGCAGTACAGCTCGAACAGCCGGCGGTCCCACACCTCGAAGTTGGGGTGGTAGATCCGCACGCCGTAGTCCTTGAACCGCTGCACGTCCGCCTTGGGCAGCGCCTGCGCGACGACCTTGCCGATCCAGCGGCCCGGGAAGCGCTCCTCGATGGCCTTGGCGTAGTGGCCGTAGAAGTCGGCCTCGTCCCGGCCCGCGACCTTCGACGTGATCGCGCCGCCGGTGAGGGTGTAGGCCGTCGACGCCTTCTGGGTGTCGTACCGGTCGATGATCTCCAGCGCCTCCAGGACCTCCTCGACGTCCTTGACGCCGGTGTAGGGCCGGCCGGCGGCCTTGTGCTGGCGCCAGTTGTGGTTGATGTCGCAGTACTGGCACTCCTCCTTGGCGCCGAAGTACTGGCAGACCCGGAAGACGGTCAGATAGATCAGGTAACCCCACTGGATGGTGGGCGCGACCTCCATCACCGACTTCCCGTTGGACAGGGTGTGCCGGTAGTACTCGGGCATCGGCGGCACCCCGACGTCGGCGATGCGCCTGCCGTCGAGATACAGCCCGAGCAGCCCGTCCTCGTCGGCGGCGACCCGGTACGGCGAGGCGGGGTTCACCCGTACGGAGACGACCGTACGCCTCAGGTCGTACGGGCCGCCCGTCAGGATGATCTCCTCAGGGGGCCGGCGCAGCGCGGCCTCGCCCAGCTCGGGCAGGGTGCCGTGGTCGAAGGAGAAGATGAAGTAGGACTTCGGTTTGACGTCCCCGTCCTCATTGTCGCTCAGGGCGGATTTGTCGAAGGCGACACCGCCCCGGAGCAGGTCCTCCTTGAAGACGGCCTCCCGTGGTACCTGCGGGAACCGCTCCATCAGATCCTCGACCAGCGCGGTACGACTGCCCATCCGTCTGTCTCCTCCCGGCTCAGGCGTACGTCTCTCACCGTATGCCCCCGCCACCGGCGCACCCCTGCCGGGGCCCCGAGCGGTCCTACCGATATGCCCCCTATGACCGCCTTGGCGGTGAAATCGGCGAGGTGTCGTCACGCCGGCTCGCCGGCACGCTCAGGCCGCCCGCCCCAGCTCCGCGAGGTCGACCGCGTACAGGAGACCGTCGCCCGCCGACAGTCGCTCGGCCTCCTCCACCACCACTCGCCCGAGCCGGGCCACCTCGTTGCCCTGTGAGCCGGCCAGGTGCGGGGTGACGAAGGCGTTCGGCAGGTCGTACAGCGGGGAGTCGGCGGGCAGCGGCTCGGGGTCGGTCACGTCCAGCACGGCGCTGAGGCGTCCGGCGCGCAGTTCCGCGATCAGCGCCTCGTGGTCGACCAGGGCGCCGCGCGCGGTGTTGACGAGCACCGACCCGGCGGGCATCAGGGCCAGTTCCCGGGCGCCGATCAGATGGCGGGTCTCGGCGGTCTGCGGCGCGTGCAGCGTGACGACGTCGGAGGTGCGCAGCAGCTCGTCCAGCGGCAGCAGCGGGACGCCGAGCCGGGCGGCCTCCGCCGCGTCCACGTACGGGTCGGCGAGCGTGACCGCGAGGTCGTGGGGGCGGAGCAGTTCGAGCAGGCGGCGGCCGACCCGGGAGGCGCCGACGATGCCGACGCGGCGGCCGTGGTTGCCGATGCCGGGCAGGATGTCGCCGTAGGGAAAGGCGCGCCGGTCGCGCAGCCGGTCGCGGAGGGCGAAGACGTCCTTGCCGGCGAGCAGGATCACGGCGAGGGTGTACTCGGCGACGGGCACGGCGTTGGCGGCGGCGGCCGAGGAGACGGCGATGCCCCGCTGCCACACCTCGGGGGTGGTGAACCCCTTGACCGAGCCGGCCGCGTGCAGCACGGCGCGCAGCTTCGGGGCGGCGTCCAGGACGGCGGCGTCCAGGCGGGGGCAGCCCCAGCCGGTGATGAGGATCTCGGTGCGGGCGAGGACGTCCCGCACCCGGGCCTCGGTGAAGTCGTGCGCCACCACAGTGGGATCGATCTCTACGTGTGCGCGCAGCCGGGCCAGCAGTTCCGGCGGGAAGACGAGCGGCACGTTCTGGGCCGTCATGGCGAACAGTGCCTGGGGACGCTCGGGCAAGGAAGTGGCCTTCCGGCTCGGTGACGCACAGAGAGAAACCGGTCTCTACGGTAGGTGGCGCCGAATGAGAGGGTCAACGCAGACACAACGCTCCGGGAGGGGACGCAGGGATGGCTGAGACCGCGGGAACGACGGGGACCACAGGGACCGGGGGAACCGGCACTGGCGTGGTCACCAACTGGGCGCGCACCGTCACGTACGAGGCGCGCGAGTTCCACCGTCCGCGCACGGTGGAGGAGCTGGCGGCGCTGGTGGCGGGGAACACGCCGGTGCGGGTGCTGGGCAGCGGGCACTCCTTCAACCGGATCGCCGACCCGGGCCCGGACGGCGTCCTGGTGTCCACCGCCGATCTGCCGCAGGCGATCGACGTCGACCCGGCCGCGCGGACGGTCCGGGTGTCGGGCGGGGTCCGCTACGCCGAACTGGCCCGCGCGGTCCACGCGCACGGTCTCGCCCTGCCCAACATGGCGTCCCTGCCGCACATCTCGGTGGCCGGTTCCGTGGCGACGGGCACGCACGGCTCGGGTGTGGCCAACGGCCCGCTGGCGTCGGCGGTCCGGGAGGTGGAGATGATCGCGGCGGACGGTAAGGCCGGAACGATCGGCCGGGACGACGCGCGGTTCGACGGTGTAGTGACCTCCCTCGGCGCGCTGGGCGTCGTCACCGCGCTCACCCTCGACCTGGAGCCGGCGTACGAGGTGGAGCAGCGGGTATACACCGAACTCCCCCTGGACGGGCTGGACTTCGAGACGGTCGCGGCTGCGGGGTACAGCGTGAGCCTCTTCACGGACTGGCGGCGGCCGGGCTTCAGGCAGGTGTGGGTCAAGCGGCGCACGGACCGGCCGGCGATCGACTTCCCGTGGGCGGCGCCCGCGACACAGCCGCTGCACCCGGTGCCGGGCATGCCCGCGGGGAACTGCACCGGGCAGCTGGGGGTGCCGGGGCCGTGGCACGAGCGGTTGCCGCACTTCCGGGCCGAGTTCACGCCGAGCAGCGGTGAGGAGATCCAGTCGGAGTACCTGCTGCCCCGGTCGGCGGCCCTGGACGCGCTGCACGCGATCGACGGCATCCGGGACACGGTCGCCGGGGTGCTCCAGATCTGCGAGGTGCGTGCGGTCGCCGCGGACACGCAGTGGCTGAGCCCGGCCCACGGACGGGACTCGGTCGCGCTGCACTTCACCTGGGTGCGGGACGAGGCGGCGGTGCTGCCAGTGGTGCGCCGGCTGGAGGAGGTGCTGGACCCGTTCGACCCGCGCCCGCACTGGGGGAAGGTCTTCCAGATCCCCTCGGCGGTACTCCGCGAGCGGTATGCGCGGTTCTCCGACTTCCGGGCCCTGGTCCGCGTCCTCGATCCTTCGGGCACGTTCGCCAACGCCTTCGTCCGGGATCTCCTCGGCCACTGACGGCTCGCTCGCGGGGCACTTCCTCCAGCCCCTTTCCTAACCCCTTGTCGAAAGTCCGTCCCAGCCCATAGCCTGACGTCCGCGCCGGTGCCGATGCCGCCCCGGCCCGCACTGGTCCGCACGGGAGGGGAGGGGCAGCCGCGTGAAGCGCACATCACGTGACATCCGCACCGCGAACCGCTACGAGGTGCTGCGCCAGATCATCGCCGAGTCTCCCACCTCCCGTCAGGAGCTGGCCGCGGCCACCGGGCTGAGCCTCGCCACGGTGGCCACGCTCGTCGGTGAACTGCTGGACCTCCGCATGATCACCGAGGTCGGGTTCGAGGACTCGGCCGGGGGCCGCCCCCGGGGGCTGGTCGCGGTCAACGCGTCGGGGGGCGCGCTGATCGGCGTCGACATCGCGGAGACGTACGTCCACGTGGAGCTGTTCGACCTGGCGCTGAACGTGCTGGCCCGCGCCGACGAGGACATGCGGCCCGGTGAGAGCCGGCCCGAGCAGGTGGTCGGGCATGTCGCCGCCGCGGTCTGCTCGGTGGTCGCCCAGGCCGGCATCGAGGCGGCCCGGGTGCTCGGCGTCGGTGTGAGCGTGCCGGGGCAGGTCGACCGGGACACCGGGGTCGCCGAGTACGCGCCCAACTGGGACTGGCACGACGTGCCGTTGCTCGACCTGCTCGCCGAACACATCGCCTACCCGCTGTACCTGGACAACCCGCTGCGCGCCTGCGCGGTGGCCGAGCTGTGGTTCGGCGCGGCGCGGGGCCGGGGGGACGCCGTCGTGGTCAACCTCGGCACCGGGGTCGGCGCCGGTCTGGCCCTCGGCGGCGGTCTGCACCGGGGGGTGAGCAACAGCGCCGGCGAGTGGGGGCACACCACGCTCGTACTGGACGGCCGGCTGTGCCACTGCGGCAACCACGGCTGCGTGGAGACGTACGTCGGCGCGCCCGGCATCATGCAGAGCCTGCGCGAACTCGACCCGCGCTCCGCCCTGTTGCACCCCGAGGACCAGACGGCCACCATCGACGCGCTGGCCCGCGCGGTCGCCCAGGACGACCCGGTCGCGCTCAAGGTCGTCCGGGACACGGCCCGTTACCTCGGCGCCGGCATCTCCGACCTGATCAATCTCCTCAACCCCGAAGTGGTCGTCCTCAGCAGCTGGGTGGCCTCCCGGCTGGGGGAGCCGCTGCTCGGGGAGGTCCGCCGGGCGGTCGCCCGGCATGCCCTGGGCCGGCCACTGGCCGCCACCGAGATCGTCCTCTCCCCGATCCCCACCGACCCGGTGTCCCTCGGCGCGGCCACGTTCGCGCTGGAGGGGGCGTTGCAGTCCGTCGGGCAGCGGACCAGCACCAAGCGCACCACCACCCCCGCAAGGAGCCGTACCGCACCGCCTTCGTGACGACGGAAGGGATGCACGTGTCCGACCTCCGCACCTCTCGGCCCCGACCCTCCTGGTCCCTCACCTCCCGGCCGCCCCGCACCTCTCGGCCCCGAATCCCCGGGCTCCGCATCCCCGGGCCCCGCACCCGCAGACCGGTCCTGCTGACCGCCTCGGCCGCGCTGGCCGTCACCGGGGCCCTGCTCGCCTCCCCGCCCGCGAGCGCCGCCGGCCTCGCCGGCATCCCGGCCGCCGCCGAGGTCTCCCCCCACGCCGCCCAGACCATCGACAACATCGGCGCGTCCGGCGCCTGGTGGGTCAACGACCTCAAGAACTTCGACCCGGAGGTCCGGGCCCGGGTCGCCCGGCTGCTGTTCTCCGAGGACGGCCTGGACCTCAGTTCGTACCGCTACAACATCGGCGGTGGCGGCACCGGTGTGACGTACGCGCCGCGTGCCCCCGAGGACTTCCTGAGCCCGGACGGCGGCTACGACTGGAGCAAGGACGAGGCCGGCCGTTACTTCCTCCACGCCGCCGCCGAGTACGGCGTCGAAGATCTGACCCGGTCACTCCCCTGACCCGGCGGCCCTCATCTCGCCTGCCCTGCACGGGCGTTCGCCATCCCGAACGGCGCACAACAACTCGTACGGGCTTCGTCCAACCCCTTGCCGAAGCCTTAGCCGAAGGTTAGCGTCCCGCACCACGCCCCGATGCGAGGCCGCCTGGCCGCCGGGGTGAGAGCCGCAGTCGCACCCGACAGACAAGGACGCCACCATGTCGGCACAGAGCAGCACCTGGGACCGCCGATCGATATTCCGCGCCGCCGCGGGCCTGGCCGCGGCCGGCACGCTCGCCGCGTGCGGCGGCAACAACGGCCGGGGCGGTGGCTCCGGTTCGGGCAAGCAGCTCGTCCAGTACTTCCACGCGTACGGGGAGGCGGGGACCGAACAGGCGATCAAGCGGTACGCGAAGGCCTACTCCAAGACGAACGTGACCACGCACACATCCAGTGGGGCAACATCACCGAGCCGTTCGACGACCCCACGGTCGACTTCGGCCGGTCGATGGCGAACTCGCTCGTCGTCGGCGTCCTGCACACCGTCGGCACGCTGTTCGTCTGCTCCCTCGCCGGCTACGCCCTGGCCCGCATCCCGTACCGGCACGCCGACAAGGTCTTCTACGCCGTGCTGGTGACCCTGATGGTCCCCACGGCCGTCACCTTCGTGCCCAGCTTCGTCCTCGTGTCGTCGCTCGGCTGGGTCGACAGCTACCGCGGCCTCATCGTTCCGGGCCTCTTCAGCGGTTTCACCTGCTTCCTGTTCCGGCAGTACTTCCTCGGGTTCCCGAAGGAGCTGGAGGAGGCGGCGCGCGTGGACGGGCTCGGCTACTGGGGCGCGTACTGGCGGGTCGTCGTACCCAACTCGCTGAACTTCTTCGCGGCGATCGCCACCATCACCTTCATCAGCGGCTGGAACTCGTTCCTGTGGCCGCTGGTCATCGGCCAGGACCCGAGCGCCTGGACCGTCCAGGTCGCGCTGTCGTCGTACATGACCAACCAGACCGTCAACTACCACCTGATCTTCATGGCGACCGCCATCTCGATCCTGCCCCTGCTGTTCGTGTTCCTCTTCCTCCAGCGCTGGCTGGTGCAGGGGATCGCGCAGACCGGCATCAAGGGCTGAGCTAGGAGACCGATGTCTTTCCACACCCGCACGGACTACGTCGAGGACGTCTCACCGGGGTCCGGGGCGCTCCCGCCGCGAGCCTGGTACGCGTCCTCCGACGCCCCGTCCCTCTCACTCGCCGGCAGCTGGCGGTTCCGGCTGTCGGACACGGCCGACGCCCAGGACGACTCCTTCGCGGCGGAGGGGTACGACGCCGGTGACTGGGCGGAGGTCTCCGTCCCGGGCCACTGGGTGCTCCAGGGCCACGGCGCCCCCGCCTACACCAACCACCTCTACCCGTTCCCGGTCGACCCGCCCCGGGTGCCGACCGAGAACCCGACCGGCGACCATCTGCGTGTCTTCGACCTGCCCTCGCACTGGCCGGCCGACGGCGACGCCGTGCTGCGCTTCGACGGTGTGGAGTCCTGCGCCCGGATCTGGCTGAACGGCACCGAGCTGGGCGAGTTCAAGGGCTCCCGGCTGCCGCACGAGTTCGCGGTCGGCCCGCTGCTGAGGGCCACGGGCAATGTGCTGGCGGTGCGCGTCCACCAGTGGTCGGCGGGCTCGTACCTGGAGGACCAGGACCAGTGGTGGCTGCCGGGCATCTTCCGGGACGTCACCCTGCTGCACCGGCCGGCGGGCAGCGTACGGGACTTCTTCGTGCACGCCTCCTACGACCACGTGTCCGGCACGGGCACCCTGCGCGTCGACTCCGACGTGGCGGGCCGGGTGACCGTCCCGGACCTCGGTATCGACATCCCGACCGGCGAGCGGGTGACCGTCCCGGTCGAGCCGTGGACGGCGGAGACGCCGAGGCTGTACGACGGTGTGCTGGCCACCGAGGGCGAGCGGGTGCCGCTGCGCGTCGGCTTCCGTACGGTGGAGCTGTCGGACGGCCTGATCAAGGTGAACGGCCGCCCGGTGCTCTTCAAGGGCGTCAACCGGCACGAGTGGCACCCGGAACGGGGCCGGGCCCTCGACCTCGCGACCATGCGCGAGGACGTGCTGCTGATGAAGCGGCACAACATCAACGCCGTCCGCACCTCCCACTACCCGCCGCACCCGGCCTTCCTCGACCTGTGCGACGAGTACGGCCTGTGGGTGATCGACGAGTGCGACCTGGAGACGCACGGCTTCACCGAGCAGGGCTGGCGGGACAACCCCGTCGACGACGACCGCTGGACCCCGGCCCTGCTCGACCGGGCAGCCCGCATGGTCGAGCGGGACAAGAACCACCCGTCGGTCGTCATCTGGTCGCTCGGCAACGAGGCCGGCACCGGCCGGGGCCTGACCGCGATGGCCGAGTGGATCCACGCCCGCGACACCTCCCGGCTCGTGCACTACGAGGGCGACCACAACTGCCGTGACACGGACGTCTACTCACGGATGTACGCGGGCCACGCGGAGGTCGAGCGGATCGGCCGGCGTCTGGACGGCGGTCCGCTCAGGCGCCGTGGACTCCCCTTCATCCTCTGCGAGTACGCGCACGCCATGGGCAACGGCCCCGGCGGACTCGCCGACTACCAGCGGCTGTTCGAGGCCCACGACCGGCTCCAGGGCGGCTTCGTCTGGGAGTGGATCGACCACGGCATCGCCCACCCGGAACTGGGTTACGCCTACGGCGGCGACTTCGGCGAGGAGCTGCACGACGGCAACTTCGTCTGCGACGGCCTGCTGTTCCCGGACCGGCGGCCCTCCCCCGGCCTGGTCGAGTTCAAGAAGGTGATCGAGCCGGTCGCCGTCACGGGCGACGGCACCGCCGGCACGGTCCGCGTCACCAACAAGTACGACTTCGCGGACCTGTCGGCGCTGGCCTTCTCCTGGTCGTACGAGGTCGAGGGCGAGCCGGTGGACTCGGGCACCCTGTCGGTGCCCGCCCTCGCGCCCGGCGAGTCCGCCGAGGTCAAGCTGCCCGCCGTACCGGCCGGTGCCCCGGCGGGCGAGGCGTACTGGACCGTCCGGGCGGTGCTCGCCTCCGGCACCTCCTGGGCGCCGCGGGACCATGTCGTCGCCTGGGGCCAGCTCCCGGTGTCGGCGCGCCGGACGCCGTACGTCGCCGCGACCGCCCGCCCGGCACCCGGCGACGGCGTGATCACCCTCGGCCCGGCCACCTTCGACGCCCGCACCGGGGCGCTGCGGACGATCGGCGCCGTACCGGTCACGGGTCTGCGCCTGGACGTGTGGCGGGCCACCACCGACAACGACGACGGTGCCGCCTGGCAGAGCGACCTGCGCTACGGCCTGCTGTGGCGCAAGCTCGGCCTGCACCGGATGCGGCACCGCCTGGACGCGGTCGAGGTCGGCGAGGACGCGCTCACGGTCCGCACCCGGGTGGCGCCGGCCGCCCGGGAGCTGGGACTGTCGGCGGTGTACCGCTGGACGTCGGACGGCGACCGGGTGCGGCTGACCGTGTCCACCGTCCCGGACGGCGACTGGACCGTCCCGCTGCCCCGCCTCGGCATCCGCTTCGGACTGCCCGCGGCCGACCGTGTGCGGTGGTACGGCGGCGGGCCCGGCGAGGCGTACCCGGACACGCGGACGGCGTCCCGGATCGCTCGCTGGCAGTCGACCGTGGACGAGTTGCAGACGCCGTACGTCCGCCCCCAGGAGAACGGCGCCCGGATCGACGTCCGCTGGGCGGAACTGGGCGGCCTGCGCGTCGAGGGCGACCCGGCGTACTGGTTCACCGCCCGCCGCTGGACCACCGAGCAGCTGGACGCGGCGGCCCACCGCACCGATCTGGTGCCCGGTACCGCGTCCGACAACGGCTCCGCCCCGGGCGTGTGGGTCAATCTCGACCACGGCCAGCACGGCATCGGCTCCCAGTCCTGCGGTCCGGCCCCGCTGCCCCAGTACCACCTGCGGGCCGAGCCCGCGGAGTTCTCGTTCGTCTTCTCCCCGTCCGTCACCGCGGAGACCAGGTGACCGACACGGTCCTGACGCCCACCGCGGCCGGCCGGCTCTTCTCCCGGCCGGCCGCGGTCGCGTCCTGCGCGGGTTTCGTCCTCATCGGCATGCTCCAGGCGCTCCACGGCCCGGCGGTCCCGGGCCTGCGCGCCGAGTACGGCCTGTCCCCGTCCGGCGCGGGCCTCGGCCTGAGCCTGCACTTCACCGGCGGTGTGGCGGGTGTCCTCGCCTTCAACGCCGTGCACGCCCGGATCAGCAACCGGACGCTGATCACCGCGAGTTACGCCCTGATGGCGGCGGGGGCGGCCGGTTTCGCGTGGGCGCCCGGCTGGCCGCTCGCGCTGGCCGCCGCGTTCCTCGGCGGGCTGGGCTTCGGCGGCATCGACTACGGCCTGAACCAGCTCTTCGCCGTCGGCTTCGGGGACCGCTCCACCGCCCTGCTGAACGTCCTGAACGCCCACTTCGGCATCGGCGCGGTCCTCGGCCCGGCGGTGGTGGCGTGGGCGGGACCCGAGCGGTACGCCTGGGCGTTCGCGGGCTGCGCGGGGCTGGCGGCGCTGCTGGCGGTGTGCGGCACGAGGGGCGTACGCACCCGTGCGGACGGGCCGACGCCGGCCGGCACTCCCCCGGCGGCTCTCGGCCTGCCCCGCGTCCTCCTCGGCTTCCTCGCCCTGTACATCCTCAACGTGGCCGTCGAGGCCGGGGTCGGCGGCTGGGAGCCGACGCATCTGGAGACCGTCGGCTACAGCGCGACGGTGGCCGCGTCGGCGACCTCCGTGTACTGGCTGATGATGACCGCGGGCCGTTTCCTCGTCGTACCGCTCACCCTGCGGCACTCACCGGAGCGGATTCTCACCGTGTGCGCGGCGGGGATGACCGGGTGCCTGCTGCTGTCCCTCGCCGAGCCGGTCGCGCCGGTGGCGTACGCGGGGGTCGGGCTGTTCATCGCGCCGGTCTTCCCGACCGGGCTGCCCTGGCTCAACCGGGCGCTGCCGGGCGCCCGGCGGGCCGGTGCATGGGTGATCGCCGCCTCGATGGCCGGCGGGGTGGCGGCGCCGCCGCTGCTGGGCGTCGGCATCGAGGCGTCCGGCATCCACGCCGTGCCCTGGCTGCTGACCGTGCTGTCGGCCGCGTCGCTGCCGGCGACGGTGGCACTGATCCGGCTGACCGGGAGGGACGTCCCGTGAGACGACTGTTCACGCGACCGTTTTCCCAACCCCCTTTAAAACTGCGGTTGTTGGCGTGAACATGACCCGCATGCGACCGAACAGAAGACTTCTCGGCATCCTCGCGGCGGGCGCACTCGCCCTCGCCGGACTCACCGCCTCGACCGGTACCGCCCAGGCCGCCGATCCAGGGACCTTCAGCGTCCTGACGTACAACGTGGCCGGACTGCCGGAGGGCCTCAGCTCCAGCCATCCGGCCACCAACACCCCGCTGATCTCACCGAGACTGGCGGGCTACGACATCGTCAACGTCCAGGAGGACTTCAACTACCACGCGGCGCTCTACGCCGGGGACGACCACCCCTACCGCACGGCGACCAGCGGCGGCGCGGGCATCGGCGACGGCCTGAACACCCTGTCCCGCTACCCGTTCGAGGACTTCGAGCGGGTGAAGTGGAACGACTGCACCGGCACCAACTGCCTCACTCCCAAGGGCTTCACCCTGGCCCGGGTCAGGCTCTCCGAGGGCGTCTACGTCGACCTGTACAACGCGCATCCCAACGCCGACGACAGCGACGACGCCCTGGCCGCCCGGCGTGCCAACATCGCGCAACTGTCGGCCTTCATTCGGGCCAACTCGGCGGGCAACGCGGTGATCGTGATGGGCGACACCAACACCCGGTACACCCGCGCCGGCGACAACATCCGCACGCTGGTCGCCGACAACGGCCTGACCGACGCCTGGGTGCGCCTGGTCAAGGGCGGTACGGCCCCAGCGCAGGGCTCCGATCCGCTGCTGTGCCCGGCGTCCGCGCCGCCCGACGACTGCGAGGTGGTCGACAAGGTCCTCTACCGGGGCAGCGACCTGGTCTCCCTGACCGCGACCCGCTACCACGACGAGTGGACGAACTTCCTCGACACGGCCGGCGGCAACCTCTCCGACCACTTCCCGCACACCGTCGGCTTCTCCTACACCCTCAACCCGAAGCTCCGGGCGAGCGACTTCTTCGGCGGCCCGCACGGCACGGCCTTCAACGACGCCGACGACCTGCCGGCCGTGCCCGCCCCGCGCACCCTCGCCCTGCGCGGCGGCGCCCGCCTGGACGCCGTGTCCCTCACCCACGACGGCGGTACCGTCCTCGGCCACGGCGGCACGGGCGGTACGGCCGCCTCCCTCACCCTCGCCGCCGGGGAACACCTCACCTCGGTCAGGCTCAGCGAGGGACAGAAGGACGGCCGCACCCGGATCTTCTCGGCCGCCTTCACCACCGACCGGGGCCGCACCCTGTCGGCGGGCACGGCGACGGCCGACACCACCACCTTCACGGCCCCCACCGGCCGGCAGATCGTCGGCTTCACCGGCCGCGCGGGCGACGAGATCGACAAGCTGGGGGTGCTGTACGCGCCGATCGGCTGAGTACAGTACGCGGGTGGCAGCCCAGCCCTACAACCGCCGCGTCCGCCTGGTCGTGGAGGTACGCGACGAACCGGACGAACGCGAGCTGGCGACCGAGGTGTTCACCGCCCAGGAGGGCTGGCGGGTGCGCCCGGCCCGGGACACCAACGCGATCGGCACGGACGACGGTTACACCGCGCTGGTCGTCGACGTCCCGCTCCGGGGCTCCCGCCTCACCGCCAGGTCCACGGCGGTCGAACAGCTGACCTCGCTCGCGTCCCGGCGCCGGCTCGACGTGTGGGTGCGCGAGGCCAAGCTGATCCGCCCCGGTGCCGCCGAGCCGGTGACGACGTACCACGTCCATCACAAGGTGCCGGACGGGGCCGGGCCGGTCCTGCGGTGGCTCGCCGAGCACTGGATCGCCGTCGGCGGCTGGGACGTCGGGCACACCCTGCACCTGCGCGGCGCGCACACGGACGAGCAGCGGGAGCAGGCGCAGGCCGAGCTGGAGAGCCGCACCCTGGGAGGCGCGCCGTTCGATCCCGAGGCGCACGGCCTCCGCAGGTCGATCGGCCCGGCCCCGCGCGACGGCTGGGCCGATCCACGGCGCAAGTCGCTCACGATCGCGCTGGGTTGCCTGGTCGCGTGCGCGAGCGTCCTCAGCGGCATCGTCCTCGGCGCCTGCGCGACGCCATGGCGGTTCCCGGCCCTGCTGATACCGGTGGGCCTGTGCCGGCCGGTGGGCCGGTGGGTGACCTCCAACGAACCCCGGCCGTGGCTCGTGGCGCTGGGCTGCGGGGTCGTCCTCACCGGCGGTCCCGCCTTCCTGGGCTACATGTGGGCGGACTCCGGCGACGTCGGTACCGGTCGCCAGCTCGCCGCGTTCGCCCTGTGCGCGCTCATCGCCTTCACGGTGTTCGGCCTGTGGTACGCGCTGAGCGAGTCCTGGTTCAGCCGCAACATGCAGTGGTTCCTGCCCGTGCTCGCCGCGCCCGTGCCGTTCGTGATGCCGTGGGTCGGGTCGTTCCTGCACGCCATGTACCTGGAGGACTTCTTCGGCATCCCCGTGGACTCGGTGCACGTGGCGTTCTACTGGCAGTACGCGGTGGCGTTCCGGCCGCTGGCCACGGCGGTGGGCTGCGGTCTGGTGCTGCTGGCACTGGGCGGCTGGGCCCGGCACTTCCACGTGCAGACCGGTGCGGCCGGACTCGTGCCGTGGGTGCTGCCGTTGATGATGCTGGTCGCGGTGCTCACCGTGGTGGTCGGCGCGCTCAACGGCGTCGGCAAGGCCGCCGACCGGACGATGGACGCGGTACGGGCGGGCCGGCGTCCGCCCGCCTACTTCGGCCTGCGCGGCGAACTGGTCTGCGTCAAGCCGCTCGACGCCGAGGTGCCCGTCATCAACGGCCCGGTACCCGTCCGGCACCCGGTGCTGTCCTTCCAGGCGAGCGGCGACACCGTCTGGCTGTGGGACCCCGACCCCGCGCGCGGCGAGGACACCGCCCGGCACGCCCTGCGGCTGCGCGCGGAGGACGTGGCCCTGGTCAGGGCGCGGGGCACGCACTGTTGACACCCCTCGCCTCCTAGAGGGTCTAGGATGCAGCCTAGGAAGCCAAGGAGGTGGGCGGATGGCCCGGGTGGGAGTCACCGTCGAACGGCTGGTGGCGGCAGCCGCGGAACTGGCGGACGAGGTCGGCTTCGACCGCGTCAGCATCTCGGCGCTGGCCCGCCGCTTCGGCGTCAAGGACGCGAGCCTGTACTCGCACGTCCGCAATCTCCAGGACCTGCGCACCCGGCTCGCCCTGCACGCGGGCGGCGAGCTGATCGACCGGATCGCGGCGGCGGTGGCCGGGCGGGCGGGCAAGGAGGCGCTGCGGGCCTTCGCCGACGCCTACCGCGACTACGCCCTGGAGCACCCGGGCCGGTACGCGGCCACCCAGATCCGCATCGACCAGGCCCTCATCGCCGACTCCCCCGCACTTCGCCGCACCGCGCAGATCACCTACGGCATGCTGCGCGCGTACGGCCTGGAGGAACCGGACCTGACGGACGCGGTGCGCCTGCTGCGCAGCACCTTCCACGGCTACTGCCTCCTGGAGGGCGCGGGCGGCTTCGGCGCCGACCGGGACGTGCGGGCCTCCTGGGACAAGGCCGTCGACGCCCTGCACGTCACCCTCGCACACTGGCCCCGGGAGCAGCGGAACGATGACTGACACACCGCACCACGACGTCACGGGCCGTGGTCCCGTGCTGCTGCTCGTGCCGGGCGGGGCCGGGCATCCGATGGGCCTCGGGCCGCTGACCGAGCGGCTGGCCACGCGCTTCACCGTGGTGACGTACGACCCGCTGGGCCTCGCGCACGGCCGGCTCGGCCGTCCGGTCGCCGAGCAGCAGGTCGCGGACTGGAGCGAGGGCGCGCGGCGGGTGCTGGAGGAGGTGCTGCCGGCGGGCGAGACGGCGTCCGTGTTCGGCACCAGCTCCGGTGGCATCGCGGTGCTGGACCTGCTGGCGCGCCACCCCGGGCGGCTGGCGCACGTGGTCGCGCACGAACCGCCGTGCGTGACGGTCCTGCCGGACGGGGCGGCGCGGCGGGCCGAGCTGATCGAACAGCTTGACGGACCGGGACGGCCGCCCGCCGAGGGCGAGTCGGCGACCCCGATGGGCGTCTTCCTGGCCCGCGTCCTGCGCCCGTTCACCGCGCACACGCCCGCCCTCGCCCCGCCCCCGGGCCGGCTCACCATCGCCGCCGGCGCGGCCTCACGCGGTCAACTCCCGCACCGCACGGCCGAGTTCCTCGCCATGCGCACGGGCTGCGCCTTCACGGAATTCCCCGGCGGGCATCTCGGCACGCTGGATCACCCCGTGGAGTTCGCCGACGCGCTCGCCGAGACGCTGCGTTCCAGCGCGCGGACGTCGCCGTAGGAGGGGGTCGTACCGGCCGGGGCGCGCCCGGCCGCGATGTCGCTCATCGCGTCCAGGGCCGCGCCCAGCGCCCGCCGGTACAGCAGCGAGCCGAGGCTGACGCGGCGCACGCCGAGTGCGGCGAGGTGGTCGAGCGTGGGTCCGGTGGGCGAGTAGAGGACGTTGAGGGGGACGGCGGTGTGCCGGACGAGAGCCGCGATGCGCTCCGGGTCGGTGACGCCCGGGACGAACACCCCGTCGGCGCCCGCTTCCTGGTAGGCGTCGAGCCGGCGCAGGGTGTCCTTCTCGTCGCCGTCGCCCGACCAGTAGGTGTCGGTACGGGCGTTGACGAACAGGCCCGGTACGGCCGCCTTGACGGCGGCGATCTTCGCCGCGTGCCGGGCCGCCGGTCCCAGGCCGTCCTCCAGGTTGATGCCGACGGCCCCGACGGCCCACACCTCGCGGGCCAGCTCCGCGACTTCGTCCGGGTCGTCGCTGAAACCGTCCTCGGCGTCGACCGAGAGGAGGTACGGCCCGGAGCCGAGGACCAGGGCGAGACGGACGGTGTGCCCGCGGGTCGCGCCCTCCCCGTCGGGCAGCCCCACGGCCGCCGCGACCGCCAGGCTCGTCGTGCCGATCGCGGGGAACCCCCGGGCGGCGAGGGCGGCGGCCGAGGCGTGGTCCCAGGCGTTGGGCAGCAGCAGCGGCTCGCCCGGACGGTGGTGGAGGCCGGCGAAGGAGGGGGCCGGGTCGGGCTCTGCGGTCATACGGCCACGCTAGACCCCGGTCGTTTCGGCACCCACCGAAACGACCGGCACCCCTCCCCGCCGCCTCACCAGGGCGTCACCGACCAGGACGGGCGGGCGGACACCTCCTGCGACGCCGTGAACCGGAAGGCGGCGGCCGGCCCCTCGGACCAGCTCACCCGCACCTCGTAGCCGCGCTCGTCCCCGTCGCTCTCCCGCACCGCCACGGACACCAGCTCCCGCAGCGGCAGCGGGTCCGGCTCCTCGGTGAGCCGGGCGAGTGCCACGAACAGCGCGGCCTCACCGTCCCCGGTCGTCCCGGTCAGCTCCGCCGACAGGCCGGTGACCGGGGCGAGTTCGGCGCGTACGCCCTCCCCGTCCGGCCAGCCCGACACCCGCACCGGCGTCCCGGGGGCCGCGCCCGCCACCAGATGGGCCCGCACCTCCACGGCGCCCCGGACCACCACCAGAGTGGTGACGGTGGTCCCGGCGCGCACGGTGTGCCGGGAGGCGATCCATCCCTCACCCGTGCCGAGCGGCTCGATCTCCGTACGGCTCGGGTCGCCGCCGACGATCACGCTGTTGTCGTACGACGGCGCGGGTGCGGTGGCGGTCGAGTAGGCGAGCCGGGTGTAGCAGGGGTCGTAGCGGACGTCCTCGCTGCCGTGGTTGTGCAGCCGGACCAGGCCGTCCGAACGGGTGGTCTGGAGCAGCCAGTTGGGCGCGGGTACGGGGTGGGCCTCGTCGGCGCGGTCGGCCGGGCCCGGCTCCTCCCGTGCCGTCCACACCTCGTGCCCGGGCGGCAGCAGCAGGCCGAGGAAGCCCTTGCTCGCCCAGTACGGCGAGGCGGGGCCGGAGTAGGTCTGCACGAGGGACTCGTCGGGGGCGAGCCAGCCGAGCGGCAGCAGGCCCCGCTCGTCGACCGCGCCTCCGTCGAGGAAGTACCGCAGCGCGCCGGAGGCCAGGCGCCGTGTCCCGCCCGGGGGCAGCGGGGTGTGTCCGGTCAGGGCGCCGAGCCAGAGCGGGGCCGTGGTCGCGAAGCGGTAGGTGAGGGAGCGGCCCTGGCGCAGGGGGGCGCCGTCGGCGCCGAACAGGCGGGCATGGTCGGCGAGGTGGCGTGACAACCGCCGGCCGTAGCGGGCGAGCAGGTCGCTGTCGTCCGCCAGCCAGGCGTGGAGGACCGTGTACAGGTGCATGGCCCAGCCGTTGTAGTAGTCGAACTTCCGGCCGTCCCCGTCCGTGTACCAGCCGTCGCCGACGTACCAGCGCTCGACCCGCTCCAGTCCCCGGTCGATCGCCTTGCGCGCCGCGTCCTCCTGGTGGCCGATCTCCGCCAGGAAGCCGCCGACGGTGACCGGGAACAACTCCCAGTTGCACGGCCAGGGTTCGGCGGTGAGCGCGTCCGTCAGCCAGGCGGCGGTCCGCTCGCGGACGGCGTCGCCCAGGCGGTCCCACAGCAGCGGCCGGGTGAGCCGGAGGGCGAGCGCGATCGAGGCGGCCTCGACCAGCGGCTGACTGCGGTCCGTGATCCGCGGCCAGACCCCGCCGGGACCGGCCGCGAGGCCTTCGGCGTACCGGCCGAGCGCGGTCTCGTCGCGGCGGAACGCGGCCAGCAGCAGCGTGCGCGCGTACCCTTCGAGGCCGTCGGAGAGGTGGCCGGCGTGGCTCACATGGTCACCGGGCAGGTGGTAGAGGGCCTGGTCGGGAGTGGCGTACGCCTCGACGGCGGTGAGCAGGGCGTCGGCGGCGGCCTCCCAGTGGGCGCGGGTGTAGCCGGTGTACGGGCTCGACACACGGTCGTCGGCGGGCAGTTCGATCACGGCGGTGGCCGTCCTTCCTGGCGGGACCCGGGGCGCCCCGGTTCCGGTCGGGGCGCCCCGGGGGTTCATCACACCCTTACCGCGCCCGGGGTACGAGACACACCGTCACGTACCACGCGTCCACTGCTGGTTGGCCGCTCCGTTGCAGGCGTAGGTGATGAGCGCGGCGGAGTCGGCGGTGGACGCGCCCGACACGTCCAGGCACTCACCGGTCGTCCGGGCCTTGACGGTGACGTACGAGCCGGACGTCGTGACCGACCACTGCTGGCCGGTGGCGCCGGTGCAGTTCTCCTGCGTGACGTCGCTCGCGTTCTCCTGGAGACACAGGGAGCTGCCCCGGCCCACCAGCGCCTGGTAGCCGTTGCCGAGGTCCTTGAACCACCACTTCTGGTTGGCGCCGCCGTTGCAGGTGTACTGGCTGACGGCGACGCCCTGCCACAGGGACTGGCTCGGTACGTCGGCGCACTTGGAGCTGTGCCGGGCGATCAGCGTGCGGTAGGTGGCACTGGTGCCGCTGACCGTTCCGGTGGTGGTGTCGACGGTGACCTCCGGGTACCAGGACATGCTCATCGAGGTGGAGGTCGGAAAGGTCAGCGGCAGCCAGACGTACCGGGAGTCGTTCACGGTGCCGCCGAAGGAGTTGCCCCAGCGGTCGCCCAGGTACAGGTACGAGGTCCCCGAACTGCCCCGCACGGGAAGGACGTAGGCGGTCTGGGACCCGTAGGCGGTGGAGTCGCCGACGTCTCTCCAGGAGGTCCAGGGGCCGGCGAGGGAGGTGGCGGTGGCGTACTGCTGCTGGTTGGGGTTCCAGCCGGTGGCACCGGACGTGAGCATGAAGTACACGCCGCCCCGCTTGAACAGGGCGGGCGCTTCGCGGTGCCCGCCGGGCCACGGGTTGGCGACCAGGCCGGCGATGCCGGTGTAGTCGGCGGTGAGCCGGTAGAGGTGCAGGTCGTAGTTCTCGTTGGCGGCCGACACCATGTAGGCGGTGCCGTCGGTGTCGACGTACGTGGTCAGGTCGCGGGACATGTACTGGCCGAGCGGGCGGAAGCTGCCCCGGTAGGTGTAGGTCCCGTCGACGGTGTCGGAGACGGCGACGGCGGCGCGCGCCTCGCTGTAGTCGGTGCCGTTCTCCTTGTGCATCCACATGACGAACTTGCCGGTGGCCGCGTTGTAGATGACCTTGGGGCGTTCTATGTATGCGGTGGCCAGTTCGGTGGCCGAGGACTGGGTGAGGACGCGGGCGCGGAACTCCCAGTTCCGCAGATCGGTGGAGCGGTACGCGTCCACGGACCGGAAGGTGTTGTCGCTGTTGCGGTCCTCGCCGAACCAGTAGTAATAGGCGCCGACTTTGATGATTCCGCCGCCGTGGGCGTGCACGGGATTGCCGGAGGTGTCCGTGAACCGCGTGCCGTTGGCGATCGTCCGCGGGGCCGCCTGGGCGGGGCCGGCCGTCGCCAGGGCGCCGGCGAGGGCGCAGCACAGGGCGAGCAGGATCGCGTACGCGCGTCTCATCTCACGCGCCCTCCGTCACGGTGTCGGCGACGGGAATGCCGAACTCCGGGGTGCCGTCCGGCTTCCAGCCGAGCTTCTGGACCCGGGTGTGCCGGTTGGGGTCGTGCAGCGGGTCGCCGGTCATCTCCTTGTACTGGCGGGCGTGGTAGACGAGGACGTCGGTACGGCCGTCCTCGGCGACGGTGAAGCAGCTGTGCCCGGGGCCGTACTGCTTCGTGGTGTCGTTGCTGGTGAAGACCGGGACGGGCGACTTGGCCCAACTCCGCGCGTCCAGCAGGTCGCTGTGCGCGTCGGCGGTCAGCAGACCCATGCAGTAGTGCCAGTCGGTGGCGCTGGCCGAGTAGGTGAGGAAGACACGGCCGTTGCGTCGCAGTACGTACGGCCCCTCGTTGACCTTGTAGCCGACGCACTCCCAGTCGTACTCGGGGGTGGACAGCCGGACCTGGGGCCCGGTCAGGGTCCACGGGTCGGCCATCTTCGAGATCCACAGCGCGGTGTTGTTGTCCATGCCGGGTTCGTGCTGGGCCCAGACGAGATAGCGGGTGCCACGGTGCTCGAAGGTGGTGGCGTCCAGGGAGAAGGTCTCCCACGCGGTCTTGATCTGGCCCCGCTCCACCCACGTGCCCTGGAAGGGGTCGGCGTCGGCGTTCTCCAGCACCCAGATGCGGATGGCCCACACGTCCTCGGCCGGGGCCGAGGCGAAGTAGACGTACCACTTGCCGCCGATCCGGTGCAGCTCGGGCGCCCAGATGTGGGCGCCCATCGGACCGGTCGCGTGCGCCCGCCAGATCACCGACTCGGCGGCCGTGGACAGGCCGTTCAGGGTGCGGGAGCGGCGCAGGACGATGCGGTCGTACTCGGGGACTGTGGCCGTGAAGTAGTACAGGCCGTCGGTGTGGCGGGTGATGTGCGGGTCGGCGCGCTGGAGGACGAGGGGGTTCGCGTAGGGCCTCGTCGGCGGTGCCTTCGGGGCCGTCTCCGGGGTCGTGGGGGCCGCCTGGGCGAGGGCGGGAGTCGCGGAGGTGGCCGCCAGCGCGCCGACGGCCGCGGCGCCCTTCAGCAGCAGGCGGCGGGCTGGGGACGGGGGAAGGTGGGGGTCTCGGCTCATGCGGACTGCCTCTCGGTGAAGAAGCATGGGTTCGCCATTTCGAACGCCATCTGCCATTCCGAACGCCGAAAAGGTAAGGGTGGGCCACGAGGGGGTCAATGGGTCCGGCAGAGAAAGCGCGACGGGAGGGAAAGCCCTTTCTGCATACCGTTCGACTAACGTCGTGACCATGACCAGCCGCACCTCCCCCAGCCTCGCCGACGCCCTCGCCGCCGGGACGGTCGTGCTCGACGGCGGCATGTCCAACCAGTTGGAGTCGGCCGGGCACGACCTGAGCGACGAGCTGTGGTCGGCACGGCTGCTCGCCGAGCGGCCCGAAGCGGTCACCGAGGCCCACCTCGCCTACTTCCGCGCGGGTGCGAGCGTGGCCATCACGGCCAGCTACCAGGCCACCTTCGAGGGCTTCGCCAAGCGCGGCATCGACCGCGACGAAGCCGCGCGGCTGCTCGCCCTCAGCGTGGAACTGGCCCGGGAGGCGGCCCGGCGGGCGGCGGACACGGGCATCGCACGGCCGCTGTGGGTGGCGGCTTCCGTCGGCCCCTACGGGGCGATGCTCGCGGACGGCTCCGAGTACCGCGGCCGGTACGGGCTGAGCGTGGCCGAGCTGGAGCGGTTCCACCGGCCCCGGTTGGAGGTGCTGGCCGCCGCCGCGCCGGACGTCCTGGCGCTGGAGACCGTCCCGGACGCCGACGAGGCCGCCGCGCTGCTGCGGGCGGTGCGGGGGCTGGGGGTGCCGGCCTGGCTGTCGTACACCGTCGACGGACCGCGGACGCGGGCCGGCCAGCCCCTGGAGGAGGCCTTCGGTCCCGCCGCCGACGCGGACGAGGTGATCGCGGTCGGCGTCAACTGCTGTGCGCCGGAGGATGTGCGGGGCGCGGTGGAGATCGCGGCGCGTGTCACCGGCAAGCCGGTCGTGGTGTACCCCAACAGCGGGGAGGGCTGGGACGCGCGGGCACGGGCCTGGTGCGGGCGCACCACGTTCGGCGCCGAGCAGGTCACCGCGTGGCGGGAGGCGGGAGCACGGCTGATCGGGGGGTGCTGCCGGGTGGGACCGGAGGGGGTGGCGTCCATCGCCGCGACACTGGGGGCCGGCGCCTGACCCCGGCCCGTCACGCGACCGCCCGCGCCCCGGGCACCGACCGACCCGCCTGAGCGCCGCCCCGGACGCGGCCGGCCCTGACTCCGGGCACCGCTGAAGCGCCCGAACCCGGTCCGGGACACGTGGCTCGCCCCGACTCGGGGTACCGGCCGATGCACCCCCTCCGGAGGTGGCTGTCCCCGGCTCGCGATACCTGCCGATACGCCCAGGCCCCACCCAAAGACGCGGCTCCACCCGATCCCGGGTACCAACCAATACGCCTGAGCGCCGCCCCGGACGCGGCCGGCCCTGACTCCGGGCACCGGCTGGTGCGCCCGAACCCCGTCCGGGACACGTGGCTCGCCCCGACTCGGGACACCGGCCGATATGCCTGAGCGCCGCCCCGGACGCGGCTGGCCCTGGCTCTGTGCACCGGCTGAAGCGCCGAACCATCCGCGACAGGTGGCTCCACCCGACTCGGGGTACCGGCCGATGCACCCCCTCCGGAGGTAGCTGTCCCCGGCTCGCGGTACCGGCCGATACGCCCAGGCCCCACCCAAAGACGCGGCTGCCCCGACTCCGGGTACCAACCGATACGCCTGCCCCCACCCAAAGAGGCGGCTACCCCCGGCTCGGCGTACCGGCCGATGCGGCGGGCGCTGGGCGCGGCCTGCTGGGCCCCGTGAGGGGGGTCAGCGGCGCAGGGTGGCCACCGAGCGGCGCAGGCGGCGCAGGGTGGCGGCGAGTTCGGCGCCGGGGGCACGGGGGACGGACTGGTGGGGAGGGGGTTCCGGGATGCCGGAGACGGGCGCCCAGAGACCGACTTCCGCGTCCCGTGGTCCGTACACGGTGTGCGGCACACCGTCGCCGAAGACGCGCACCGGATGGGTCGCGTCCCAGGCCGCCCAGCCCGGGTCCCCGGTGCTCACGAACCGTACCCAGGCGGCGTGCATCGCGTCGGCCAGCTCCTGCGGGGCGCCCTCACCGGCCAGCTTCTGCGACTCGGGCACGCCCCCGCTGTCGAAGACGAACCCCAGCTCGAGGGCATGGCAGGCGCCGAGGCCGGGCAGGCGGGACGGCCACGCGAACTCGTACAGGTGGGCCCCGCCGGGGCGGGCGTCGGCGATCCGGTGCAGCGGCACCCGCAGCAGGTGGTCGGTGACCATCTGGCCGACGATCTCGGCGGTCCCGGCGTCGGGGCGCAGCGCACGGTAGCCGCGCGGCACCTCGTGCCCGGCGTGGCAGCGGGCCATCGCCCCGGCCAGGGCGACCGCGCCGAGCCGGTCCACGCGCTCCAGCAGTCCGCCGGGCACCAGCCACAGCCGGTACTCGTCCCGGGTCCACCCCATGAGCAGCTCGACGTCCCGGGCGGCGGTGCCTTCGATCAGCGCCTTCAGCGGGTCGCGGGGCACGAGGTCGCCGTCCACGACGACGCCGAACGCCGGTCCGCCCAGCACCGGGCTGCTGAGCCGGCCGACCTCGGCCTGGGTGCGCAGCAGCAGTTCGCGGTCGACCGCGGCGAACGCCTCGGCGGTGGCGGGGACCTTCAGCCGGGTGGCCATCCGGCGCACCATCCGCCGTACCTTGTCGCGGTCGCAGGCCTCGGGCGCGCCGCTCTGGAGGACCGCCCGCCGGATCAGACCCTGCGCCTGGGGCGCGGCGAGGAGGACGCCGGCGCTGATGGCACCGGCCGACTGGCCGCACAGGGTGATCCGGCCGGGGTCGCCGCCGAAGGCCTCGATCGTCTCGTGCACCCAGCGCAGCGCGGCGAGCTGGTCGCGCAGGCCGGGGTTCGGGGGCGCGTCCGGGAACAGGCCGTAGCCCTCCACGCCCAGCCGGTAGTTGGCCGAGACGCATACGACTCCGTCGCGGGCGAAGGCGCTGCCGTCGTACACGGGTACGGCCGAGGAGCCCCTGGTCAGCGCGCCGCCGTGCAGCCAGACGAGGACGGGGAGCCGGGCGCCGGGTCCTGGCTCGGGGGTCCAGACATTGAGGTTGAGGCAGTCGTCGCCCGGGATCACCGGGTCGGACAGGTACTGGGCGAACGCCTCGGAGTACGGCGGCTTCGGCGCGGTCGGTCCGAAGGCACCGGCGTCCCGGACGCCGTCCCAGGGCTCGGGCGGACGAGGTGGGCGGAACCGGAGGGGGCCGAAGGGCGGGGCGGCGTACGGGATGCCCCGGAAGACCGCGATCCCCCGCTCGTATCGGCCGCGCACGGCCCCGTAGGGCGTTCTGACCACGGGGCCCGTCCGGTCTGCCGTCATCGCCCACCAGCCCTTCGCCACACACGCGCGTGCAGTGTTCATCCAGAGCACCACATCGCGCGGACCTATTCCGGTGCACAGGTCTCGATGTGGGCTGTTCGGCGTACGCGGGAGTTTCGAAAGTCTCTGTCGGCGCCATCCCGTGAATTCCCCCGTCTTCCCGCCGTCTTGACGCGCACCTATCGTAGGAAGCGCTTTCTGCCCGGCCGGTACGGCGGTCGCGGAAGCAGCGTTGGTCGCAACTTTCGATGGCCCAGGGGCGGGCCGGAGAGGTGGTTCCCTATGGTCCGTGCGGGGAGTGCGAGCGTGGCGGCCGGGCCGACGCTGGCGGTGGTGGCCCGGGAGGCGGGCGTGTCGGTGCCCACCGCGTCGAAGGTGGTCAACGGCCGGGAGGACGTGGCCCCGGAGACCCGCCGCCGGGTGACCGAGGCGCTCGACCGGCTCGGCTATGTGCGCCGCCCCCGCTTCGACGCGGGGAAGGCGCCGGGCCTGGTGGACCTGGTGCTGCACTCGCTGGAGAGTTCCTGGTCGGGCGCGGTGCTGCACGGGGTGGAGGCGGCGGCGTACGAGGCGGGCCTGGAGGTGGTGGTCTCGGGGGGGGGGGGGGGGGGCCGGGGGGGGGGCCACCCCAGAAGCGCAGGGGCGGGCGAAACGACCACACACGGCTACCCCGGAGTGGCTGGTGAAACCGCACGAACGTCTGCGTC
>NZ_JBVHWM010000032.1:0-96178 GCF_055564375.1 Streptomyces sp. NPDC029138
AAACCTCGAGTAGAGATGTATCCCTCGTGCCCAGCCGCCCTCCCGCCCTGCTTTGGGGCGGGGGGGTGGGGGTGTGCTCCCCCCCCCCCCCCCCCCCCCCCCCCCCCCCAGTGCGGGTCAGGCGGACAGGAAGCGGTTGACCTCGTGGGCGAAGTCGTCGGGGTGCTGAAAGAGGAAGCCGTGTCCGGCGTCGCTGTAGAGGATCACCTTGGCGTGCGGGAGCTTCTGCGACATCGCGTAGGTGGCGTAGGAGTGGATCATGACGTCGTGGGCGCCGTTGGCGACCAGGACCGGCAGGGTCAGTTCCTCCTGCCGGTGCCAGAAACCCTTGAACGAGGCGATGGCACCGAGCTGGCCGCGCACCGCCTCGGGGCCGACGACCGCCCGGGAGTCCTTCAGCCGGTACTCCAGGCGCTCCAGGGACGCACGGCCCGCGGCCGTCGCCTCCTCGGTCTCGGGAAAGAAGAGGTAGAGGAAGTCCTCGGCGGCGTTGACCGGCTTCGCCATCACCTGCTGGGTACGAGCCGAGGGCGGCGGCAGGTCGGGTACGCCGCCGGCCGAGCTGCCCGCGACCACCAGGTGGCGGACGATGTCGGGGGCGGCCAGTGCCACGCCCTGGGCGACGATGCCGCCCATGGACCAGCCCAGCACGTCGATGTCCGTCAGGCCGAGCGCGTGGATGAAGGCGAGTGAGCCCTCCACCATGTCCTCCATGGACGTCGGCGCGTTGCCGGTGGACAGGTTGATGCCCCGGTTGTCGAAGACGATGACCTCCCGTTCGGCGGCCAGCGGCTCCAGGAAGGCCGGGTCCCAGTGGTCGATCGTGCCGCGAAACCGCATGTGCATCACCAGCGGACGGCCGCCCGCCCGGCCGAACCTGCGGTACGCGAAACGCTCGCCCAGCGGTCCCTCGACGTAACGGGTCTCGGCCGCATCGGCCACATAAGCAGACATGCAAGGACTCCTGTTCGGGAAAGGCGGCGCCCCGTCCCGGGGGCACCGGCCGGACTGCTGCGGGGCGGACGTGCGTACGCCGCCGTCAGATGCCGATGACCATGCGGAACCGTGCCTCGCCGCGCAGCATCCGGTCGTAGGCCGCCTGCACGTCGGTCAGCGACGTGTGCTCCACCATCGGCGCCACGTCGTGCGCCTGGGCGAAGGCCAGGTTCTGCTCGTTCTCCGCCGAGGTTCCGGTGAGGGAGCCGGACACCTGCACCGCGTCGAAGATCAGTTGACGCGGCGCGACACGGACCGGCTCCGGCGACACTCCCACCAGGACCAGTCGGCCCCGGCGGGCCAGGCCGGCCAGCAGCGGGCTCACGTCCCCGCCCGCCGCCGTGCCCAGCACCATCCGGGCACCCCCGAGCCCGGTCAACTGCTCGGCGGCGTCCGAGGCCTTGCTGTCGACGTAGTGGTGCGCGCCCAGCCTGAGGGCCAGTTCCTCCTTGTCGGCTCCGCGCGCGATCGCGACCACCCGCAGCCCCAGGGCACGCGCGTATTGCAGGGCGAGGTGCCCCAGGCCTCCGATGCCCTGCACGGCCACCAGGTCACCGGCCACCGGGCCGCCCGGCTGCCGCATGTTGTCGACCAGGGCGTTGTAGACCGTGAACCCCGCACACAACAGCGGCGCCACCCGGGTGGCACTCATCTCCTCCGGCACGGCCACCAGGCCGGTCTGCCGGGCGTACATGTACTCGGCGTAGCCGCCGTCGACATGCACACCTGTGTGCGGCTGGTCCGTGCAGCCGACGAAGTCACCCAACCGGCATGCCGCGCACACCCCGCAGTGCCCGCCAAGGAAGCCCACACCCACCCGGTCGCCCACGCTCCACCTCGTGACGCCCTCGCCGAGGGCGTTGATGCGGCCCACGACCTCGTGCCCGGGAACCCGGCCGGTCTCCCCCTCGTCATGCGGATGCACGGCGACCGAGTCGCTGTGGCAGATGCCGCACGCCTCCACCTGGATCCGCACCTGCCCCGGCCCGGGCGGGACCAGCTCCCGCTCGGTGGGACGCAGGCCGCCGTCCGGGGCGACTTCGACTGCGCGATACGTAGCCATGAGCGACTCCATGTGCGGGAAGGCAAATGCGCGGAAAACGTATGGCCCCAGCGTGTCCCACCGGCCATCGGTCCCAGCATTGCATGTGTCAGTGGAATGTTTGTGGCCACGCTCTTGACCGCGAGTCGGCGGGACAGCGGCCCGACGAGGCGTGGGCTGACTTGACTTTCCCAAGACGACCGGCCACATTCATGGCGGGGGGCAACGACCGGGCCGCGAGGCGCCGGAGCGGAGCGCGCGGCACTGGACGAAGAGAGGAGGGGACATGCCCGGCGGCACGTCGACGCGTCTCGCCCCACAGCCTCTCGCCCCACAGCCTCTCGCCGCTCGGGCCGCAGCCGGCCCGCCGCCCGGTCCACTAAGTTCGCGGACGCGCCGGCCGTCCCGCCACGTACCGCCGAGGAGCGGATAACATGCCACAGGTCAGTGTCCGGGAACGACTGGTCGACAACGCCGAGGACGTCTTCCGCCGTAAGGGGTTCACCGGTACGAGCGTCCAGGACGTCACCGAGGCGGCAGGTGTGCCGAAGGGGTCCTTCTACAACCACTTCCGCAGCAAGCAGGACCTCGGTGTGGAGATCGTCCTGCGTTACGCACGAGCCACCGACCACTCGTTCCTGGAGGGGCAGGGCCCCGCTCTGGAGCGCCTGCGGAGACACCTGACCGCGCAGGTCGAACGTATCCGTGGCTCCGGAATCGAATTCGGATGCCTGCTCGGCACGCTGGCCAGTGACAGCGCCAACGCCGGCGAGAAGGTCCGTGAGGCGGTCCGGGAGGCCCTGGACGGCTGGACGGACGCGATGGCCGCCACGATCGCGGACGGTCAGGCGTCAGGCGAGATCACCCGTGCCTGGCCCGCCACCGCGCTGGCCGCCTTCCTGCTCGACCTCTTCGAAGGCGCCGCGCTGCGGGCCAGGACCGCCGCCGATCACGCGCACATGACCGAGGAGATGAGCATCGCCCTCGAAGCGCTGCGCCCCTGACGACCGAGAGGGCACCGGTGCGCTCCTCGCGCGGGTGGGCCACCGCGTGCCCGCCTCGCACGGAACCGGCACGCGCACGGCGTAGGCCGCACCTCGGGAGCTCGGTACGGCGGCGCGTGGAGCCAGACGGCAGCGGGAACCAGTTGGAGCGGGAGAGGTGACGGGGGCGAACGGTGGGCCGATCGCCCCGTTCACCGGAAGAACGCTGCTGTCACGCCTTGATCGCGTCGAGGGCCAGGTCGAGGGAGCGCATGGCCGCGTCCTCGTCCCGTGTCGCCTTGCCGCGCAGCCCCGCGCCCTCGAAGACGTCGATCAGGAAAGCGGCGAGGTCACCCGCGGGCTCCTGGGATGCGATCTCACCCGACCGCTGCCCCTCCTCGATCACCGGGGCCAGTACACCGACCCACGCGGCGATGCTGCGGCGAACGACCGTCCCGACCTCGTCACCGACCGTGGGTCCCTCGCTCGCCATGGTCATCAGCAGGCATCCGTACTCGACGCCGGTGGAGCTGGTGCGCGAAGCCTGGGCGGCGAAGTGTGCGCGCAGCCGCTCGATCGCCGAGAGGTCCCCGGTGCCGAGCATGGTCACGTCCGTCCCGCGGCTGTAACGGCGGACGATCTCGGCGGCGAGTTCCTGCTTGCTCTTGAAGTGGTTGTAGAAGGAGCCCTTCGGCACACCCGCGGCATTCGTGATGTCCGCGACGCTGGCGCCATTGAAACCTTGCTGACGGAACACGGTCTCCGCGTGTTCGATCAGCTTTCCCCTGACGCTGACTTGAGGCATGCCCTCAATATGGCCGGTCTGCTTGGAATTGTCAAAAACATCATGAGCTGCCATCCCCCCGAGCCGACGCGCTGTTGCAGCCGTGTTTCCGGCGCGCGGGCACGAGCGGGCACATGCCGATTCAGCATGGGGCGATGACACTTCCGTCTTGGACGACCAGCTCCGCTTTCTGCTCGAATGTCACCCGAACTGAGCAGAAGCGAGGAGAGCAGTGACTTCCCTGTCCGGCAACATCACGTCCCCCGTCCTGACGGACCCCGACACCCAGCAGGCGGTGCGGTTCCTCGGCGGTCTCATACGGATGCGGGCGCGGGCCACCGACACCGCGGGCGCCTACGCGCTGCTGGAGCACACTGGTGAACGTGGTTACATGTCGCCCCTGCACCTGCACGAGTCCGACGAGGAAACGTTTTTCATCCTCGACGGCACGCTGCGGGTGGAGGTCGGCAATGAGGTGCGGAGCGTGGGGGCGGGCGGGCTCGCGCTGCTGCCGCGCGGGCTGGCGCACGGCTTCGTCGTGACCTCGCCGACGGCACGCTTCCTGACGCTGCACACACCGGGCGGAGGTTTCGACGCGTTCGTGGCGGACGTGGGCGTGCCGTTCGACGCAGCCGTACCGCCGGAGGCCGGCCCGGGTCCCGACCCGGAGGAACTGACCCGGCTCGCCGCCGCGCACGGCATCCAGATCGTGGGGCCACCGCTGCTGCCCTGACCCGGCTTCCCGGGGACGAGGGCACCGGCGACATTGACATGTAAGATGACCAGTCATATTGTCCGTGGGAGGGCGACCCGTCCTCCCACCATCAACACACCGCCCGAGCCCCGGCCGCAGCGGTCGCAGAGAGGAAGAACGCCGTGTTCGAACGCATCCTGGTGGCCATAGATCCCAGTGCCACCCGGAAGACGGCACTCCTGATGGCCGGGGAGCTGGCCCGCTCGTCCGGTGGAACGGTCCACGTGGTTCACGTGGTGACGTCCATGGTCGCGGGCGACACCGTCGTCAATCTGGAGGACGACGCCGAGGGCAAGGCGATCCTGGAGGAGGCCCTGGCCACACTCCACGGCCTCGGTGTGGCGGCGGAGGGAGAGCTGACGCACAGCCTCACGAACCAGGTGCCCTCCGTCATCTCCGCGGCGGCGGCGGACTTCAAGGCCGACCTGCTGGTCGTGAGCCCCCACCACCGGAGCGCGGTCGCGGCCTTCTTCAATCCGCGGGTCAGTGACGCCGTGGCACACACCAACGGCATAGCCGTTCTGCTGGCTCCCGAGGTGACGCTTCCCAGCCAGTAGCACCGACCGGTTCCCGTCTCTGCGTCGCAGCAGATGCCGGCCCGCCCCCGTCCGCCGTCGGCGGGCTCGGGCGGCCCGGCCGGGGCCGGAGTCATCGACACAAAGGGCACCGGGCGCATGACTGACAGACTCGACCGCAGCGACCACAGGCGGCAGCCGCTCTCGGAGCTGCGGACCAGCCTTCACTTCCTGTCGGCGCCACCGGAGGACAGCGCGGTCGAATGCGCGTTCAGCTATGGCACCGACGATCCACTCACCGTGCGCCTCGAATTCCATGTGCCCGCGGACACTCCCGTCACCTGGGTGGTTGGTCGCGACGTCCTCAGCGCCGGCGTCAAAGGCCTCAGCGGGGACGGTGACTTCAAGGCCTGGCCCTCGCGTGCACAGACCGGCACTCCCCTGCTGTACCTGTGGCTGGAGCGCCCGCAGGGGAAAGCGGTCTTCGCGGCCGACCTCAGCGAGGTGCACCGGTGGTTGGAGCACACCTATGAGCTCGTGCCCGCTGGTGACGAGAACCTCCTCGTGGACTGGGACGGCCTGACCAGGATCCCGCTTCCGCCCGCCTGACGAGGTGTGCCCGTCCCGGACCCGGCGGGCATGGCCCCGAGACGGTCGCTCATCTTCTCCTCACTCGTCTCATCTGGGTGTTCCTGAGTACGATGCCCAGGTCGTCCACACACAAGGGAGTGAAGGCTGTGCCCACCAAGTCAGCCGCCGCCACGGTTCGGTCGCGGTACATGGAGCAGGCCGCGTCCGACCTAGCGGACAACCGCCGGCAGCGGGAAGAACTGCAACGCCAGCTGGATGCCCTGCGCGAGGAGGAGAGACTGCTCCTGGACATCCTCGACCTCGCGGAGCATTCCACGACCGTGCCGGAGCAGGCACGGGGCGAGGAACCGGGGACGGCGCCGGGCACGGACGCGAAGGAGAAGTCCCCGGCGCGTCCGCGCGCGGCCAGGGCCGCCGGGCGCGGGGCATCGCGCAGGGACAGGACTCCCCGTAGGCGTGCCGCGGGGCGCCCCCTCCTCGGAGACCTTCTGCTGGACCTGCTCAAGAGGCACGACAAGCCCCGCCTGGCCAAAGAGTTGCGCGAAGAGCTGATCGAGGCGCATCCCGACCGGGTCCCCACCCCGCAGGTCGTGCGCAACACCCTGGAGGGTCTCGTCGCGAAGGGCCGCATCCAGCGCCACAAGCAGGACCGGTCGGTCATGTACACCGCGCTCGCACCGGGCGGTGCGGTTCCCGGCGGGCACTGACGGGAGCGTACGGCAACCGGCAGAGCGGCCGAGGCGGACCTTCGCGTCGGCCGCCGTCCATCTGCGGCTCGTACCGTCCTCGTCCGTGCGCGCAGGGGAGCGCCGGCACGCCGGTGTCCACGCGGCATCGCCCCCGCTCCACCGCCCACGAACGCCGCGTACGGTCAAATGGCTGATGCCCGGTGTGGGAGACAGCGTCAGACTCGACGCCGTCCCTGTGCTCATCGCGCACCATGAGCACCTCACCGGCGCAGGAGCCCACATGTACATCGAGACGCCGAACCGCAGGGTCGCGGCGGCCAACGGCATCACCTATGCCTACCGCCGGTGCGGTATCGGAGGCGCACCTCCTCCCCTGCTCCTTCTCCAGCACTTCCGCGGCACGCTGGACAGCTGGGACCCGGCCCTGGTGGACACGCTGGCGGCGGAACGCGACGTCATTGCGTTCGACAACGCCGGCATCGGTCTGAGTACCGGCACCACACCCCGCACCATCCGGGACACCGCCCTCGACACCATGGCCTTCCTCCAGGCCGTCGGAGTGCGGCACGTGGACGTGCTCGGGTTCTCCATGGGCGGCTACACGGCGCAGGAGCTGGCGCTGCTCCACCCGGACGCCGTCCGCCGGCTCGTCCTCGCGGCCACCGCCCCACGCGGTGCCCCCGGTATCCACGGACTGCCGGACGATGTCCGCGCCCACGTCGACTTCGATCGGGTGGGGGCACAGGACCACCTGTACACGTTCTTCAACCACACCGAGTCCAGCCAGCGCAGCGGCCTGGAATTCCTCGGACGCTCCATAGAACGGGAACACGAACGGGATCTGCCCGTCAGCGCGGAGGCCCGGGAGGCCCAGTACGAGGCCCTGCTCGAATGGGGCGTACCCGATCAGGACGCGTTGCGCCGACTCGGCGCCATCGAGCAGCCCGCCCTCGTCGCGAGCGGCGACCACGACCTGGTCATCCCGCCGTCCGCACTCCGGCTGCTCGGGAGCTCGCTGCCCAACGCCCGCGTCCATGTGTATCCGGACGCCGGGCACGGCTTCCTGTTCCAGTACCACGAGGAGTTCGCGCGAGAGGTCCTGGACTTCCTGCGCTGAGCCCCGGGCCGCGATCCGGGGGGCGCGGCGCACCGCATATGTCGATTTACGTATGCGCCAACTTGACGAAACCGCCGAGCACATGTCTGATGACGTGTGCGTCGTCTCTAGGTGTCACTTTCATTCGTGTGACACCACATCGGTCGTTTCTCATTTTCGTGAAGTGACGCCTGCGATGCGTGCGCCGCAGTGACAACAGGGGTAAGTGATCCGCCATGCTCGACATCATCCGTCCCGGCGACCCTCGCTACGGGGATCTGCGGCACGTCTACACCGCCACCGGCGCCCCGGCGGCGGTGCTGCGCCCGCGCTCGACGGCAGAGGTGGCGGAGGCGCTGGGGTTCGCCCGTGACGCGGAGGGTCCTGTGTCCGTCCGCAGTGGCGGGCACGGGATGAGCAGCGTGTCCACCAATCGGGGCGGCACCGTCATCGATCTGGGCAGGCTCAGGACGATCGAACGAGTCGGCCCCGGCGGCGATCTCGTCCGCGTCGGTCCCGGTGCCCGCTGGGGCGAGGTCGCCGCGGCGCTGTATCCCTGGGGGCTGGCCATCAGCTCGGGCGACTCCGGGGACGTCGGCGTCGGCGGCCTGGCGACCGCCGGGGGCATCGGGCTCATGGGCCGGGCACACGGACTGACCATCGACCGCCTCACGGCGGCCGAGATCGTCACCGCTGACGGCAGTGTCCGCACACTCGACAGTGAACGGCACCCGGAGCTCTTCTGGGCGGTACGCGGGGCCGGTGCCAACATGGGCATCGTCACCTCCCTGACATTCCGCGCCTCCCCCACACCTGTCGTCGCCCGGGCGACCCTTCAGTACCGGACGGACCGCCTCGCGCCCTTCTTGCGGGCCTGGGGAGAGACGGTGGAAGCCGCGCCACGGCAGATCTCCGCCTTCCTCTATCTCATGGGTGGCGGCTTCGCTCTGGCGACCGTGGTCCACGCCACGGACGACCCGGCCGCGGCCGAACGCGACCTGGCCCCTTTCCTGAGGGTCGCGCCGACCGTCGGGCGCCGCGCCGAACTCCTGCCGTATGCCGCCGTCGTGGCCCCGACACGGGCACCCCACCGGGGACGGCAGGCCGGCCGCACCCACAGTGGGCTGGCCGTCCACCTCGACGGGGAACTCAGCGAGCGGCTCGAGGGGCTGGCCCGTGCCGGGTTCGGCGAGCTGCTTCAGATCCGTTCCGTTGGCGGCGCCGTCAACGACGTGCCGGCCGACGCCACCGCCTACGCCCATCGGCATCAGAACTTCTCCGTCACGGCCGTGGCGCCGTACGCGTCCACGGAGTTCGACGACGCCTGGGCAGCGGTGCGGCCGTCGCTCGACGGTCTGTACCTCAGCTTCGAGTCGGCGTTCACCCCGGAACGGCTCGCCGAGGCGTTCCCCGGCACAACGCTCCAGCGGCTGCGGGACATCAAGAAGCAGGTCGACCCCGACAACGTCTTCCACCAGAACTTCCCCGTCGCCGGTGTTCCGGTCGGCGGGAACGCGGGTGTGTGAGCTCCTGCTGGGCGCGGGCAGAGGGCGGTGCCCTGGGAGCGTGATCTGAGAGGACGGCCTGGCCCGCGGAGCGGACCGGGCCGTCCTCTCGTCGGCGACCCGTGGCGGAGGTGGGCCGGCACCACCGAGCACCTTCCGACGCGCGTGGCGGGCGCATTGAGGCCTATTGAGTTGTGCACAATTCAATTGCGCGCTAAGTTCTTCCATGTCGCCGGGGCGGACCGCCCCGGGGGAGCGAGCTCCGTTACACGTCCATTGCCTGAGGAGAGTCACCATGGGTCTGAAGACCGCCTTCCGCCCCACCCGCAAGCACATCGCCGTGCTGGGCGCCGTCGCCGGAGTCTCGGCACTCACGCTGGCGGTCACGACCCCTGCCAGCGCGGCCAAGGCCGAGCACGGTACGGCGGGCGAGAAGCCGACGGTCGTCCTGGTGCACGGCGCCTTCGCCGACGCCTCCAGCTGGAACGGCGTCATCGAGCGGCTGCGGCGCGAGGGCTATCCGGTGGTGGCACCCGCCAACCCCCTGCGCGGCCTGGCCGGCGACGCCGCCTACGTCCGCAGCGTCCTGGCGAGCGTCAAGGGACCGGTCGTACTCGCCGGCCACTCCTACGGCGGCGCCGTGATCAGCGAGGCCGCGAGCGGCGACCCGCAGGTCAAGGCGCTGGTCTACATCGCCGCCTTCCTCCCCGACAAGGGCGAGAGCGCCCTTGAGCTGTCCAACAAGTTCCCCGGCAGCACGCTCGGCGAGACCCTCAACCCCGTCACCTTCCCCCTGGCCGATGGTGGCACCGGCACCGACCTGTACATCAAGGCCGACAAGTTCCACGACCAGTTCGCCGCCGACGTACCCAGGCCGGTCACCGACCTCATGGCCGCCACCCAGCGCCCCGTCGCCGCGAACGCCCTGGAGGAGAAGGCCACCGAGGCCGCCTGGAAGAGCATCCCGTCGTTCGACCTGGTCACCACCGGTGACAAGAACATCCCGCCGGCCGCCCAGCGCTTCATGGCCGAGCGCGCCCACGCCCACACCGTCGAGGTCGACGCCTCCCACGCCGTCTCCGTCTCCCGGCCGGCCGCGGTCACCCACCTGATCGAACAGGCCGCCCGCAGCACCACCCGCTGACCCGCCGCACGCCGTTCGGCGCCCGGAACGACCGGGCGCCGGCACCGCGGACGTGAGCACCGACCGTCGTACCACCGAACAAGAGGGAGACATCCCCATGAACAGCGAGCCGGAGACCAAGCCCACCGTCGTCCTGGTGCACGGCGCCTTCGCCGACGCCTCCAGCTGGAACGGCGTCATCGAGCGGCTGCGGCGCGAGGGCTATCCGGTGGTGGCACCCGCCAACCCGCTGCGCGGACTGGCGGAAGACGCAGGCGGTCTCCGTGATTTCCTCAAGAGCGTGCAGGGCCCCGTCGTCCTGGTGGGCCACTCCTACGGCGGCGCCGTGATCAGTCAGGCCGCCACCGACAACGCTCGGATCAAGGCGCTCGTCTACATCGCCGCCTTCACCCCCGAGGCCGGCGAGAGCGCACTGGAGCTGTCTGCCAAGTTCCCCGGCAGCACCCTCGGCCCCAACCTCGACCCCGTCGGCAACGGCGACAAGACCGACCTGTACATCAAGGCCGACAAGTTCCACGACCAGTTCGCCGCCGACGTACCCAGGCCGGTCACCGACCTCATGGCCGCCACCCAGCGCCCCGTCGCCGCGAACGCCCTGGAGGAGAAGGCCACCGAGGCCGCCTGGAAGGCCATTCCGTCCTGGAGCCTGATCGCCACGCAGGACTACAACATCCCGCCGGCCGCCCAGCGCTTCATGGCCGAGCGCGCCCACGCCCACACCGTCGAGGTCGACGCCTCCCACGCCGTCTCCGTCTCCCGGCCGGCCGCCGTGGCCGACCTGATCGAACAGGCCGCCCGCACCGTCACCGGCTGACCACGCGGCCTGCACGCGCCCCTGGGAAACGGCCCAGCGGGGCTCGACGCGGTCCGGGGACGACAGAAGTCAGCCGGCCGCGCACACCGCCGCAGGCGCCGTGGTGGTCGCGCCGCAGCCGGGCGGAGCTCCTCGGGCACCGGTCCGGGCGGGTCAGGCCGCCGAGGGCCAGGCGGGGGTGACGCGGTAGCTGTAGATCGGGGCAGGCGCATTCCACCAGTGCAGGCCGGTGACGTCGCCGAGGCTGTTGGTGCAGTCCTTGCCGCTGTAGATCTCCACGTCGACGTACTTGAAGTTGGCCACGGAGAGCATCGGCTCGGGAAGGTTCGTGCACGCGGTGTCGGTAGCCGGAATGGGGTACACCGTGCCGGTGAGGTTGGTACCGGTGTGGAAGTTGGCCTGTCCCCAGGGGATCTCGACCGCCGCGGCAGGTTGTGCGAGGGCCCCGCCCACGAGCAGTGCCGCTCCCGAGAGGGTCAGGGCGGCGCGTCGGTGATGTGCCAACCTGCGGCGACACACCCAGACAATTGTCTAATCAAGTATGGAAAGAATTCTCAACTCCAGGAAGAAGCGGTAGGGTTGACATCCATCATACGCCGATGCGGGGGGTGTCACGCCGCCCGGATCATGTCCGACATCACACCCCCTGAGGAAATCCTGTTGATGCACACCCCGGGCTCGTACATACGTCTGTTCCGGCTGGAGCGCAGCGTCAGGATGTTCTTCCACGGGACGTCGGAGTCGTACGGCCGGAGGTGGAAGTCGACGACGTCAGGAGCGTGATAGAGGGCGAGGACGTCCGGGTCCTTGCTGACGATCGTGACCGTCGTCGGGTCACTCCCCCGCAGCTGCGCGCGCTCGTCGTCGTAACGCCGTTCTATCCGCGCCTGGTACTCCGGCAGGGCGCGGCGCAGGCCGATCTCCGTGCCGCTGACGATGGGTACCTGCGCCACGGCGGCACGCAGCCGGCGATCGGTCGCGCCGAGCACCAGGGCATGGCCCCCGGCGAAGCTGGTCCCCCACAGACCGATGCGGCCCGCGTCGACCTCCGGCCGCGCCTCCAGGTAAAAAATCGCCCGGCGCCAGTCCGCGACCTGCTGCCACGGGTCGGCATCGTGCCGTGGTGTTCCGGTGCTGGAGCCGAAGGTGCCGTGATCGCGGGCCAGTACGACGAAACCTGCCTCCGCGAAGGCCCGGGCGAAGGGTTCGAGTCCCTGGTCCTTGATCCCGCCGAGCCCGATGGCCATGGTCATGCCGGGAGCGGCGTGCCGGCACGGTCGGGCACGAAGAGCCAAGCCCCGGGGGTCGCCCCTTCCGCCGGTATCTCGACGTCGTGACGGGTGAAGGTCATGCACTTGCCTTTCCGGGTCCGTTGCTGCCCGCGTTCGTCCTACTCCGCGACGCGGCGGCCGAGGTCGAGTTCCACGCCGTCGGCGCGCTGGAGCCCACGCTCGAACAGGGAGCGGACGCGGTGCGCGTTCTCCGGGCGTCCGGAGGTCTGGAAGAAGGCCTGAAGGCTGGCGCCGTAGGATTCTTCGGCGGGCAGGGATTCCGCGTCGACCAGGGCCTTGGTCCGGGTGATCGCCGTCTTGTCGAAGCCCGCGACGCGGCGGGCGAAGCCGTCGACGAACCGCTCCAGTTCGCCTTCCGGCAGCACGCGGTTGACGTAGCCGTACGCCGCCGCGAGGTCGGCGGGGAAGTCGTCGGCGCCGAGCAGGATCTCCAGGGCGCGCCCGCGGCCCACCAGGTGGGGCAGCCGGCCGCTGGGATTTCCTCCGGGGACGGATCCGACGCCGACCTCGAACTGTCCGAGCACGGCGCCCGGTCCGGCGAAGCGGATGTCGGTCGCCAGGGCGAACTCGCTGCCGGCGCCGCGGGCGCGGCCGTTGAGCTCGGTGATGGTGACGGCGGGAACCTTCCCGAGCCGGTACAGGTTGTCGGCGAACGGGTGGAGGCCGGAGGGAGCCGGTCGCATCGCGGCGACGCGGGACCGGTCGGCCAGCATGTCCCAGTGCGCCATGAAGAAGTCGGGGTTGGCGCTGCGGAAGACGACCGCGGTCAGCTCCGGGGCCTGCTCGATGCGGGTGACCAGCTCGGCGAGCTGCTCGATGGTGTCAGGGTCGATCAGGTTGATCTCCCCGTTGGAGAAGGTGACCCGCCAGTAGGACGGGCTGACCTCTTCGACGGCGAACTGTTCGTGGGTACTCATGGGTGTCTCCTTGCGGGGTGTAGGTGGCTCTCCGGAGCCGGAGTCATGCCGCGCCGGGGGACGCGAGGTCACTGCGGTGGCCGGCCCTTACGAGCCGGCCGGGCGGTCGAGGTCCGGCAGGTGCCGCCCCATGCGCATCTCGAAGTCGCCTGGGCTGCCCAGTCCCCGTTCCCGCGCCGCGTCGAGCCGGCGCCGGCTGGCCGGGCGGGCCGCGGAGGCCCAGAACGCGCGGCCGGTCCGGGCCTGGAGGCCGTGGGCGGGAAGCGTGACCTCGCCGACGAAGTCCTTCACCTCGACGAGCGCGACCTTGTCGAAGGAGGCGATCCTCTCCGCGACGTCCGTGACGAAGCCGTCCAGGCCGGCGTCCGGAACCGCCCGGTCGACGTAGCCGTAGCGTTCGGCGAGGTCGGCGTCGTAGTCCTGGCCGGTGAGCATGATCTCCAGCGCCCGGCCGCGGCCGGTGAGGAAGGGCAGCCGGTGTGTGGGGGCGCCGCCGGCGACGAGTCCGAGACCGATCTCGGGCTGGGAGAGCACCGCGTGTTCCCGGCTGGCGTACCTCAGGTCGCACGCCAAGACGAACTCGCTGCCCGCGCCCCGGGCGCGTCCCCGGATCTTGGCGATCGACACGAACGGGCCCTCGGCGATCCGCGCCAGTACGTCCAGCCAGGGGGAGAGACCCGTGGGTCCGGTCGGCGGCGGGCTCTGGGGCGGCGGGGCGTCGACGTCGTAGTGCGCCAGGAAGAAGTCGGGGACCGCGCTCTCGAAGACCACGACGCGGACGTCGGGGTCCTGCTCCAACTCTTCGAGGAGAGCGGTCAGTTCACTGATGGTGTGGCGGTCGATGAGATTGAGCGGCGGATGGTCGAAGGTGATCCGCCACACCCGGGGATCCGACCTGTCCATCACGAGGCGCTGCTGTGCTTTGACGGTGACCTCCGGGTGCGCCGAGTCTGGGACCTGTTTTCCAATCTAGCATCTGGATTGGAAAACACGTCCCAGCGGTAGGATGGCGGCATGCCGAAGAGAAGCCATGCAGCCGCCAGGGGTGAGGCACGTTGTTCCATCGTCCGCTCGCTGGAGGTGTTCGGTGACCGGTGGAGTCTGCTGATACTCAGGGAGGCGCTGAACGGGGCGACGCGCTTCTCGGAGTTCAGGGAACGTCTGCACGTGGCCAGCGATGTCCTCACCCAGCGGCTCGGCGTCCTGGTGGACGGCGGAGTGCTGGACAAGCGGCCCTACCGGGAGGCGGGCACCCGTTCGCGGATGGCCTACCACCTGACCCCCGCGGGGCGAGAGCTCATGGTGGTCTTCGGCGCGCTCCAGCAGTGGGGCGACCAGTACTGCCCGCACCCCGACGGCCCTCTGGTGCGCCGCGGCAGCCGGACGAGCGGCCGGCCCCTGCGCGTGGCCTTCGTCGACGAGGACGGCCGGGAGACGCCGCTGGAAGACGTCGACCTCGGCTCACCGGTCGAGGCGGGAACCGAGCGGCCGGTGGCGGCTCACGGATGACCGGTGCGCCGGGGCGAGCCGCCCGGCCGGTGAGATCAGACCGGCCCGGTGGACGAGAAGGGCGATCTGGCCCCGGTTGTCCCGTTCGAGTTCGGTCAGAACGTGAGAGACATGTCTCTTGACCGTCGGAATGCTCTAGTGCAGATCGGCGGCGATCTGGGCGTCGGTCCTCCCCTCGGCGACCGCGACGGAGACTTCCCGCTCACGGGCGGCCAGTCGCTCCAGCAGCGCCCGCGCGGTGTGCCCGTCCCGGGCGGGCTCCTGCCGCACCGGCCCGTCCTCGGACGACGGCCCCGCGACTGACGATGAGCCGGCGCAGGGCGCTCGGGGAGAACACCGGCTCGCCGGCGGCGGCTCTGCGCACGGCGGTCACGAGGTCCTGCGGGAGGGTGTGCTTGAGCAGGAACCCGCTGGCGCCGGTCCGCGGGGCACGCAGGACGTACCCGTCCGTGGCGAACGTGGTGAGCATGATGATCTCGGGAGGGTCCGGGCGGGCGCGCAGGATCCGGGTCGCCTCCAGACCGTCCACGGTCGACATGCGGATGTCCATCAGACAAGGTCCGGGCGGAGACGGCCGACGAGAGCGGGGACCTCGTCGCCGTCCGACGCCTCACCGACCACCGTGATGTCGTCGGCAGCCCCATCATCGGACGTAGCCCGGCGCGGACCAGGGGATCGTCGTCGGCCGGCAGCAGGCGGATCACGCTGACCACGGCCGGGCCTCATGCCGACCACGGGAGCCAGGCCGTCACCCGGCAGCGCCAGGACACGTGCTCATGCGTGAACGTGCCGCCCGCCAGACCGGCGCGTTCGAAGACCCATCGCCCGGCGTACGGGACTGTGTTCAGCAGCTCCGGAGACGCCGGCGGAGCCGCGCTCACGGCCGGGCGGGCCCGTCGGGTCCCGGCCGGCCGCAGCCGGAGCGGCGTCTCGTACGCCGCGGGCTCACTGCGAGGCGGCGAGGGTGAGGGCCGCCGCCACCGCGACGACCAGGAAGAGCACCGGAGCCATCGCACCGCCGCGGGACGCGCTGTCGCCGTAGTCGCCCCACTTCACGTGGTACCTGATCGCTCCGAGGAACAGGACGGCCATGCCGCAGGCGGCAGCGATGCCCAGGGGCTGCCACCAGATGCCCACTACGAGTCCCACCGCCGCGGCCACCTCGGCCAGGCCGATGAAGCGGACCAGCCCGGTGCCGAGTCCCTTCGCCACGAGGCCGTTCGGCGCATCGCCCTTCAACTGGGCCTTGGGCACGCCGGCGGCGAGGGAGAGGAGGGCGAGGAGGACGCTGAGAACAACCGCAGCGATGTACATGACAGTCCTTGGAAGAGATGAGTTGACTGGGGGTGCCCGGGCGGCGCCGTCCCCCGTGCGTGCGCGCAGCGGGGGACGCGAAACGTTCGTACGGCCCGGCGCACGGGTCCGGGACGGCGCACCGTGGTTTCGAGCGGGTACGGCGGACAGCGGCACCGGTCAGGTGGCGATGCCGCGCAGAACCGCCGCGAGCCTGACGAGGTCCAGGCCGGCCAGGTGGTCGAGGAAGTGGCGTCGGACGGATGCCAGGTTGGTCGGCCAGGCCTTCTCCAGCCGGGCGAAGCCCGCGTCGGTGAGGCTCGTGTTCCAACCGCGGGCGTCCTGCGTCGACCTGACCCGCCGCACGAGCCCTCGCCTCTCCAGCCGGTCCACCAGGCGCGTCATACCGCTGACCGACATCTCCACCGCGGCGGCGAGATCGCCCATGCGCATCTGCCGGTCCGGGGCCTCCGAAAGGTTCATCAGCGCCAGGTACTCGACGAGAGGAAGACGCTGCTCCCGGATCATGTCGGCGTCGACGGCGCGCGGCATGGCGTAGACGACGCGGCCGAGCGCCCGCACGACGGCCTCCTCGTCCGCGGTGAGAGGACGCGGTGCCCGCTCAGCGGGCTTCGGAGACCGTGCGTCGGAGGACATGTCCCCCACAGTACTTGCCCGTAGGGGTGGGACGGCCGGGGCGTCGCGACGGGAGCGACACGGCTCGCCCCGGCCGGGTGCGGTCTGATCCTTATCATGCCGGAACCCCCTTCACGGCGGCACGCCCGGCGGCAGCCCGGGATATAATTGCTACGGCAAGCAATCTACCACTAATAATTGTTTCATCAAGTAATCGAGCGAACCCTTCAGTCGGGTCCGCCCCCGGCCGGCACACCTTCCACCGAGCGAAACACGAGGATGAGACCCATGGCACCGAAGCCCGCAGCAACCACGGACGGCGTGCGACCGCTGTCCACGGACGAAGAGGCCGTCGTCCGGGCCCTTCCCTGCCTCATCTACGCCCTGCCGCGCGCGATCGACGCCGACATGATGCGTGAGCAGCGGATGTCCAACACGGAGTACCTGACGCTGATGCACCTGTCCGAGGCGCCCGACCGGCAGATGCGCATGGGCGCTCTCGCCAACGCCTGCGAGATGTCGCTCAGCGGCATGACCCGAGTCGTACACCGCCTGGAGAGTCAGGGTTACATCCAGCGCGTGCGGTGCGACCAGGACGGCCGCAGCTGGCACGCCTACCTCACCGACAGCGGCCTGGCCCGTCTGGAAGAGGCGTGGCCGAGCGCTCTCGCCGCCATACGCCGGCACTTCCTCGACCACCTGGAGGGTTTCGACCTCGGCAAGCTCGCCGCAGCCCTCCGGAACGTCGCCACCTGATCGCCGCGCGCCCGGCGAGCGCCGGCGCCGGGGGGCCGGGGCATGAGCGCCCGCCGTCCGGACGTACCGCCGGCGCGGCATCCTCACGTGGCACGTCGGGTGCGCCCGGCGTGTGACGCACCGCACACGACTCTGCCGAACGGCAGGAGAGACACGTAAGTATATTTGCTTCACGTAGCAAGTTCCTCCTGGATCGACGCGCCACCGTGCCGGCTGGTCGCGCCCAGGGACGGTTCGCCGACCTCGCCGGGGGCGGCTGCCGACGGCGGGCTCCGCGTGAGCCATCGTCAGTGACCGGCGGACCGCGACGGGTCCGACCGCCGAGCAGGGCCCTCGCACGAGCGCACGCGCGCCACACACCCGATCGACCTCCACTGCCGAGCAGTGCACACCACTAGGAAGAAAGATGGCTCCCAGCATCACCGACGTCCCGTCAGAGCACGGCCTGACCACGAGTGTCCTCACTTTCGGGGGCACCGGCCGGCATCGGGGCACCCACGCGGATGAGGACCGGTGCACTCCCCCGGACGAGTTGGCGGGGCATGGCCGTCACCGCCGGCCGGCCGGCGCGTGCCTGGTACCGATCACCGCACTCCTCAGGAGCGGCGACGACGCGACGGCAGGCCTGCACAGCCGGAACTGAGCGCCGTCCGGCCGGGGCGCCGTCCGGCCGGGGGCGGCCGGCGAAGCCGCGGTCCGCACCGCGGTGTCCGCACCCCCGGGAACAGCCCCGTACCGCTGTCCTGGTCCGCACGGCGCACAGCGCGTCAGCCGAGACCAGCCGGTGACTCTGCCGAGGGGCCCTCCTCGGCCCATCAGCGGCGGCCGGCTCGGCCGTCAACACGACAGACAGGACGTTCATGGTGGAGAGCGGCCACGGTGAGGTCGTGTGGCGGTGGTCCGACCGGTTGCCCGACGAGGTGTTCCGGCAGGGGTTCGTCGCCGACAGCGCCGGCTCGCATGTCGCCCTGTGGCGGTGGACGGTCGAGAACACGTCCGAATCCCCGTACGTCTCGACGACGCGCAACCAGATGTACCGGTGTGTCAACAAGCGTTACCGCTACACGATTGCGACCGCCGCGAACAGTGACCGCACAGGCGTGGACGTCACGGCGACCATCGCCCGCCAGCAGGCGAGCGGTTCGGTGCTCCCCGACGGCTTCGTTCCCATGGAAGAGGACGAAGTCGCCTTCACCCACCGTATCGCCCCTGAGGCGATCGTCGGTGTCTTCGACGCGCGGGAGAACCGACACGGGTATTGGGACAGTGCTTCGGGCCACGTTGTCTGGTCCGGGCACGAGGCGCCCGCCGGCGGCCCTTCCCGGGATCAGCTCCCCGGCTATGAGGATGCTCTGCCGTCCTATGAAGAACAGTTGCCCGCTTATCCGGACACGGCTCCCGCCTCCACGTACGCGACGCACAGCGCGGAGCGGCCCGCCCGACAGGTGCCGGTCACCGCGGACGCCGACAGCTCCTTCCCGCGTACGGGGCTCTCCTCGCGTGACGGAGCCGGCACCGCCTCCTCGTCCGGGCGGGTCGACACCGAACGGTGGATCCCCTTCGGGCGTTCCGGCGCCGAGGCGTTCGTCATCCGCGCCCGGAGTGACGGCTCCCGGCGTGTGACACGACCGGCAGCCTCGGGTGAACTCACCCGCGTCGGCTACACCTGGCAGTGGCACACCGGCCCCGGTGATCCTTCCGGGCACATCCACCTCACGCGGCGCATCCATCTGCGCCCCGACGGAACCGACCAGCACCGGCTGGAACTACTCAAGCAGAAGGTGCGCCGGGCGATCGACACCCTGGTCAACCGGCCCGGCTACCGCCTTCCGGTACCGGGCCTGGCCGCCGGCGACGGACCGGTCCTCCACCTCGAGGCCGACTTCGTGGACGACCCCGGCCCGGACCACGCCGACACGGTCGTCACCGTACGCCCGGGGGTTCCCGGCGAACGGGACATGGTGCAAAACGTGTGGTACGCCGACGTCCGGCCCGAGGCCTACGTACACGAGATCATCCATGGCCTCGGCGTGCGCGACGACAGGGCCGACCCCCGCGCCCTGCTCGTCCCGGGCGGCCGCACCCGCGCACACTCCGATCCCGGCACCTCCAGCATCATGGGCCCCTTCACCGAAGAGGCTCTGCTGCGCCCCCTCGTCCTCACCGACGACCACCTCCGGCAGATCGCCGAGGTCTTCGCCCCCCACGCCCGCAACCCACAGCCCGTCGACAACGCCGACGCCCGCGTCCACCACCGGAACCAGGAGCGGACCGGACCCCGGGACCATGAGAGTCACACCCTCACCCGGCACGCCGGTGACTTCGGCGGCGAGCCGACGACACAGGACCCCGCGCAGGCGCGGTCCGCCCACGTCCGGCCCAACGTGGATCCAGCGGTGGACGTGGAACCCCCGCAGGGTGCGGCGGAAGATTTCGAACGGCAGCTCGGCGCGCGCTGGACGCGAGGGCTGTCGTCGCCATGTCGAGCCGGCCCCCCACCACCTCCGGTCGGCCGACCGGCTCGTGCGGCCACGTCGGCAAGCTCACCGCCCGCTCAGACGCCGATGGGTGGATGCTCGACGTTCTTCAGCAGGTGGGCGACCGCCTCGTCCAGGCGGCGCTCGTTCGCCGCCATCTGAGCTGACGCCCAGGATGCGACGGCCTCCACCTTGCGAAGGACATCGGTCCGGACAGCTCGCGGGCGCGTGCCTGTCGATCACGTTCAGCGCATCTTTCTCGCTGAGCGGCGTCATGCGGCAAGCCCGGTGATAAGGCGCTCGGTCGGTTCTCTCTCTGCCCGCACGTCACACCTCGAAACCGGCCACGCATGCGCCGCGCATGCCGTGACACGACAGGATTCCGGAGCCCGATGAAGACGCCGCCTCGACGACTGCGGAGGCGAGCAGGCTCTTTCCGATGCCTGCTTCGCCCGACACGACCACCGAGGACCGTGTCCCTGCCCCGCCGAATCAAGGAGGGCAGACAGCTGTTCGAACTCCGGTTCCCGCCCGATCACGTGCACATACCTCCCGCGGGAACAGGCCCGGTACCACAGTCATGGCACACCCTCCTCGACTGCACCGACAGGTGTGCCGCTCGCGGTGACGTCCACTCCGCCTCCGGTCGCCGACCCGTCCGCCCGGTCAACCCTGCCGCACCCACGTGTGCACGTCGGAGAGCGACAAGGAGTTCAATCCGGAGCATGTGACCTTCCCTATAGCGCTGTGTGACGGCGCAACATACTGTCTCCACAGGCAGGTTGACGGCCGTGTCACACGTATACAGAAAGGTGGCTCGTTATGTATCGAGCGACGGAAATCCTCCCTCCGGACTGGTTCGCCGGTCCTCCGGACTGGTTCGCCGGTCCTCCGGACTGGTTCGCGGGTCCCTCGGACTGGTCCACCAAGTAGCCCGAGGGGGTGGGCGGCGGTCCAGCGACTGAGTCCTCCGTCCACCCCACCGGCGCACGCGGGGGCAACGGGTCGACTCCACGGGACTGCACGTGGCTCAACAGAAATTGGCAGCTTCATGAGGATGTGGGCCGTACTTCGGGTCCGCGAATTCCGTGTGACAAGCGCGACGGAATTCCTTTCTGTTATAGGGGACCAGTTCTCTCGTGTCGCCCTGACAGTCATGGTGTTCGACCGGACGGACTCCGCCGCTCTTACCGGCCTGACTTACGGGCTCACCTACCTGCCCACCATGGCCGGCGCTCTGCTGCTGTCCACCGTCGCGGACCGCAGGCCGCGCCGTGAGGCCATCGTCGCCATCAACGCCATCCGTGCGGTCGCGGTGGCCGCCATGACGATTCCCGGCATCCCGCTGGCGGCACTGTGCGTCCTGGTCGCTGCGTCGTCGCTCCTCAACGGGCCCTACAAGGCAGCCCATTTGGCTCTCCTGCGAGACATCGTCGACACGGAGCAGTACACGGCCGCCATGGCGTTGCGGCAGTCCGTGAACCAGGCGGGACAACTGGCCGGATTCGCCGCGGGCGGCATCATCGCCTCGACCGTCAGTCCCCGGGTGTGCCTCGCCGTCGACGCCGCGACCTTCGTGTTGTCAGCGATCCTGACCAGGTCCTTCGTCGGCTTCCGGCCCGCTTCGGCCGCCCCTGCTCAGCGACGCTCGCTGGTCGGTGGTCTGCGTGTGGTGTGGAGCGGTCGCGGACAGCGCGCGATCTTCGCTTCGACTTTGTCCGGGCTGTTCCTGATGGCACCCGACGCCCTCGTCACTCCGTTCGTGCACGAAATCAGCGCGAATCCGGCTTGGGTGGGTTTCCTCCTGGCGGCTTCCGCCGCCTGCTCCTTTCTGGGGCTGGGCCTCTTGGCCCGTTTCCTGCCCGAACGCCAGAGGACGCGCGTGTTCCCGATCGCCTGCCTGGCGGCAGGAGCACCACTGCCGCTGGCGCTGCTCGATGGCGGCCCCTACCTTGCCCTGGTCGTCTTCGGACTGAGCGGCGCGCTTTGGGCGATCCAGGTCGTTCTCTCCGTGTCGTTCCTCGGCGAGATACTGCCGGACGCCCAGCGCGCCCAGGGAATGGGCGTAGCCGCGTCCATGAACCTCACTGCGCAGGGCATCGGTGCCGCCCTCGCCGGCCTGGTCGCTCAAGTGACCGGCCCCCGCGCGGCCATCGCGCTCACCGGCGTTGCCGCCGTGCTTTTCGCCCTCTGGCCCAGCATGCTGTGGCTACGCCGGGAAGCCGGCTCCCGGTCCTCCCGCGGGGGCAGGGGCTCCGGCAAGCCAGGCGAGACCGAAGACGCACCCCTGCCCGTATGACAGGCCGGACGTTCCTCCATCCCGCTGAGGACTTGGCCCGGAGCAGACTGCGGTGGGTCGGGATCGTCTCATGGAATGCGCCGGACGCCCCCTTGATATGAATGCGGTCTGTCCGGCTTCGTCAGGTGAGGCCGAGGGCCGACAGGATTCGGCGGTGGTCCCGGTCGCTGTGATGGAAGGCGGCGGCGATGCTGCGGCGACTGTCTTGCCGATGGACGCCAACGGCGAGGTTGCGCAGGCCGACCATGAGAGGGCCGGGTGTCCGGTCCGGATCTCGGAGTCTTCCTCCCGGAAGGCGCGGGCCACGGCAGCTTGCCGGTGCTCAGCTCGCGGCGGCGACACACGACCAGGGGCACCGGCACGACTGGTCTGCCGTGGTGGCATACGGGTCCTCTGCTCGCTTCTCCTGGGCCCGTGAGGGGCTGAGCCCGGGTTTCCCTGCCCTGCCGGGCCGCACCGGACATCGGACGAATGACTCCCGGGCGACCGGGCCGGTGACAGGAGGCCGGCGGCCGGGTGGGGGAAAGCCGCAGGCCGGCCCCTCTACGGGGGACCGTTTCCCTCCCGTGGGAGGGGTGCGCGAGCCGCCGGCCGGTACGGGCTGGGCTCCGGGCAGGGGAACAGCGGCGGGCCGACGATCCGGAGGCCCCGAGATGCCGCGACGCGCGTCAGTTCCTCCGGGTCGGGACCCGCGCCGCGGGCCAGGGCCTCGTCTGCTGCACGGGGAAAGCCCATCTCGGCCACGAACTCGTCGAAGCCGCCGCCCGAGGTGTGCAGGGTCAGGCCCCGCGCCTGGTCGAGGCCACCGCGAAACCGTGCGCGAGCCCCCGGGGGAGCAGGGCCGGGGCACCCGCGCCGAACCTGCGCACCTCGTTGCCGACCTCGACCCGAGGGGTGCCCTCGAGGACCAGACAGGTCTCCTCGGCCGACTCGTGCAAGTGCAGCGGAGACATGTAGCCAGCTTCCCCGCTGTGCTCGAGCAGCGCGTACGCGCCTGCGGTGTCCGCCGCCCGGGCCCCGATACGGACAGGACCGCCCAGGAAGACAACAGCGGTCTGGGTGTCGGCACCCGTCAGAACAGGGGAACTTATGTTTCCAGACAGGGATGTTACGTGAATTCTCGCTTCCTATACATTCGTTGCCATCTCAACAGAACGAGTCCGGTACCGTCCAAGACCGTTCCGACATCAGGTAATGCCGCGACGGAATGCCCCCGGCGCCACGTGGGGTTCTCCCTCACGGACGTGGCTGTGCCACGTCCGGCATCCCGACCGCGAAGGTGACTTCTCCTGTGCACACGCCAGAACCACCGTTCAGGACGACACCGTCCGAGCCGGACATCGAGCCCCGGTTGTTGAGAGCTTTCCTCGCGGTCGCGCGGGAGGGACACTTCGGGCATGCCGCGAGCAATATCGGCGTCGCCCAGCCGGCGCTCAGCAGACAAGTGCGGCAGTTGGAGCGGCTGCTCGGGGTGGTGCTCTTCGACCGCACGCCCCGGGGAGCCGAGCTGACCGCGGCCGGCCGTCTGATCCTGCCGTACGCCGAACGGGCACTGGCGCAGAACCGCCGACTGGTGCGAGCCGCCCGGTCGGCGGCCGCAGGCCACGAGGACGCCGTGGTGCTGACGGTGTCCGCCCCGCTGCCCGGACCGCCGGGCGGCCTCCTCACCGAGACGCTGCGGTCCTTCCGCACCGCTCATCCTCACGTGCAGGTGTCGGTGACCGCTCTGAACGACCACGACGAGACGGCCGCGCTCGTTGACGGACGCGTCGACGCGGTGCTGACCTGGGACGAGCACCCCGTCGACGGATGTGTGAGCGAGGCGCTGATCGAGGAGCACACCAGCGCGCTCGTGGGACGGGAACACCCGAAGGCGCGCGCGACGGAGGTCACGGTCTCCGACCTGGCCAATGCCCCCGTGCTCTTTCCGGTGCGGGAACGTGGGCACTGCTGGGCGCAGCTGCGGGCCGCCGCGCAAGCCGCGCATGTCGAACTGAACGTGATACCCACCGCGCCTGCGGCGGTGACCGATCTGGTGGCGGCGGGGCTCGGGGTGTCGGCGGTTCCGGCCTCGTTCCATTTCGCCGCACATCCGGAAGTGGTCTTCGTGCCGATCCCCGGCCTCTACAACCGCATGAGCGTCATGTGGCGCGGCGACGACGATTCGGAAACGGTGGCCGAATTTGTGAGGGCATGCCGGGTGACGGCCCGCAGCCTCGCCGCCGCCCACCCCGACATATGGCGACCGGCCCACCAAGGTCCGGCGTCATGAGGCGGTGCGATTCGGAGCGGCTCACCACGGACAGTTCACGTGTCGCGGCCCTCGTGTCACCGGCCAGGGGCCAGCTGGCGCCCGGCTTGCGGCAGCCGTCGGTCACCAACGCCCGGTGGGCGGAGCGCGGACAGGGCGGCACCGTCGCGCGCCCGGCCCCCTCACCGCCGCGATCCGGGGCCGGCGGATGCCGTTGGACCTCTCGCCGGACATGCTCGAGTCAATCGATTCGGGTGCACACGAAAGGGGCGACCCCGACCGGCTGGTCCTGCGCGAAGACCGGCACGCACGTCCTCTTCCGCGAGGAACGCTGACCCCCGCCGTCCGGCGCTCCCAGCCGACCCCTTCTACACCGGTACCTCCCGCGTCGTCGGCACGGCGGGACGGGTCCAGCGGTTCGGGCGGCGCTACGGAAGCACCACTCACACCCGCCGTTGACGGCGACCCCGATCAACAAGAAGGACCCGCGCTTCGAGGCCCGCCAGGGCTGACAACCGGCACCCCCGAACACCAGCGGGCCCGACACCTGCTTCCGGAAGGCTGTGGGCGAACCGTGGGCTCTCTCCGCGCCCCACCGGTGTCGACCGGTGGGGCGCAGTGCCGTCAGGCTGTCTCCGGATGTGCGGCCGGGTGCGCCCGGATCACGAGGTGCGGGATGGGCCAAGAGAAGACTGCCGAAACGATGGTGCCGCGTCCGGCAGCCGATGGCGGGCCGGCGTCCCGACGCTGCCGCGGCGGCAGCCGGCGAGGGAGTCCTCCAGATCGCGCTCGATTGCGTACGTCGTCCGCCGAGCGGAACGTTAAGTCGTACGACGGATGACCCGCTGCGGGTGCTGGGGAATCCTGGCGGGAACACGTACGAGCTCATCAGGAAGGCATGTCATGTCACAAGAGCCGATGGCCAACCGGAACTTCTTCGCCGATCTGGGACAGCTGTCCCTGGAGATGCGCTTCGAGTCCGGCGAGCGGATGACCTTCACCGTCGTCAACGGCGGGGGCCTGGTACCGGACGGCCACACCGAGACGGTGGCCGTCACCTCGCAGGAGATCCGGCCCGAGGTGTTCCTCACCTCGTGGAAGGAGGAGTCAGGGGCGACCATCACCCACCTGGAGGACATCGAACGCGGCCGGGTCTACTCGCGCATCACGTTGCCGGACGGTACTCCGATCGCCCTCACGGGGACCATCAAGCCACTGGACTGAACGGTCGGTACGCGGCTTCTCACACCATTCGCTACTCGCCGGTGCCCGCCGGCGCCTCGGCGTCCGCCCCGAGCAGCGCCTCGGTCTCCATCAGCAGGCAGGCCGCGCCCGCGGGGTTCACCAGCAGCCGCTGCTCCGGGGCGAGCAGGGACAGCAACCGGGGGACCGGCAAGGCCTCGTGGGCCAGCCGGCCCAACCCGGTGATCTGACCGCCCGAGGTGTAGACCGGCAGGGCCGGGATGCCGTCCGGGGTCGACGCCACCAGCGGACGTCCGGCCGGATCGACCGGGAAGGCCACCTCGGCGGTGGCGAGCAGCCGGACGACGTCCTCGCCGGGACCGTAACCGGTGACCGCGAGCTGGATCGCCTCGTCGATCTCGTCCGTGGGCGCCGGCCAGCCGCGCGTCACCGACGAGGGCCGGTGCTCGTCGTTCGCCCGCCACTCCTCGATCTCGCCGTCCGGTCCGGACCTCACCTGTCCCATCACCGCCCACGGCGGCGGGGGCCCCTCGCCGGTCCAGCCGGGGTCGGTCATGGCGAGCCAGTGCTCCGGCGCCGACCGGGCGGCCTCCCGCAGCTGCGGAGGCAGCTCCGGGGCGCCCACCGGACCGGGGTGTGCGGCGGTCCCGGCCTCCGGGCCCTTCGGTACGTGCTCCTGTTCCCCGGTGTCCGCCTCCGCGGTACCGGCCGCCGTTCGCTCGACGTCGCTGTCGCCGTTCATCCAGCTGCCCCTCGGTCACGTTCTTGACGGTGGTCGGTGTTCCGCTCGCCCCCTACCGGGACCGGCGGCCGGCGGTGCCGGTTCCATCGGGGGTAGAAGGTCAGCCAGAGCCCCAGGTTGCCGTACTTGTCGCCCTTCATCTTCAGCCCGATGGTCGTCATCTCGTCGGGGGCGTACACGACGCGCTGCGTCTCGTCCGCGACCAACTGCGCCACGTTCCCCTGCGGTGCCGTGGTCCAGCCCCCGGTGGAGCAGGACACCAGGACGATCGGATCGTCGGCCGGACGGCTCGACAGGCTCGGCCGGCGGCGGAGGAACCGGCCGAGCTGCCGCCCGTCGAAACTGACGACGTCCCCGCCGGTCAGGACCACGTACACCTCGTCGGGCTCCCCGTGCAGAGTGACGTAGTAAGGCGCCGTGCGCGTCACTCTCCACGGCAGAGGCCGTTCTGTTCCCGGCAGAGGGATCGGTGCGGACGTCGGGGAAGGCCAGTGCGACTCTGCGAGGCGCGCCCCACCGGTCTGCCGTCCTGACCGACGACGGTGAACTGCTGAATCGAATCCGTGGAGACCGTCCTCCCGTCCGACGCGGTCAGCAGCACGGGGGGCGGCGGCAGTACTGTCGCGCGCTCCCGTGCCGAGGAGGTGCCCAGGTCGTCCGGGAGACTGCGCACCCACTGCCCGTACGGCACCGACGGGTCATCGTGAATCACCACCGTGATCAGGAGGTTCCGTCCGTCCTCCGCGCGACGGAGCCGGACGTCCCCGCTGCGGGCCCACACCTCACGTCCCGTCCGGGCCGCCACGAGCCGGGGGAGGTTCAACTGGCCCGATGCGCCGCCGGCCATCAGGAGGACGACCGGCACGTCGGCCGGCAGGGACCGGAGTTCGGGGACGGTCGCCAAGTGGTCCGCGAGCACATGCCCGGCCATGGGCACCGTCCCGTTCGCGATATGCACCTGGAGCAGGTCCTGTGTGCCGCTGAGCAGGGCGAAGTACGGGGTCAGCCCAAAGGTGGCCCGCGCGAGCCAGGGTGCCGACGACATGTGCCCGGTTTCGGCCCCGGTGGCGGGGTCTCGTACCGCGAGGCAGGTCGCCCACGTGTTCAGCGGCAGCACCTGTCCGGGTGGAACGACGCCGGCGTAGTCGTGCCCGACCACACGGCCCGTGGGGTCGGCGCCACCGGTTCCGGCCGCCTCGGCACGCGGCGGCCGGACCGGCCGGCCACGACCGCGGACCCGGACGCGGAGCCGGCCGGATTCCTCGGGGCCACGGAAGCGGGTGTCCCGCCGCTCCCGCTCAGGGACGGTGGGGACACGGTCGTGGCTCCTCCGGGTCCGCCGCCTTCCGGGCTGTCGTCGAAGCTGCCGTCGTCGTCCGGGTTCTCGTCGTGGGGACCGTCGTCCCGCGGACCGTCGCCGCTGGGCCGGCCGTCGTCCTCGGCGGGCGCCCCGTCCGACTACGGCTCCTCCGCCCCCGCCTGCTCCGGCTCCGGATCCGGCTCCTCGGCGATCGGGTCCAGCACGCGCACCCGGCCCGTGCGGGTGGTGCCGGGTTCGCCGCCCGTACGCCCGTCCTGCTCATCGGCCGCCGCGGGGCGCTCCGGGCCGTAGCGTCGCAGGAAGTCGAACAGGTCGGCTCCGAGGCGCAGTTGGGAAAAGCTGAGCTTTTCGCCTTCCGCCTGCCGCACCGGCGGTGCCCCGTCGGGCGACTCGCGGTCGAGCAGCGTGCCCGAGGCGTCGATCTCGAAGGAACGGGCGGTGCCCGCCAGCGTTTCCGCCGGCAACGGGGCGCCGTCGGGACCGGAGAACCGGACGGTGTTGCGGATGTTGACCGCGTACACGTACCGGCCGCCCGTCTCCACCAGAGCCCGGGCGCCCGGGCCGGCCGCCAGCAGCACCGCCGTCAGGGCCCCCAGCGCCTCGGCGCCCTCGCCGGGCAGGGGACGAAGGGCCAGGCGGACTCGTTCGCGCAGCCGCTGGTCGACCTCCAGCGACACCGCCTCCGCGAAGGTTCTGCCGCCCGCCCACGAGGTGCGGTAGGCCAGGGCCAGCTCGACCGGGGTCAGGCCGGCGTCGCGAACGGCCTCGGCGTGCTCGGGAGTCAGGAGCCCCGCCTGCCGGGCCTGCTCCACGGTCAGGTTCGGCGCGTCTTCGCGCTGACGCGGGTCGAAGGCGTGGACGCGGCCGGAGGGGTCCGCCCAGCGGTGGAAGCGGCCTTCGGGCCCGGTGAGCTCCAGCCGTACCGGAACGCCGGCCTCGTGGGCGAAGACGCGCAGCCAGTGGTCCCAGTTCAGCTCCACGTACCGCAGCGCGTCGGGCAGGCTCACCGGCCCCACGGAGCCGGTGTCCCGGCGGAGCGCTTCGTGGACCTCGTTCACCTCGCGGACCAACGCGTACAGGTCTTTCTCGGTGGCCTCGGCGGCGCCGTCGGCCTGCCGGGCCCGGTACCCGGTGAGGAGCTCGCGGGCCCTGGTGGCGTCCGCGCCCGTCACCGTTCCCGCCGCCAGGTCCGCCTCCACGGTGGTGACAGCCCAGTTCAGCGCCTCGGCATGGGCCATGCGGACCAGATCGGCGCGGTTCAGGGTGAAGGCGATCGCACGGAGGTCGCGCCCCTTGGTGTCGCGCCGCACGGCACGGAGCACCGTCTCCGGCAGCCGGGTCAGGGTGCCGCCGCGGGCCGTGGCGGCCTCGCGGAGCAGGGGGACGAGGTCGAGGGGCGCGCGGACCGCGTCGAGTGCGGCCCAGTCCTTCGGGCCGAGGGCCGCGGACGGGGGTGTCTGCTCCCAGAGGCGCAGCAGCTGCTCCAGCTCGCCTTCGTGCAGCTGGAGTTCGACACGGCCGGTGACGGGGCGGCTCTCCGCGGGCGGGTCCGAGTAGGTGACGAACAGGCCCTCGTGGCGCTTCTGGGCGATCAGGGACAGCCGGACCGTCGCCTCCACCCGCCAGGTCGCCGGGCCGAGCTGCTTGAGGTGCTGCTCACGCCGGTAGCTCTCGCCGACCGCGTCGGTCGTGGTCGCGCCGGTGACCCGGCTGAAGGGGGCCTCGCCGCCGTTGGTGCGCGCGACGTTGTCCTCGGTGTGGGCGACCGCGATCCCGACGGTGTTGAAACCCGCTGACGGCCGCCAGTCGTCGATGCCGACACTCGCCGTCGTCACGTTCAGGGACTTCCCGTAGCGTCCGGTGCCGATCTCCCCCTCGAACCGGCCGAGCACCCTCAGTTGTGAGAACCCGTGCAGCCTCAGGGACAGGTCGGCCCGCTCGCCGGACCGGCCGGGCGCGAACAGCGCCTTGCCGAGCACCACCGGGCCCCGTTGGGCCTGTGGCAGGAGGGCCGCGAGCTGTGTGGGGTTCGACAGTTGGAGGACGACGCTGTTGACCGGCACCCGGTCGGCCCGCGGATCGACGCCGAACAGCCGCTTCCACAGGGCGTCGGCCGCCGGGCGGATCTCCTCCAGCGACAGACCGGTGACGTACGCGTCGCCGGGCAGGGGCGGCAGCGGCCGCGGGTCCGGTGCGGGGAACGGACCGAACCCGGGCTGGAACGTGGCCACGGCGTTCGGCACCTGTAGGGCGATGGTGCCCCGTACGACGTCGGACGCCGAGTGGGTGTGGGTGCCCAGCCTACGGACGGCGGACGCGATGAGGTCGTTCAGCGACCAGCCCGGCCGCATCTTCAGTACCTCGGCCGTCACGTGCAGTTCGAAGGTGGCGTCGGCCCGCCAGGTCCCCTGGTCGTAGGTGTACGCGGTCTGCTCGTTGGTCTCCGTGGTGCCGCGGGTCAGCGCGCTGTGCGTGGCCGCGGCCATGCCCGCGCTGCTCATCAGGGCGAAGGAGCCGGCGCTGTCGCCGTCGCCGCCGCCGAACCTGGCGCTCACCGACACCGTGGCGTCCCGGGATGCGGTGCGGGAGGTCGTCGCGCCTCCGTGCCGGTAGTGCTCCAGACCGGTGTTCGGAAGGAACTCCCCCACCTCGAAGGCTCCGGTGACCGCGCGAAGCGTGAGGCCGACGATCTCCAGGCCCAGCCCGGCCCGGGGGAGCCCGGTGCTGGGGAAGTACAGGGTCATCCCGTCCGGGGAGAACAGTTCCTCAGCGAACGTCCACGTCCGCTTGCCGCCCAGCATGCCCTCCAGTGCGGCGCGCAGACCCTGGAGGGAGCCGATGTGCCGTCCCCCGGCACTCCACACCTCGGGGTTCGCGCTCAGGGCTCCGGGAGCCACCCTGTTCACCAGCTCCGTCACGACGGCCAGCGGCGTCCTGCCGGGTTCGTCGTAGACCACCTCGTGGACCGCGCTGTGGCCGAGGAGCCGGCTGCCCTCACGGGTCAGGTAGTCGGGCAGCCCGGTCCTGGGCTCGTCGGGCACGGGTGCCGGCGGGGCCTGAATGCTCCCGTCGGGGGCGGGCTTGCCGAACCGGGCCGCGAAGGCGCGCAGGATGCCGTCGTCCTGGAGGGGCAGTTCGCCGGCGCGGTGCATGTCCCACAGCAGGTCGGCCAGCTCGGCCCGCGGTGCGGTGAGCCTGGCCAGTGGGTCGGCGGCTTCGGCGCTCGGTGCGGAACCGGAACCGGCGGACGCGGTGTCCACCGGGTCGGGCGTGGTGTCCTTCCAGCGGACCAGGAGGGCGGCGAGGGTGTCGCCGCCGAGCCTGACCTCTCCCCGGCTCCAGGCGTTCATGACGTCGACGAGCTGCCGGTCGGGCACGGGCAGTTCGCCGCGGCCGTAGGCGCCCAGCGCCACCCACTCCGGCACCCCGTAGACCACATCGCGGTCGGGCACCGTCGTCGCCCCGGACCGGGACCGGGTGGGCAGCAGCTTGGCCGACTCCTGCCGCAGGACCTTGAGTGCGTAGGTGGCCGGGGCGCGGTAGAAGTACACGGGCCGGTGCGCCAGGCTCGGGATTCTGATCTCCTCGGTGGCGCCGGTCGTCTCCGTGACGGTGGCGGTGTTCCACTGCCGCCCCCAGGCGGCGTCCAGGCCGCCTTGCAGGGATCCGCTGCCGCTCACCGCCCCGCCGAGGGTGATGCTGGGGAGGGTCAGCTGGACGCCTCGGGAGTCGCCCTGCTCGTTGTTGGCCTGGGTCAGCCCCAGTGCGATGTTGCCCGACACGAACGGCTCCGACGTGGCGCCCACGAAGGTCGAGGGGCCCAGCTCGGCCGACAGGTGCACGGCGGCGTGCCCGTTGCGTACGAACCCGGCCTCGAAGACCTGGTCGGTGGAGATGCCGTCCGTCAGCACCTCGGGCAGGTGCGTGCGGATGGTGATCGGTCCCAGCAGGGTGCGCAGGAACTTCTCGGCGGGGCCGCCCGGGCGCCCCGCGGTGTCGGGGACGGCTTGGACCACCGCGTCGTACAGGCCGGTGGTGTCGACGTAGTGGACCACGCCGTGCTCCAGCAGCCTGGGCGGCGTCGGGACGGCCGCCGCCTCGCCCTGCGGCGTGCCGACCGGGTACAGCAGGACCCTGGCCTGCTGACGGGGCAGCAGGACACTGGGCGGTGGCCACCAGTTCCCGTACGTGCCCGGGGCCCGCCGGTCCAGGCCGCTCAGCCCGTTACGGGTCTCGTGGAAGAGGGCCTCGTAGTCCTCGTGGAGGGTGAACTCCCGGTTGTCGGCCCCGCCGTACTCCTGAAGCGTGGGCAGGCTGGTGAGACGGTTGCGGGACTGGGCCACGCTGGACTGCAGCATGCCGCTCGCGCCGAACCCGCCACTGCGGAGGATTCCGTCGGCGCCCCGGAAGCCCGCGGAGAGGCTGGTCCGCTTGCTGCTGCTCTCCGAGAACCGGGCGGTGTCCTGGCCGATGTCGAGGTGGACGAGCGTGTACGCGCCGGTCGTGCCCCGGAACTCCGGTTCCGTTCCGCGGGTGCGCCTGGCCTTGATCAGGACCGACAGCACCCTCGTGCCCGTGATGACGCCGAGCGAGCTGGTCGGGACCACCAGCTGCAGGAGCAGGCCGTCCTGCCTGATCACGGACTCGTGGACGCCCAGCGCCCGCTGGTTGAGGAACTTGGCGAGGATCCGCTGGTTCTCGAGCTGGTGCCGCAGCAGTGTGTCGCCGAGGTCGGGCCGGCTCAGCGGTGCCTCGGGATGAGCCGGAACGTATCCGCCTCCGCGCGCCGCTTCGTAGACGAGGTCGTGCAGTGCGCGGGCGGTGTCCTTACCGACAGTAAGGATGCCCGTGCCGAAACCGCGGCCGGAGGCCGCGTGCGCCGGCAGCCGCTCCAGGCCGGCGTCGTGTGCACCGCGTGTGCGGCGCAGCTCGGTGGTCTCGGGTACGGCGCGGGGGGCGCCGGCCGTTTCCGCCGGGGACGTCCCGGACGCGCCGGACCGGGCGGCGAAGGCGGGCGCGGGGGCGGGGCCCGAACCGGTGCCCGGTGCGACGGGGGTGGTCCGGACGGCCGACGCGCCCGGCCCGTCCTCGGCGACCGGCGCGGCGGGCCCGTCCTCGTCGGCCAGTGCCTCCTCGCCGACCGGCAGGCCGTAGCGGAACGCGTCGGCCACCGGGACCCGCAGGTGGCCCTCGCCGGGTACGGGAGCCGTCGTCCGCTGTCCCCGGCCGGCCACCGACACGACCGCGGTGTGCGTCCAGCCGACCTGGTAGCCGGCGGTCTCCTTCACCCGCAGTACCTCCACGCTGAGGCCGGTGCGGCCGACGCCGAGACCGACGCTGGAGGAGTACGTGCGGGCCAGTTCGAGGGAGATGTTGGGACCCGCCGGAAGCGGCGAGGCGGAACCCGACAGGGCGACGCGGGTCGACGCGGTCTTCGTGTCGCCGCTGCCGACACCGTCGATCGCCGTCCTGACGTCCTCCACCGCTGCCTTGTCGCTGGCCGCGCCCACCAGGACGGGCACGCCGTTCCGTTCGCTGCGCACCAGGACGGTCGCCCGGGGCTGTCCGTACCGGTTGTGGAGCGTGATCAGGTAGCCGGAGTCCGTCGCCTCCTCGAGGTGTGCCTCGAGGTCCCAGAGCTTCTGCACCAGTTCGTCACGCATGACGCTGCCGACCCGTAGGGGCAGGCCCTGCTCCCGCAGCAGGGCGACGATGCCGTCGAAGAGCTCGGGCAGCCTGGTCAGGCCCGCGGCGAAGTGCACCGGCGGCACCTGCTTGAGCAGTTCGCGGACCCGATCGCCCTCGGCGACGACCTGCCGCGCCGGTGCGGGCTCGAGGTAGTACTGCGGCACCTGGACCAGGAGCCGGTCGGTCTCGGCCGCCTCCACGGTGACCGGGGCGTCACCGGTACCGGTCTGCTCCGTGCCGGTGCGCAGGGCGATCCGCCAGGTGACCTTGAGGGCCACCATCTCCGAGTCCGTCTTGGCCACCGTGACGTGGCCCTCTTCGGCGTCGGAGACCGTGGTGGTGCTGCGGGCCGTGGCGTAGGACTGGGAGAGGCCGAGGCCGAGGCGGCCGACGCCGATGCCGAACGAGGCGGCGCCATTGATGCGGAAGGCCTCCGTGGGAGCCGAGTACGCCTTCACGACGGCGCCGGGGGTGATCAGGCTGTTGACCGCCTCGTTGGCGTGGAACGGCTTCGGCTCCTCGGGTTCGGGGAAGCGGCCCAGGGGCCGGCCCGGGGCTTTCTCGGAGTCCGACCGGGTGCCGCCCTCCGTGGTCGCCGAGGCGGTGTCCGGTTCGTGCTCCTCGGGCACGAGGGCCAGGGACCGGCCGTCGTAGGCGCCGGCCGCCCGCGGCACCAGCAGCGGGTCCGCCGTCGCCAGCCGGATACGCAGCTCGACGCCGTCCAGCCCGAGGACGAATCCGGCCCCGAGGTAGCGGTAGTTGAGCAGCAGGGTGCCGGGCAGCCCCTCCAGGGCGCTCCGGGACAGCCGGTGTCCCGCGCGGGCGGCCAGTTCCTCGACCGTGCGTACGATCTCGGGCATGGCGGGGAGCCCCGACCGGGGGACGGCGAGGGTCAGGGCGTGCGGGTCCAGGCCGCGGATCCGCCGGACGGGCAACGGGGCGGCCGGGTCGCCGAACGCTCCTGGTTCCTGCCCGGCCGTACGGGACGGCGCCACGGCCCGCTCCTGCGCGGCGGTGGCCGTCCCGCCGGGCTCGGCGCCCGGCCGAGTCGGCGCCGTGGACTGCTCCGGCGTCGAACGGGAGTCCTCGCGCTGCCCGGAGGTGCCCGGTTCCCCCATCGTCACGGGCCGCCGTCCGGCGGCGCCGTCCGGAGCCGGTGCCTGCCCGAGCGGCTGCGCGGGTGGCTGGTCGGACGTCTGGGCGTCAACCGCGCGCCGCTTGCCGAGGGCCCGCTCCGACGGGACGCGCGGCCCGTCCTGCGGCGTGCCGAAGGCCTCGTCGTCCCCGAGCTCCGACGATGCGGGTGTCCCGCCCGACGGCGCCGGGGCCTCCTCCGCCTCCGGCTGGTCCCCTACCGGCCCTGGGGCGAGATGCTCCCGTACCTGCTCCCCGGAACCGGTCGCGGTGGACGTCCGCGGCGCGTTCTCGGCCTCCGCAGCGGTCTCGGCCGCGGCGGCAGTGGGTAGCGGGCCCGCGATCCCGGCCGCGGCGGCGTCGGTCACGGTGGCGCCGGGCGCCGCGGCGGCATCGGTCGGGACGGCTTCGGCCGCAGGGGCGGCGGACGCGGTGCCGCCGGCCGCAGGTACGAAGCCGGCCGGCTCGACGGCGGCGGTGATGGTGGTGGTGGCGGGGGCGCCGGACACCACGGCCGCGTCGGTGGACGCGGGCACGGCGTCGCTCGCGCTTCCGTTCCCGGACACGTCGGCGCCGGCTCCGGCCGGCGCTGCCAGCAGCGGGGCCAGCAGCCGGTCCAGGTCGCCCACGAGCCGGCCGTCCTTCACCCGGATCATGCCGGTGACGCCACGGGGGACGGAGACGACCAGGGTGCCCCTGGGGCCGCGCAGGTGGACGTCCACGTCGAGGACGACATGGCGGTAGGGGGTGACGCTCTCCCTGTTGTGCTCGTCGGTCTCGGCCGCGCCCGAAGCGAGCCTGTCATCGCCGGCGGTGCCGCGCTCGTAGGGGTTGCGGTTCAGCAGCGCCACGTCGTCCGAACCGCCGCCGGCCTCCGGGCCGCCGCCGCGGTGGACGCCCCGGAAGCTCTCCCGCGCGCTCTCGTGCTCCTCGTCCTCCTGGGTGTAGACGCGGGCCTTCTGCTGCCTCTCGGGGCCGAACTCCGCCCCCGTCACCACCAGGCGGGCGCGGACCGTGCGGCCGTCCACCGCGATGGCGTGACCATCCCCCTCGAACAGGCTGGAGCCGCGGACGGCCAGCGTCTCGGGGCTGGTGTGCAGGTCGTAACGCGCGCGGGCGGGTGGCGCGAGGTGTTCACCGTCCGCTTCCCGGGGCCGCCGCCCGTCGGCCGCGGCCCGCAGGACCTCGTCCGGGTGGGCGCTGGGCCGCCCAGCGGCGACGGCGGCCCAGCGCCTGACCGCGTCGGCGGCCGGCACGTCCCAGATGTGCAGGTTCTCCGCCAGTCCGGCGACCGGCGCGGGGACGGCGGCGCCCCGCGGGGACCAGCGCGGGTCGTTCCCCACGGCGCGGCGGAACGGCGCCTGCGGCGACGTCCTCGGGCCCGCCTCCTCGGTCAGGTAGCGGGGGACGAGCAGCCGGACGGTGCCGTCGACGACGTCCGACTCCTTCCAGTCGAACGGCCGCGACCACGGCAGCGCCGCGGGGCGCAGGCCCACCGTCCGGGCGACGGCGCCGGCCATGAACGCGGCGCCCTGGGAGAGCATGCGGACGGCTTCGGCGTTCTGGTGGGTGACGCCCACCTCGACCCGGTACCGCAGCGGGTGCGTCATCTCCTGCGCGCCCCTGGTGCCGGGTGCGGCTCCCTTGTCCCGGGGGCTGGTGCGGTGGATGTCGAGGACCTTCTCGGACCGGGACTCCTCCACGGTGCGTCCCACCGCGTAGCCTGCCGAGAGGTCGGCACCGGCGTGGCCCTGCTCGCCCGCGAGCGCGTCGTGGATGCCGCCGCGGCCGGTGATCACACCGCCGACGCCGGTCGCGTAGCCGCCACGCTCGCTGGTCTTCTCCTCGCGCACCCCCTCGTTGCGCAGGGTGTGGGTGATCTCCGGGCGGTGGGCGCCGGACCGTGCCGGCTCCACCTTCTCCACCTGCACCCGTACCCACACCATCCGTCGCGCGCCGGCGAAGCCCGGCAGGACGAACGACGCGGTGAGTCCACTGCCCAGCGTGGCGCCGAACCCGGCGGCCAGCGCCGATGAGCCGAACGTCTGCTCCACCCAGTGGCGCAGCGGCTCGACGGGCAGCGGTCGGCCGTCGACCGGGGCGGCCAGCAGCCGGTGCGCGCGCAGCCGCTCGACGACGGCCCGCGCCACCTGGTCGCCCTGCAGCACCTCGGCGTGCGCGGCGTTGCGCGGCAGCAGGCCGCCCAGGTAACCGCGGGTGACGGGGGCGTCCTCGGCCGTCCCGGCCCCCTTCCGGTCCGCGTCCGCCGAGGGCATGAGGTCGGCGATCCGGCGTTCGGGGACGAGCAGGGTCAGGTGGTCCGTGACGGTGATGTGCCGCTCCACGCTGTCGAGGACCCTGGCACGGCCCTCGCTCCCCCGGGACCTGACCAGTTCGATCCGCCATCCGCCGTCGGCGGTGACCAGCCGCTTGGGGCCGGAGTCGGTGGTCCGGGTGATGTGGATGACGCCGTCGTCCGTGGTCCGGCGGACGCCCTGGTGCACCTCCGCGGAGGCGTAGGCCATCACGGTGACGCGGCCGCCGGGCACGCCGCCGTGCCGCCCCGACTCGGCCCCCGTGAGGTGCCCGTCGCTGATCTCGACGTCGCCGCCCGAGTCGGAGCCGTACCGGAACTGGAACTGGGGACCGCCGAGGATCTGCGCGGCGCGGTCGACGCCCCGCACCGAGGTGTGCCGTACGGCGGACTTGGCGTAGTGCTCGATCTCCACCTCGCCCGCGGGCTCGTCCAGGCGCGGCCGGAGCGGGGTCAGCTCCAGCCGCACGGCGACGTACTCGCCGTCGGACGACCGGTGGACGATCTCCGTCCCGCCGGGGCGGGTGAGTGCGTTCAGGTCGGCGGCCAGGGCGCGCGGGGTCAGCCGCGCGGCCACTTCTGGCGGCAGTGTGGCGCCGCCCGCCGTGCGGGCGTAGAGGCCGGCCACCGTCTCGCGCAGCACCGGCGCGTCGAGGAACGTCGGGTAGACGCCGGAGGTGCCCAGGGACAGGTCGAGGGCTGCCTGGTCGCGGGGGGCGGTGCGGCCGGCGCGGCGCAGCGTGCCCGCGGCCCGTGCGTCGGCCTCGGTGACGGGGGTGCGGGGTACGACCTGGTGCGGTACGAGGACGTGGGCGGTGAGTTCGGGCCGGTCCAGCGACCACCGCTCGGTCTTGTGACGCCTGGCCCCGAGGAACACCTCGTAGCCGACCCGGATGACGTGCCGGTCGACCGGTCCCTCCGTCTCGACGCGCTCGTAGGATCCGGCGGTGGTGCCGAAGCCGGTGCCGGAGCGGAAGGTGACGCCGCCCTCGAGCCTGCCGACGCCCGCCTGGATGCGCACCCCGCCGGCCAGGGAGATGCGGGTGACGCCGCCCAGGGAGCCGCGTACGAACAGGCTGTGACCGGTGCCGCCGGTCACCGTGCGGCTCGTGGACACCCGGGTGTTGAGGGTCGTGGGGTGCGTGGTGACCCGCACGGTGTCCAGCAGCCGCACGCGTATGCCGAACTCGACGTCGCCCACGGTGTGGCTGGTGCCGGTGAGCGCGTCGGTCAGGTCGCCGAGCAGAGCGGCCGGGCCGGCGTGCATCTCGATGTGCTCGAGGAGCGCGTCCCGGCGGGCGGGGCTCATCCCGGTGCGGCGGGCGAGGTCACGGGCGGCCGCGCGCAGGGAGTCCACGACGCGTTCGGCGCCCGGGAGCGCGGCGGCCACGGCGAGCGGCGGCAGTCCCCGCCGGGTGGCCAGGTACAGGGGCTCTTGCGGGCGCGGCGCCGTCAGGGCCGCCTCCACGAGCGGGGCCGGGGGCGTCGGCGAACGGTCGGGCCCGGCCCCGGCGACGTCGAGCAGCCTTCGTACGTACGGCGCGTCGGCGACCGGTGCGGCCGCGGCCGGGGGACGGTTCTGCAGCGTCCACAGCACCTCCGGGCTGCGTACCTGCCCGAGGGCCTCCTCCTCGAACTCGGCCGCGCCCTCCCCGTCCCACCAGGGGACGCCGAGGTCGGCGGTCAGTTCCACGGTGTGGGAGGCGTCGGACAGACGGGGACGGGAGCGGGAGGACAACTCGACGAGCACGCTGAGACCGGCCCGGTAGCGGGCTTCGTCCTCGGTGGTGGTGAGGACGGTGTGGCGCCCGGACTGGACGGTCTCCTTCTGGCTCCAGGAGCTCTTCGAGCCGACGGTGAGCATGGCCATGGGGAACTGCCCGCTGGTGGCCGCATGGTGTCCGGGTGCGTGCGTCGCGGGGGCCGCCAGGCCCATGACGCTGGCCCCGGCGGTGACCGAGACGGAGCTCTCGCCGCTCCGGCCGCTGACGAACGCCGACCCGACGCCCAGGTCCTCGCGGATCTTCACCGGCGGCGTCCGGCCGAGGTACTCCAGCCGGACGCCGGTCACCCGGAGGGTGACCCGGACGTCCGTGCCCAGGCCGGGCAGCACGGCGCCGACCCGGACGGTGCGGTCGGAGTATCCGGCGCCCAGCGCGGTGAGCCCGCGTTTGCGGACCTCCTCGCTCAGGATCTCCAGCCGCGCCATGATGCTCCGCACCGGGTCCGGGCCCAGCCGGGCGTCGAGCAGACGCTTTTGCACGTAGAGGGCGACGGGCGTCATGTCGAGGGCGTGGACGACCGGGCGGTGCAGACGGGGCGGCGCCGTGCGGGCGCCGGCGGTGTGGGCGGGCGAGGGCGGATCGGCCAGGGAGGGGGTGGGCTCGCCGGCCGTGGAGTGCGAGGCCGGGAAGTCGGCCACCAGGCCCCGGTCCACGGGACGCAGCGTGCGGCTGTCCCGTCCGTCGACGTACACCCGGAAGACGACGTCCGCGTCGAAGCCGGTGGTCTCCGCGACCATGCTGCCGTGTCCGGCGATCACGGTCCGGTGGGCGCCCCGGACGACGGCGTTCTCCGCCTCGCCCCGCACCGCGGGAACCCCGGGGACGGCCGCGGACGCGGCGGCGGAGGTCAGGGTGAGGGCCGTGAGCACACCGAAGGCGACGGCGTCCGTGACGGACCGGGACTGCTCGGCCGCCACCGACTTGGCGGCGAACCGGACGCCGTAGGTGCGCACGTCCCCGTCCTCGGCGACGCTCCGGGTCGGCCTTGCGTTCTCGAGCGCGGGCTTGAGCCAGACGAGCCGGGCGGGGTTCCCGTCGCCCGCGGGGACTGCGTGGTAGACGCCCCGGCGCAGCAGGTCCGACCAGGCGGTCGGGTCGGTGGTGCGCAGGGCGGTGGCGAGCACCGGCCTCAGGTGCGCGGCCAGCACCGGATCGTCGAAGCCCTCGAGGGCCTGCCCGGCCTCCGCGTCGGCCCGCTCCGGGGTCAACGTCGCCACGCCGCGCACCGCGCCCTCGCCGAGCATGCCGTGCCGCGCGTACCAGGGGGCGCGCGGCGCGGTGTCGGCTCCGGTGTCCTGCCCCGGCGCGGGGTCGCCGGGTGCGCCCCGCTCCTGTTCCTGTGCCGGGTCGCCGGACCGGCCGGTCTCTTGCGCGGTGCCAGCCTGTGGCCGGGCCTCCTGGGCGGCGGTTCCTCCATGAGTGCCGGCGGCGTCCGCCTGGGCTCGCAGCGGACCGTCGACCATGGATTCCCCGGCGTCGGCCATCGCGCCCCGCACGGTCCCGCCGACCTGCCCGAGGGGACCCGCGTCCGCCGTGCGAGCCGTCGGGTGCGCGTAGGGGGCGTACACCTCGGCGATCTGTCGCAGATCGTTCTTCGTCAGCGTGAAGATGTCCGGGTCCGCTCCGTACAGCCGGCCCATCAGGCTCGTCCCCGGTTCCTGTGCGTCGGCGTCATGGACACCCAGGCCGTGGACGAACTCATGGACGTGGGCCACCGGGTGGACGTCGGCGAACCAGGTGAGCTGGTTCATCCCGTGCCCCTCGGCGGGCAGACCGGGGCGCACCTCGACCACGCCGTGGGCCGCCGCGTGGTCCGCGACGAACTGCACGCTCACGCGCAGCAGCGGTCCCGCTCCCGCTCCGTCCCCGTTGTGTGGGGTGAGGTTCCACAGGTCGTCCAGCCGGTGGCCGGGCTCGTTGAGATACCTCTCGATCGCATGGGCCAGTCCCTGGCGGACACGGTCGAGATCCGCCTCGCCGGCTCCCTCGGCGGCGACCAGATGAATGCGGCGGACCAGGTGCAGGACCGGGGCGGTACCTGGCGCGCCCTCGTGCCACGTCCAGGTGTAGCCGACGTCGGTCCGCTCGCCGGACCGCCGCGCGCGCTCCAACCGCCACCGTCCGTCAGGGTCCGCGGACAGGACGAACGGCTCGGGCCCCGACTGGACCGACAGTCTGCGCCACCGGTCGGTGACGACCTCTCCGGCCCCCGTGACCGCGCCGAGCCCAGACGGATGCGTCTGCCGCGAGCGGTCTGCGTCGGCAGGAATCCCGGTGCGCTCGCCGTCGACGAGGCCGTAGCCGACGCGGGGGGCGAGGTCCGGCACGCCACCGGGGTACGGGCCCGTCCCCGCGTGGTACTGGTGCCGCACCCTGATCACCGCGCTGCGCAGCCGCTGCCGCTCGTCGCCGCCCATCGTGGCCAGTACGGGATCACCGGCGGACCCGCGGCCGACGGCGTTGACCGTGAAGTCGGCGGCGGTCGCACCGTTGGCGGCTCGCGCCGCCGTGGTCAGTTCCGCGGCGATCCGGTCCCGCAGGAACTGTGCGACGGTGTCGGCGCGTGTCTGCGCGCTGCGTTGCGCACCGGCGGTGCCCGATCCCAGAAGCCGGCTTCCGCCGTTCCCGAAACCCGTCACGTCCACGACGGTGTGCGCGAGCCCGTGTGCCCGGCCGGTGACCGCGTCGGCGACCACCTGGGCTGCCAGACCGGCAACGAGGGCCATGGCCGTGGGCGACAGCGACTTCTCGCCCTGGGCGAAGGGGACAACAGCGATCTGGGGTGCGGGCGGGGAAACCGGCCAGGAGTGCCCGTGGGCCCACACCACCTGCTGGGAGGCGGCGTCCCAGGTTCCCGTCATTCCGGTCTGCCGGTCCAGCACCCTGACGAACGCGGCGGGATCGATGCGCCCGACGAAGGCGACCTCGTCCTCGGTGGCCAGGGAGGGCAGCCCCCGGCGGCGCAGTGTGGCGATGACGTCCACACCGGTCGCGTCGCTGTTGCGCCAGGGCTGGATCTCGTAGCGGTACCTGCGGTTCATGAACCACAGCTGGCTGTCCCGGGTCGTGGCGATGAACTGCGAGGCGTCGTTCTGGGTCGTCCACGCACGGGTGCTCAGGATGTTCTGGACGTCCCGGCCGCTGAAACCTTGGGCGAACACCACCTCGGGGGGCTGCGAGGAGAAGTGCCACAGCGTCTCGCCCGGCCTGCTCTCCACCACCTTCTTGCGGTCCTGCGGGTGGATGAGCTGGTAGTCGACGCGCGGCGGTCCGTCGGGGAGCCCGGCAGCGGTTCCGGCATCCCGAACGGCGTCGGCGGTAGACGCATCCACTGTGTCCCGCCCGGCGGCCTGCGCGGCGCCTCCCTCGGCCGGGTCGAGAAGCCCGGCCGGCAGCACGCGGCTGCCGAGACCGTCCCGGGATGCGCCCGGCAGGGTGCGCGGCAGCCCGCGCGACCACTCGGGCAGGGCGAACGTGTCCCGCAGCAGTTCGCCGGTCGGCGGAGCGGCTTCCCGGTGCCCCGAGGGCGCGCCACGGCGGCCGCCCTCACCGGCGGTGGCGGTCGCCAGGGTGGCGGTATCGCCGGGCGGTTGCGCGTGCTCGTCGGGGAACAGGCCGTCCAGGGCCACGTGGCTGCGGAGTTCCTCCTCGGTCAGTGGTGGGAGGCTCCGGTAACGCCGGACGTCGTTGTCGTAGTCCAGCCCGTACACGCCGCCCTGCGCCCGGTCCCACATCTGCGCGGTGAGCATGACCTCGTGCATGGTGTGGTGGCCGACGCCGACGAGCACGCCGACGGCGGCCAGCCGGACCGTCCGCATGTCGACGGGGAATTCCGTCTTCGCCGCCATGTATTCGGCCACCGCGAGCAAGTTCCAGGTGCTTCCGGAGAGCCCGGTGCTGACCAGACCCCCCGCTTCCTTCGAGCCCTGATGCAGTTCGCCCGAGAAGGGCAGCCTGGTGTGGTCCTCACCGCGTACCCACTGCAGCCGCTCGCGGCCGTCCCCGCCGCGGAGGACCGCGAAGGCCCGTTCGGCCGCGCTCAACGGCGGCCGTACCTCGTCGGGCCGCTGCGCGGTGCCGCGCTTCTCGCCCCTCGTGCGTTCTTTCCGCTGCGCCCTTATCTCGGGAGGATGTGTGAAGTGGAGCATGCCGCTCGTGCCGACGAGGGCGGTCAGCATGGAGACGAGCTCGCGCAGGTTGCCCTCCTGCACCGTGGCGGCGAGCACCGCCAGATCGGTACCGACCGCGCCCGGAACCGTCGGCGCGTTGCGCCCGAACGCCGTCAGGTGTTCGGGGTTGTTCCTCCATATGTACCACCAGGCGGCCTCGGTCAGCTCGCGGATGTGGTCCCTCACGGCGGGCATGCCCGTCATGATGTGGTCCGCCAGCCGCCTTTCGAACTCCTCGGAGGCTTCCAGGTAGTGGATGGCCCGCATGTCCTCGTCGGACGCGGGCAGCGGCGTGAAGGCGGCCCCGGCCCGGTCCGCCGTCCCGTCGGCGGCCGGGCCGTCCGCACGGGTGCCGGCGGAACCGGTGTCCTCCCGCTCTACGGCCGGGACCGCCGCCCCGTGGAACTCCAGCGCCCTGGCCAGCTTCCGGGCGGTCTCGAGCTGGTTGGAACCTACGGCGTCCGCGTATGCCTTCCGCAGGCCGTCGATCATCGATTGCCCGGTGTCGGCCATCCTGACCTGGACAGATCCACCCTTGACGAGCAGGCCCAGGTCTTGCAGCCGCTGCTCGGCCTGCTGCAGCTCCTTCCTCGCCTGTGCCTGTAGCTGCGCCTGCGCGCGGCCGCCCTGGCCATGCCCCGCGCGCTGCGCGCCGACCGCGTCGTAGTAGTCCCCGAGCAGCTTCGCCAGTGTCGCCAGACCCGCGTCCCCGGCAGGCCGCGACACGGTCCCGCCGGCTCTCGCGCCCTCGCCGGCCGACTCCGGCTGCCTGCCCTTGGACGATGCCTTCTGCTTCCCCTTGCCCTTGCCCTTGCCCGCGTCCACGGCCGCCGCGGACGCGTTCTGACGCGAGCGTTCCCGCTCCAGCATCTCCCGCGACGCCCGCATCGCCTCATGGTTGAACACCACCGCCGCATCCAGCGGACCCGCCGTGGCAGTGCCCCCGCCCCACACGTAGCCGTTGCCCAAACGCTTGGTCGCGATCCCCGTCACCAGGAGATCCACCTGGCCGTCCGCGCCCACCACGAACACGAACGACGCACCCCAACTGCCGTACCGCAGATGAACGTGCAACCCCTGATGCAGCCCGTACTTGCCCTCCCGCGGCTGCAACTCCCCTGACGCCGCCCTCCCCAACGCCGCGAGATCATCCCCTTCCAGGCCCTTGTCCAGATTCGGCTCGGCGAAGAGGACCCGCCCACTGTGCGTCCACGTGGACGGCTCATCGACCCGCACACCGGCCAGCCGCTCCGCGACCTCCGCGACCTCTTCCGCAGCCCTGCGCTCCCGCTCCTCCCGCAGCCCCTGCCACACCGGCAACGACTCCGCACGCACCCGCTCCCGCTGGTCCCCCTCCAGCACCACCGCCACCTGATCCAGATGAGCCTGGAAGTCCTCCTCGAAACTCCTGAACTCCCCCCCACCCGACGCCAGGAAGTCACCGAAGGCATACTCACGCCACCGCCCCGGATCGACCGCCACGTTGTCCGCGATGTCCGAGTTCAACAGCAGCGCCAGGAACTCCGGCCGCTCCCCCGACCCCCGCAACGCCTCCGCGTTACCCGCGTCCAGCAGCAAATCCGCCGCCTCCGGCCGCGACAACAACGTCTCCGCCCACAACACCTCCGCACCCGCCCTGCGCACGACACCGCCCCGGCCCCCACCACCCCTCACAGCAGCCTTGCCGGCAGACCTGGCGGCGCTCTTGCCGCGCCCCGCACGCGCCGCCTCCCCGGAGACAGCTGTGCCTTGCGCCTCGGGGGCCGGAGCAGTCGCGGCCACACCCGGCTCCGCTGCGGCGGACACCGGTGCCATCACGGCTTCCACCGCTCGCGCCACCTCCGCCCCGGAACCCTCCCCGAACAGAGCAGGCCGCTCCCGCTCCAGCTGCCGCAACCCGTCCGCCAGAGCAGAACCCCGCACAGCCGCCAGCTCCAGCAACTCCGGCGTGTCCAGGAAACGCTCCGTGAAGCCCGGCCGCTCCTGCAGAAAAGCGACCAGCCCCGTCAGCTGACGCCGCCGCATCCTCGGCGTCAACGCCCCCGCCAGCACCTCACTGGCCACCACCGCACGCCACAGCACACCGTCCTCACGCGCGTCCGACACCATCCGGTGGTTGCGCTCCAACACCCCCACCGTCCACGGAGCCCGCCCCACCTCCCCCCGCAGCCTCGACGACCCCGCCAACGCCTCAGCCAGACCCGGCACCACACCCAGCGCCCGACGCACCTGCGCCGACCCCAGCACCAGATCCGCCGCATCCCCCCCCTGCCGCAACAGACCATGCACAGCCGGATACCGCTTCAACAACCCCGGCACACCAGGATCCTCGGCAACCGCCGCCACCACCCCAGGACTGGACAGAGCCGTCTCCAGCAACTCCGCATCCCCGAGCACCACACCCACCACCCCCGGGTGGGCCTCCAGCAACGCGTGCAACTCCCCGGCCGCCATGAACCGCTCCACCAGCAGATCACTGGTGAACACCCCGGCATGCGCCGCAACCCCGGCCGCCACCTGCGGCACCGCCGCCAGCCCCGCCACCGCCTGCGGATTCCGCTTCAACCACCGCACCAACGCAACACCACTGGCAGCCAGATCCCCCACCGCCGTTCTGCCCGGCGACACACCCAACTGGTTCAGGCTGTTCAGCAACGGTCGCGCATCAACGGCCAACAACTCCTCAGCCAAAGGGCTGTTGTCGGCGAACACACGCGCCATCGACTCGCTGAGCCCCACCACCTGCCGCAAGGTCTGGTTCGACTGTACGGCCATCCACGCTACGGCGTTCCTGTAGAGCCGGGGCAACTCACGGTTGGCGACGAGCTCCATCGCCCACAGGGGCTGGGCGACCATCTGCTGGCCGATGTCCTTGCTGTCGAGCACCAACCGGTAGAGGGAGTCGTTGGTGCGCAGCGCACTGCTGAGCCGCGGAATGCGGTAGAGCGCCCACAGGAGGCCGGAGGAACGGTCCAGAAGGCGCGGCAGAAGCGTCGGCCGCACGGTGAGCAGGGGAAGCAGATCGCTGTCGTTGTACAGGGCCGCACCCAGCGCCTTGCTCTTCTTGGCCGCCTCGAACAGCTCCTTGTTCAAGCGGACCGCCGCATCGACGACCAGGAAGTGCTGGAACCACTCCGGCGATATCGCGACCTGCTGGAACTTGTCCCCCCGGTCCGTGTCCGGATTCAGGTGCCACAGCTCGGCCATGGCAAGCCCCAACCGCCATACAGGAAGGCCTTCGGGAAACAGTTGCGGCTCGCCCGTGAGACTCTCGTCGGCCACGACCGCCATCAGCTGCGCGGCCCAGCCGGAGCCTCCCTTCTTCTTGGCCCCCCTGGCCTGGTTCTTGGCCCCCCTGGCCTGGGTCACCGCATCACGGAGCCTCTCGCTCTTCAGCGCCTCCACGAAGCCGGGACGCGCGATCGCCTCGGCGAACACCGCCGGCGCCGACGCCAGCAGGTTCAGGAGGCTGAGATCCTGGCTCAGCACCTCGAGCAACGGCTTGTTGTCGAACAGCAGTCGCCAGTGCTGGTAGGAGATGTCCACCGGCGGTCTGCCCGCGAGCTCCTTCACCAGACCCGGGTACGGCAGCAGGTTCGCCATCGCCTCGTTACCCAGGTGGTTGAGCATGTTCGCGTGGTCGCCCGTCAGGCGCAACAGCGCGGCTTCGTCGCGCAGCACCACCTCCAGGAAGACCGACAGGTCGGCTGCCGCCCCGGCCGCCAGTGTGTAACCCGATCGCCACACGTTCTGCTGGGCCCGCTCATCGAAGGGTCGCGCGCGCCAGATCCCGACCAGAATGTCAACGTGAATCGGCGGGAACATCCGCAGTAGCTGGCCGTATGTAGGCATCTGGAACAGCATCTGCGCCACGTGGTGTTCGGCCGCCGCGTCCGCGGCGAGCTTGCGGCGCGGATCGCCGGCAGGCACGGTGACGAGCTGCGCGGGTGTGATGCCCGCACGAGGGCCTGCAAGCCATTCCCTGAGGTCCCTGTGGCGCAACGCACTCGACAGCACGAGCGGGGCCAGCAGCGGCGATCCCTCACGCACCGCCGGCCGCAGGTCGTTACCGCGGTCGGTCAGCAACCGCCGGAAGTGGTGGGGCCAGTGCAAGAGGTCCGGATAGCGGGCCAGGGTGTCCGCCAGCTCCGGGTCGTTCTCCAGCACGCCGGTCAGGTGGGGCTCGCGTGCGAGGAGCGCGGCGAGACCCGGGTTGGCCGCCCTGGCCCGCTCCAGCGGCGAGCCGGCCGGCGCCTGTCCGGACACCGTCGCCTGCCCCGATTCGGGCAGCACGGGAGCCGTCGCCCCCCTGAGCGCCTGCTCCAGCTCCTCGTCGCCGACCGCGTCGAAGTGACCGGGCTCGAGAGACAGGAGCTCCGCCACGGCGCGATTCTCCGCCGCCGCCGTCAACCACTCCATCCGGCCGGCCAGCCGGTCGGCGAAGGCGGGAACGTCCTCCAGGACGTCCTTCCACAGCGCCCAGCTCTTCGCCAGGACGTCGATCACGCCCAGGTTGTCCATCGCCGCCGCCAGCAGCCCGGGCGCACGCACCAGCAGGACAGCCTGATCGGCATGCTGCTGCAGCTTGCGCCGGAAGCCGAGGTCGCGGAGCAGCCCCGCGTAGTCGATGTCGCCTGCCTCGGTCAGAGCCGCGCTCAGAGCCCACTCCGTACCGAACGTCCGTGTGTACGCGTCACCATGGCCCTTGTGCGTCTCCACCAGGGCCTTGGCCAGCGGGGGATTCCTCGTGACTGCCGTCACCGCCGGGCCCCGACCCGCCACGGACTTGATCAATGCCACCCGGTTGTCGAGGGCCACGGTGATACCGGGGCTGCCGAGCAGCACTTCGACAGAAGGGTGTCTGCCGTCGATCGCCTCGACCAGGGGACGCCGCCCGTCCTGTTCGATCAACAGACCCTCCACGGCCGCCGGCATGTTGCGGTAGGAGTCAAGGATCCAGTCGGGCAGGGCGGCCATGCGCTCCAGCATCTTGTGGGCGCCGGTCAGCACCTCCAGCAGCGTGGGGTGCCGGTGCATCAGCTCCGCCAGCAGCGGCTTGGCGGCGGCCGCCTCGGCCACATGCAGACGACCGGGCCGGGTCAGCGCCTGGATCGTCGCCCCGTGCTCCTCCACCGTCCACGACCACACCACCACAACGGTGGCCACCTGCTCGACCGGCCACTCCTCGTGCCAGGACCCTGCCACCCGGGCAGCCTCCTCCACCACCCGGAGCACCTGGGCCGCCCGGGGCGGACCGCCCGCCACCCTCCGCACTCCAGCGTCGACCCGGACCTTGAGGTTCAGCGGAACCGCAGCCTGATCCGACTGACCCCCCTGCCCGGATGACTGCTGCCTCCGCGGCGGAGCACCCCCGGTCAGCCCCGCACGACCGACCCCTCGGACGCCCGCGACATCCTGCTCCGCGGCGGACTCCTCCGCGGCCAGCCTCTCAGCCGTGGCCCGGGCGTACGCCTCGTCGTGCGTCCGCAGCGTCCGGGCGATCTCACTCACCCCACGCCACCACCGCGTCCGCGACTCGGCGGCGTCGGCGCCGATGCCCATGCGAGCCCCACCCGCACGCTGCCGGATCTCCAGCGCCCGCCGCACCACGTGCGGATCCAGCCCCGCCAGCAACGGCTCCTCCCGCACCGCCGCGGCGAACTCCGCGTCCACGCCGACGGAGCCCGAATCCGCCGAGCCACCGGTTGGGGCGTCGACGGGTTTCCGGGCCGGTGTGCCGGTGCCGCGTGAGTCGACCGCAGCCTCGGCCGCGGAGACCTCGGCGGCGGATCCGCCGCTGCCGACTGTCTCGACGGCAGGCGCCTCGGCGGTGAGGGGGACGGAGATGTGTACGGCCTGGTCCGTGGCCGCCTCCTCGTCCGGGACGAGGACGAGCCCGTCCGGACCGGGTGTGAGGTGGTACCAGACCTCCGTCTCCAGGATGGAGCGGACCGTGTCGGCGTTGTCCGGGCGGCCGATCCAGCCGCTGTCGCCGCGCAGCAGGTGCAGGGCGGCGTCCGGGCGGTCCAGGACGAAGTCGTGGCCGTAGGGCACCCACGGACCGGAGGGCAGTTCGGTTGCGTCGGGCAGGCTGATCCGGCCGTCACTGTGGACGCGGTAGGAGAAGCCGGTGCTGGAGTGGGGCAACGGTTGCTTCAGAACGTACCACCCACCGGGCCGTTGGACGGCGTCGGCCACGGCGGGGACCCGGTCCGCCGGGACGCGGCCGGGCGGGATCCCGTCGGTGCGCGGTCCCACGGAGGTGAAGGAATGGCCGAGGGGCCACTGTTCGGCCAACGGGTCGATGCCGGCGTCCCGGCTGCCGCCCAGCATCGCCGCCAGCGAAGAGCTCTGAGTCCGCCGGCTGCCGGTCAGTACGGCACCGGCATACCGGACGGCGTCCTGGTGGGCCTGCAGCGAGCCGTCCGACGGATTACCCGGGTACGACTGGAAGTAGGTCTGATAGGTCATCAGAGCCTCGTACTCGGAGACGTTGCGGCGCACGTCCGGGGTGAGGGAGTGCATCACGGCCGTGACGGCAACGGTCTCGGCGGCCGTCGCCGCACGTCCGAGGGCGGTGCCCAGCGCTGTCGCGGTGGTGATCTCCTCTGCCGTCGCCGGGCGCCCGAGACCGTTGTTGAGCGCCGTGACGGCCTGAAGGCGGGCCTGTGCGTACTCGGCGGCGGCGAGCACTCGCTCCAGCCGCCGCGCGTCCTCGGGTGCCGTGGTGCCGGCGAGGACCTGCCGCGTGCGCTGCGCCAGTTCCCCAACCGCCTCCTCCACGTCAGGCGGCAAAGGGCCCCCCAGAGCGAACGAAGCCACCATGGACCCGAGTTGACGCACCTTGGTGCCGGGCAGCAGCAGGACCGGGGCCCGGCGCCCGGGGACGGGCACTCGTACCTCCACCGTCTGCTCGAACACCGCCGTGAGCGCGGACACGAGCGGGTGGTCCAGGACCACGCCGGGAACAGCGGGATGCGTCGCGGCGTGGCCCCGCAGGCGCACCGCCTCCTCGTGCGCCTGCCTCGCGACCTGCACGAGGCGGGTGAACGCCGTGCGCACCTCGTCGTCGGTCTGCTGGTTCTCGTCGCCCCCGAACTGGCGCAGTTCCAGGAGCACGAGCCCCTCGGGGAACACGCCACCATGGGTGTCGAGCGGGTAGTCCCACATGCCGACACCCTCGTACTGGTTGATCCGGGCGTCCGCGGATACGTCGGTGAGCATCGTGTCGAGGTACTCGCCCACGGTGCGACCGCTGGTACCGGTGAGTCTGTCCCGCAGGATGTGCCGCGTGCCGTCCGCTCCCCGCCTGGCCGTGTTCCCCTGCCGTGCGAGGAAGTCGTCGAACTCGGTGAGGAAGAGGTCCACGACCTGCGCATGCCGGACGGGGGAGGCGAGAAACGCCCGCAGGTCCGGGTGGAGAGAGGAACGGATCAGCGCGAAGGAGTTCCGCGACGCCGCGACGAGCAGGTTCTTCGTGAGCGTTCCCGAATACAGCCTTCTGGCCGCCGGGACGGCTGCGCCGTGGGCGTAGAGCAGCCAGCCGTAGCCGCGCAGTTCCTCCAGCCCCGCTACGGACGAAGCCAGGAACGGCACCTGCCCCGGGGTGACGGGACGCCCTATTCGGGCCTCCGCGTAGACGGCCGCCAGCCGGTCCGCGAACCTGCGCGCCGAGTGCATGAGGGGCGCGAGCATCCGGTAGGTGAGATGCTCCAGGGCGGTCTCGTGCACACCTGCCAGCGCCGCGACCGGGACACCGATCGTGAACTGGGTGTAGGTGCGCTGCTCCGCCCCGCGCACGGTTTTCCCCATGTAGATCCGGTGACCGGCATCCGTGACCGTCCACCCGTACGGCAGGACGGAGGCCAGGGACACAGGCCTGCCTGACACGGAGGGCGCGGCGTCCCTGAGGGCCTGCTGGACCTCCTGCAGCAGCCGCATGCCGTCCCCGGCCGGCACGCGCGACTGTTCCCCGGGCAGAACGCCGAGCGGAGGCAGGACGATCTCGGGGATGAACACGTGGACCGTACGCGCCTGAGCGGCGCCTTCGCTGTCCGACAGGTACAGCCGCCCCGCTTGCTCGTGGACGGCGCTCACTTCCATGACCACCGAGGCACCCGAACGGTGCTCCGCCAGCACCGTGCCCGCCAGAAGTTCGGGTCCGTTGGCCACGATCAGCTGCCGCAGCAGCTCGGTCTCGGTGCTGTTGGCGCCACCGAGGAACCTGACCTTCTCGCCGGTGAGGAGGAACTGCGCGATCTCCTCCCCCCGTTGGCGCAGCGTGACGCGCCCAGGCCCCTCGGGCAGAATGCCGGCGGCCATGCGGATGTCGGCGTCGGTGGGCGGGGGCACGATGCCGGCGGGGTGGAGGTTGCGGAACTCGCGCCGCACCTCCTCGATCAGGAACCGGTCGTCCTCGCGTGCCGGAGCCGCGCCGCGGGAGCCGGCAACGCTCGCCTCGGTGGGCGTCTCGGTGGACGTCTCGGTCGCGAGGAGTGCGGGGGCGGACACCGTCGCGGGCCGGGCAGGGGTCGTCCGGGTCTGGGCGGGTGGGCCGGGGCGTACCTCGGTGCGGATCCACCGGGCGACGGCTTCGGCCTGGTGACCCGGTGACATGGCGTGCCAGGCGGGGTCCAGGAAGTGGTGCAGCACGAGCGCCCGTCCGGGCGGCAGGCCCTGCGCCAGGTGACCGGCGGCGGCGAGTTCGGCCCTGACGGTGCGTTCCAGCCGGTCCGCGCCGTCACGGTCCAGTACCGCCCCGGTCCGTCCGGGTGCGCCGAGGGTGAGGGCGGACAGGGGGAGGTCGGTGCCGGTGCGGATCCGGTGGGCGAGGGCGGTGGCCTGGTCACCGAGGGGCTGCGCGTGCCAGGCGTCGGCCAGCCGGTCGTAGGCGCGCGCGAAGACCTCGGCCGTCAGCGGCATCGTCGGGTACTGCGCCCGCTGGAGTTCGACTGCGGCCAGCACCCGCAGCCCGCTCGCCCGATCCGGATCGTCCTGCGCCAGCTCCTGCCACCGGCTGAGGGGGAGGTCGTCGCCCGTGGCGATCCGGTGTGCGACGGCGGCCGCACGCCGTTGCACGGAGTGGGAGTCCCAGGCCGGGTCGAGCTCGTCGTAGTGCTGGGCCACGGCGGCCGAGAGCGGGCCGGTCACCGTGTGCCCCAGGCGGTTGAGTTCACCCCAGACGTGCACCTGCAACAGGCTTGCGTCGTCGGGGGACGCCGCTGCCAGTTCCCTCCACCGGCTCCGCCCGGCGGTGGCCTGGGACGTGGCGGGCGTGGCGGCGACCGTATCCGACTCGGCCGTGCCCCCCTCAGCCGTACCCCTCTCGGTCGAGCTGGTGGGATGGGAGGCTGCCGAGCGGGTCCTGACGGGTGCGCCGGCCATGACGGCGTAGGCGTCCTCGGCGGCACGGTCGGCCGGGTGGTCCTCGGACTGCGTGGCCATCCGCTGCCGGGTTCCGTCCCCGGCCGCGTAGTCGTCCGCGCCGGCTGTGCGGTCGGCAGTCCCGGCCCTGCGGGTGTCCCTGGCGTCCGCCACCGGGGGCCGCTGCCCCGCACGTTCCGCGGTCCGTTCCGCGGTCCGTTCCGCGGTCCGTTCCGTCGTCCGTTCTGTGGAGTGGGCCGGGGCGGGCAGGTGGGGGTCGGAGGTGGTGGGCAGGGGTCGTGCGGGGGTGTCTGACGGGTCGGTGGCGGGACGGGGGTCCGTGGCGGGGCCGTTTTCCGTGGCGGGGCGCGGGCTGTCGGTGCCCGGTGCGCCGTCCCGGGCGCCGATGTCGCGGGGTGCGGGCAGGGGGGTGGTGCGTGCGGTGGTGAAGGCCTGGTGGAAGGCGTTCTCGTGGCGGGCCTCGTGGCGCAGCCAGGCGGTGAGTTCCTGCTCGCCGGCACGGTGGAGGGTGGGGTCGGCGTCGGCCTGGACGCGGTCGTGGACCCGCAGGGTGTCCTCGCGGAACTCTTCTCCGAGCCGCTCCAGGGTGGGTTCGTCGACCTCGTAGTGGTGGGCGGGGCTGTCGGGGTGTCCGGCCAGGGCGTGGAAGTCCCGGCCGGCCCGCTCCACGACCGTCTGCCGCTCGGACTCGTGGACCATGCGCCGGGACAGGCCGGCGTGCAGGGCGTCCAGGCTCTCCTGGAACGGCCGGACCCGCGCCGCGTCACCGCCCGCCGGCACGCCACCCTCCTGGGCGCTCACGCCGTCCAGCCGTGGCGGGCGGCGGAAGTCGTGGTGGCCCTGGTGGCCGAACCAGTCCGCGTCGACGGCTCGTTCGACGTCCTTGTCGAAGGCCCGGGCCAACCGCTCGCGGCCGGCCTCGCCCAGCGGGGCTCCCTGGGCGGGACTGTCCTCGAAGGCGTCCGCGGCACGGTGGAACAGGTCGCGGGCCTGCCGCATCCGCTCCTCGCGGACCTGGGTGTACTCAAGGCGCGCCAGGAGTGCGCGGTCACCGGTCGCTTCGCGTAGGTGCTGCTGCCAGCCGGTCTCGAACCCGGCCGGGTCCGCCTCCCCCAGCCGCTCGCGCAGACCCGCGTGCGCGGTGCGCAACTGCTCGGCCAGGTCCGCCCGGGCCCGCTCCAGCACCACCGGATCGGGCAGCTCGCGGCCGATGCCCCTGATCTCTACGGCGAAGTCGTCGAAGGCGTCCAGCCCGGGCGCGACCTGCTCCTCGCGCACCGCCAACTCGTTGATCCGCCGCGGCAGCTCGTCGTACATCCGGGCCAGGTGCGCGTCCAGTTCCCGCCGTGCGGCGGGCGTGTCCGGACCGCCGGCCCGGTTGGCGTCCTCGACCGCCTGCCGGTAGGCCGTCTCCAGCCGCGTGCGCAACTGGTGCAGCGTGACGGGCGTCCGGCCTTCTCGTGCCTCGTCGAGCGCCTCGTGCGCCCGGATCCGCCGCTCAGAGGCGGTGACGTTTTCCTGGGCTCCGGGAGTGGGGGCGCCGTCGGTCAGGAAGCCGCCACGGTAGGGGTCCTGACGGCGGTAGTCGGCCACCGCCTGCTCGAACCGGTCCTGGAACAACTGCTCGTGACGGTGGCGCTGGGCGACCTGCTCCCACATCCGCGGCAGGTCCGCGGTCGCCTGCTCCACCACCTGCCGCTGCTGCTCGGGCGTGATCCGGTCGAAGCCCCCCGCCTGCCGGGCGAGCGCGTCCAACTGCTCCCGGACATGGGTGCGGTAGGCGTCCTGCACCTGCTCGTGGGCCGTCTCGTCCTGCGGCAGATGGCGGCCGCCGAACAGGTCCTGACGTGCGAACTCCTCCCGCGCCGCGTCGAGTCGGCCCTCCGGCAGCGCCTCCGCCGCCCGCCGGGTCGCCTCCGCCGCGGCCAGCCGGTCGTGATAGGCCGCGTCGCGCTGCTGCCGGAACTCCTCCCAGCGCGCCGACGGCCCGGTCGGTGCCACACCCCCGCCGCCCGCCGCGTGCCCACCCGGCACGGCGGTGACGGACGCGGGCACGGCGGTGACGGCGGAACCGGCGAAACCCGCGTCCGGATCCGTGACCATCTGCGGGTCAGTGCCCGGATGCGCGCCCGCCCGCACGCCCGCCTGCGAGGAGGTACTCGTGTGCGCGGCGGCCTGTGCGGTGCCGGCCGGCGGCCGCTCGTCGGGGCCGGGACGGTAGTACGAGGGCAGGCCGTCGGAGACCGTGCGGGTGGGGGTGAAGGAGAACGCGCCGGCCGGGCGCGTCAGCGGATGGTCCGGACCCGGCAGCGCGTTCACGCCGCCCGTGCCCGCGCCCTCAGCGCCACTCGTGCCCGCGCCCGCGGTGGACACCGTCGGTGTCCGGCCCAGACCGAGGGCGGAACGCACCTTCCAGCCCGCCTTGCCACCCAGATGCGCGCCCGCATGCCCGATCAACGCGCCGAACGCACCGGAAGTGAACGAGGCCAGCGACGTCGTGAACCGGCCCGTGGTGATCGCGTTATAGGTGCCCTCGGCCAGGTTCATCGCACCGCCCCACAACGCGGCCTCACCCGCCAGCGAAGCGACCTTGCGCCCGAAGTCCGGCGCGAACACCCGCGCCACCTCCCGCGACAACGCCCCCCGCAACCCGCCCATGTTCCACGGCAGCCCCCGCAACGGCACCGCCAGCGCCGCCTCCATCCCCCCACTGCCGAACGACCGCGCGAACGCCCGCGCCCACCCCTCACCCAACCGGCGCGCGGACACAGCCCCCATCGCCCCGCCCAGATGCCGCTCGAACACCTCCCCGATCCCGGTGAACAGCTCATCGCTCACCACACCGGTGCGGCCCTCCCGCAGCACCCGGGCCAGGTTCACCGTCCGTTCCGCCAGATCACGTCCGAAATCCGTGGCAACCGGCCTCACACCCGAACCCGCCACCTCACCCGCGACGTCGCGGCCCGCGGCCTTGACCCGCTGCGCATCCGCCAGCGCCGCGTCCACCGCCCCCCGCACCGACCCCGCCACATCCCGCCCGAACGCCTTGCCCAGCAAACCCCCCAGCGCACCCCCCACGAACGGCACGAACGCACCGAACACACCCTGCAACGCCCCGAACCCCACCGCCTGCTTCAACAGCTCATCGGAATCCTCAAGGACGTAACCCTGCTCCTGGGTCAGCCACTTCGCGAACTCGTGCGTCGCCGCCGCCAACCCGACGTTCAACACCTCCTGCGCCGCAAGCCCCGCCAGGAACCGGAAGATCAGACTGCGCAGGATCGCCTGATACGTCGCCCGCAGCACCGCCTGCTCCACCAGCGCACCGAACGGATTCCACACCGCCATCGCCATGATCAGCGACCACTCCACCAAAAACAGGTTGAGCTGGATGACGATCATGTTCTTGTAATACGCCGCGTCCGCCCGGGTCTTCTCCCCATACCGGGCCAACTGCTCCGCGGTATCCGTCAACGCCTTGATCTGATCGGCCCCGGCCCCCGTGCCGAACGTCGCCATCGCCCGCGCATACGCCTCACTCCACGCACCCTCCACCGCCCCCTCAACCGAGTGCGACACCTGCGCGATCAGACCCTGCAACTCACGCAGATCCCGCTGCAACTCCACATGCGGCAACACCACACGCTGAGACATCGCAGCCTCATCAAGATCAGGCCACTCCATCCCGGTCAGGAACTTCAGCAGATTCCCCAACGGCGACCCAGGCGACAGATCCACTTCTGCCTACCGTCGGCCCTTGCTCTCGATTTCGTGAACGGCGTGGTCCTGGGCTCCGGAAAAGCTCCGGCCCGAGGTCAGGGTCTTCGTCGCCGCACCCATCATCGCCGCGGCCAGAGCCGACACCGCGTCCCGCAGTTCGCTGTGCGGCTGGACGTACTGTTTGGCGAAGACGGCACCCAGTTGCCCGACACCCCACGGAGGGTTGCCCGCGTCCCACGCGGTCTGGTCGGCGTAGCCGTGGGAAAGGCGCTCCAGGATCTGGCTGATCCGGTCGGTGACATCACCGCCGCGCACCACGGAATCGGGTTCGGCGGCGAAAACCCTGTCCTCAGCCACGGGAGCCTCCGGAGCGGCGGGCGGCAGGGGCGGCCTTGTCCGCGTCCGGGCGGGCTGTCGCGCCGGCCGCGTCCAGCAGCCGGTCCAGGTCGAACTCCTCCGGGTCGGCGCCCACGATGCCGGAGCCGATGCCGGAGACGGAGCCGAACAGGGTCGTCGCCCTCGACAGCACCTCCTGGCGGGCCTGCATGAGGGCGTCGAGCACGCTGGCGGCCAGCTTCTGACCCGACATCGTCTGGTGCTTGTTGCTGAGGAAGCGCAGTGCCGTCACCTCGCCCTGGGCACCGACCGTCACCTCCACGGCACGGTCCTTGGACCGCACCGTCGCCGACAGGGACGCCATCTCGCCCCGCACCCGGGCCAGGATCTCGCGGTGCTGGGTGAACTCGGACAACGCCTGCTGGATGTGCTGCTCGAACGTTTCTTTCATGGTCCCTCCTCACAGGGGGGCGTACGACGGGGTGCGGACGACGACGGGAAGAGTCGAGGTGACGGAGGTGTCCGGTATGCGAAGGTCACGGTCACCGTCCGATCGAGGCGGGCAGACCGCCTTCTTCGGTGCCCCAGACGTCACCACCGTCGTCCAGCCTGCCGGAGCCGCTCTGCGTGGACGGGCGGACGTAGCCGGCTCCCTGGTCTCGTCGCGGTCGGCTGAGAAGTTCCTCGGAGTCCTCCTCCTCTTCCTCGTAGAGGTCGGGCTCCGGATCCGGCTGGGATCCCGGACGGCCCACCTGCTGGGTGTGGAAGAAGGCGCCGTCGGACTCGTCGTCGCCGTAGACCTCGCGGATCCGTTCCTGTTCCTTGTTCTGCTGGCCCTGGCCCATGCGGCCCATGCCCGCCATCATCATCATCGGTGAGAGCAGGCCCGACAGGCCGGGGTCGGCGCCCTGGCCGGCCGCCGCCGTCGCGGCCTGGCCCGCTCCCAGGCCGCCGAAGCCCTGGGCCTGCCCGGGGTCGGTCGACCCGTCGGTGGCTCCGGCCGACCCGTCGAGGAGGCCGGCCGTGTCGGGGCTCGGCAAGGTCTGGAACTGCCCGCCGGGACCGCTCACTGTGCTGCTGCCGTCGGGGAAGGTCGTGGTGGTGAAACCGTCCGTCCCCGTGGTGGCGGTGGTGCCGCTGGGATAGTGCACGGTCGTGGCGCCATCGGGCGCCAGGGTGGTGAGGGTGCCGGGGCCACCGGAGACGGTGGGCAGGTCGGCCGGTCCGGGGAACTGGGTGAGGGTGCCGTCCGGAAGGGTGGTGGCCGTTCCGTCGGGGAGTGCGGCGGCCGTTCCGTCCGGATTGGTCGTGGTGACTGTGCCGTCCGGGTGCAGGGTGTAGGTGCCCCCGTCGGGCAGGGCCGTGGTGACCGAGCCGTCGGGCCCGATGGTCGTAGTGGAACCGTCTGGGTTCACCAGGCTCTGGCCGGGGTCCAGATGGGTGGATACGGTCTGGCCGTTGGGCGTGAGCGTCGTGACCGTGCCCGTCCGGGGGTCGACGGTCGCCGTGCTGCCGTCGGGGAACTCGGTACTCACCGTGCCGTCGGGGTTCTGGGTGGTGACGCTGCCTTCGGGGTTGGTGAAGTGGGTCAGTCCGTCGGGTCCGACGGTCTCGGTCACGCCGTTGGGGAACTGCGTCGTCGACGTACCGTCCGGGTTCGTCGTCGTCACGCTGCCGTCCGGGTGGGACGTGTACGACGAACCGTCCGCCAGGTGAGTGGTCACCCCGCCGTCCGGGCTCAGCGACATCGTCGAGCCGTCCGGGTTGGTGAGCACTTGTCCGGGAAGCAGAGTGCTCGTCGTCGTCACGCCGTCGTCCGTCGTGGTCGTCACGGTTCCGTCCGGGCCGACCGCCACGGAGCTGCCGTCCGGGAACTGGGTGACGAGGCCGCCGCCGGCGGTGGCCGCCGTGGTGCTGCCGTCGGAGTTGCTCTTGACCGGCCCGCTCGTGGCCGTCACCGGGTTCAGGGCGGTGAGGGACGGGATCGACAGGGGCGTTCCGGTCTCGCTCGTCGACGAGACGGCCCCGTCGGGGCCGGTGAGTCCTGGGGCGCCGACCGTGGCCGGCGAGGAGAGCAGGGTCGACAGGTCGGGCACGGGGGGGACGCCGACCGTCGAGGGTGTGCCCGCCGAGATGTCGGTGGCCGAGGGCGCACCGGTCGAGAAGTCGGCTGTCGACGGCGTACCCGCCGAGAGATCCGTGGCCGAAGGCACACCCGCCGAGAAATCGGCTGTCGACGGCGTACCCGCCGAAAGATCCGTGGCCGAGGGGAGTCCGCTGAGCAGAGAGTGCGGGTCCGCCCCGTTCGCGGCGAGCGTGGCCGGCGTACCGGTGGCCGAGTCCATGGTGAAGGGCTGTGGGCCACCGACCGTGGGCAGGCCGTTCAGGAGAGCCGACGAACTGGGCGTCGCCGTGTCCGTGAGGCCGTTCGTCGAGGAGGACGGCGTGCCGACGTCGGTGGAACCGACCTCGAAGGTCTGCCCTGACAGGGGGTCGCCCGTCGGGTAGGTGCTCCCCACGGGAGAGCCGTCGCTCGTCAGACTGGTGATGCCCTTCGTGTACCTGTCAGCCTGTTCCCGTGCGTCCTGCTGCTGTCGTTGCGCCTCCTTGGCGGCCTCCTCGGCCTGCCGCTGCGCGTCCTCCTGCGCCTTCTCCGCCTGTTCCTTCGCCAGCTTGTCGGCGAGGCTGACGGAGGGGATGTCCTCGAAGGCGAAGCGGGTGTCACGACCGGAGTCGAGGACCTGGGTCCACTTGGCACCGAGATCGGTGGCAATCTGGTGTCCGGGTTCGTCCAGGTTCGCCTGGAGATTGTTCGTCCACCGGTTGATCGCCTCCTGGGCGAGGCCCGACCAGGTGCTCTGGTCCTTCAGGTTGCCCCAGGCGGTGTTGGCGGAGAAGCCGGGCTTGGGATGCCAGCTGGTGACCGTCTCCGTCGTCGTGCCCCAGGAATACCTCGTCGTCGCGTAAGCCACGTTCGGATGGTTGTACTGCATGATGAACCACTGGACGTCCCACATGAGCTCGTCGAGGATGCTCGTCGGCTCGGCCGGCGGGACGTGGGAGCGGGTGTTGCCGTCCGCCGAGGTGACGTTGATACCGCGCCCCCGGCGCCAGTAGAAGTCGTCGAGCTGCCTGCTCAGGTCGGTGTACGCACGGTGGAGGTCGTTCTGGGCCCCGATCAGGTTGTCGCCGTGCAGCGTCCAGGCCTGGGTGCCGGTCACCACCGAGGTGTTCGCGGGCGTGAACCCGGGCGGCCTCAGCTGGGTCGTGTAGTGGTCGTACTTGTCGTGCAGGTCGTCGATCAGTTCGCGGAACACGTCCGCGGCGGTGCCCTTCCACGCCGCGTTGTCGGCTCCGAGCGCGTCGAGCCAGTTCTTCAGAACGGCCGTGCGGTTGCGGAAGAACTGGCCGGCCCGGTCGAACGAGTACGCCGCCTTGTTGAAGGAGAGCAGGTCGACGCCGTCCGTCAGGCCGGGATCCCCGCCGTAGGCGGACGGCTCACCTGACGACTGGAACTGGTTGACCAGCCGGTTCAGCGCCTCCCTGCTGCGCTCCCAGTACGTCGTACCCTTCGCGAGATCACCCTGGTAGCTGACCTCCGCCGTGTACATATCCACGGATTTGCCGCGCTGCACGAAGTACTGGAAGGTGGCCCCGTGGCCGGGATCGAGATGGATCTGCGGGGTCGCGCTCCGGTGCTTGTCCTTCTTGATCTTGACGTTGATCCAAGGGGTGCCGCTGTCCCCCTTGACGCCGGTCACCTCCGAGCGCTCGGGCAGTGTCCAGCCCGTGAGCAGCTTGATGATGTTTTCCCAGTTGTCGACGGCCATGGCGGTCAGCCGGAGGTGGCGGAACTGTTCGACGAGTGCGCACCGCCGGACATGTCCGCGTCGTAGTCCCTGATGGCCGACAGAAACTTCTGCCCGTCCACCTGCTGCAGGGTCTCCCCCTGCGTCTTGAGCATGGTGTCGACCACGTCGTTGAGCTGCCGTCGCAGATCGTGGAAGGCGGTGAGGTGACGGTTGAGCACCGAGTCGATCGCCTTCGCCGACTGGATGGTGTGGCTCACCAGGCTCTTGCCAGCGGTGTCCGAGTCGCCCGCCATCGGGCCGATGGCGAACGGCCCGTTGGGGGCGTTGGAGATGTCGTACAGGGACTGCCCCTCCTGGTCCGAGGTGCGCAGCCTGGCAATTTCGTCCCCCGCCTCACGTACGTCCATTTCGGCGAACGTACGGAGGGAGGGAGCGTCCAGTTTGGTCAGATCCGGCATTGCTTCCCCTACGACTACGACGGCGGCACACGTTGCTGAGAAACGCCCCTTGATGCGGGATCACGGCGGGGCGCGGCGGGACGAGCTGACGGTGGGCGCCGTCAGAACCTGATCTCTTCGAAGCCCTGCGCGTTGCGGGTCACGGTCTTCGTGTACATGTCGCTGATGTTGTCGAGGGTCTGCGCGTGCCGCTGGAGGATGGAGGACAGCGCCTGGACCTCGGAGTTCCAGGTGGGCTGGACCTTGCCGTAGTAGACGTCGCGGTCGGGGCCCAGCCAGTTGCCGACGATGCCGGCGAGCTCGCCCTCGAGCTGGTGCACCACGTCGCTGATACGCGTGGTCTGGTGCATCATCTCCTCGGCGAAGGTCAATGCCTGGCCGTGGTCGATGTAGATGCCGTCTTCGGCGCCCATGGTGTTCTCCTTGATCGGGTGTGGAACGGAGGGTGGCGGTACGGGTCAGGCGCCGCGCATGGCGGTGTAGGTGCCGTTCTCGACGTCGGATCCGAACGCCGTCAGGTGTCCTTCGCCGTCGACGATGGCCTGCTGGGCACCGGCCTGCGCGCTGTTGGAGGACTGCATGCTGTTGCCCAGCTGGTTCTCCATGGCCTCACAGGTGCGCTTGATGCGGTCCACCTCGTTCAGCCAGGTGTCCATGACGCGCGCGTAGGCACGGCCGTCCTCGCCCTGGTAGTGCGCCTGCAGGGTCGCCTTCGCCTGCTGGACGTCTCCCTGGATGAGCGTCATCTGGCTCCTGGCGCTCTCCAGGCTGGAGATGGCCTGGCCGTAGGTGGCGGTGGAGGACTCCTGCAGCCGTCCGTTGCTAGGGGTGCTCATCGTGTCGTTGCCTTCCGTTCCATCGGCGAATCGAGTGGGGGGTCACGTCGTTGCCATGGCGGTGTTTCGCCGTGGGACGTGCGGAACATCTGTGCGCGTGTCCGGCTGCGGCCGACCAAGTGTGCGTATGCCAGGCTGCTGCAGCCGACACATCGAACGGGCCGTCAGAATCGGACGGTCGGGTCACCGCGATGATAAACACCCGATGGCGAGGGCCACAAGTATGACCGATCACGTGTGTGAGGCATGTGGCGATGCCTGCTCGACATATACCTACGCATCGTCAAGTTGTCTGCGGCAGTGACCAGTTCCCGTGCGGCCGACACGAAACAGTCACATGTATCAGGACCTTCCGTCACCTCCCGCGCACCGGTTCTTGCCGGCGACATCGCTGCGGCCCGCCTGTGCGGCCTCCGGGGACAGGTCGGGTCCCGTCGGCAGCATGTCAAGCAGCGGGGAAGGCAGCTTCTGGGCCTGCTTCACGTCGTAGCCGAGCGCCGTCGCGGCGTCCGCGGAGGCGATGCGGTACTTCCGGCCGGTGTCGGTCACCAGGTAGGTGGTGTCGCCCATGCTCGAGCCCGCGCTGCTCAGTGCCCGTACCAGGGCGCCGCCCGAGGCGGGCACCGACACGGCGTCCACCGGCAGGCAGGCCGGGACCAGGGCCCTGCCCGGAGCGCTGGCCCCGGCGGCGACGGCCGAGGAGTCCACGGCGACCAGTGAGACACTGGTGCCCGCGTCCCCCTGAGGGGTCAGCCGTACGCACAGATTCCGGTCGTCCCTGCTCTGGGCAAGGACCGGCGGCGCGGCGGGGATCACGGAGCCCGACCGCTGCACTCCGGCCGCCTCGTCATGGGAGCCCTTCGGCGCCAGCATGCGGTCGAGGGTGTTCGGGGACAGGGCCAGAGCCTGCGGGGCCTTGCCTCCGTAGGCCTTCTCCCGGGTGCTGGAAGCGCCCAGGAGCAGGGCCGCCTGGGTGGTGGTGACGGGGGTCAGGCCCGAGCGCAGAAGCAGGTAGTACTGCTGGGCGGAACCGGGCGTGCGGACGACGAAGACCTGGCCGATCCGCGTGGCGGTGCCGTCCGCGTCCGGGCCCGCCCCGCCCTGGCCCGTCACCCGGGGTGCGGCCAGGTCGGCGCCCGCCGGCACCGCGTCGAGGAAGGTGGCGGACACCGGCAGGGGGTCCGCCGCCCCGTAGCCGAGGGCCGCGACCGTGGCCTGCCCGGTGGCCAGCCGGAAGCGGGTGCCGTGCCACACCAGGAACAGGCCGCCCTCGTCGTCGCGTACGAGCACGCCGTCCGCCACTGTGTCGCCGGGCAGGCGGGAGTTGACCACCAGCGTGGTGGTGCCCACGCGTTCGCCGGAGTCGGTGGTCCGCGTTCCCGCGCACACCTGCCAGGCTCCCGAGCCGGCGTCGGGCAGGTCGTCGGGGGCGCCCTCGATGCCGACCGGGTCGCCGTGCGGGGTGCCCCGCAGGGACGCGGCGGAGACCGTGTCGGTCTTCAGGTCCGCGCCGACCAGCAGGAGCGCCGAGGCGTAGTTGCGCACGGGGCGCAGCCGGGCGCCGTCGAACAGGTAGCGGGCGCCAGTGCCCTCCTCCACCACCAGGGTGTGGCCGTCGCGCCAGCCAGTGGCGCCGCCGGGGCTGATGAGTCCGTAGACCAGGAAGCCGGCGGCGAGCACGGCCGCGAAGACGGCGCCGAAGGTGACGCCCCTGTCGGTGCGGCGGGTGGACGGTTCGGGGGCATCGGGGTCGGCGCGCAGCAGGCCGCTCGTCAGCCGGGAGACGACGAAGCGGTGTGCCTGGACCTGGTCCCGCCGGTTCTGCATGACGTATCTCCTCGTTCGCCGGTCAGCCGTTGGCCGAGCGCAGCGTCTGGTACACGCCGAGGCTCCACAGCACGGCGGGCAGCAGCGCGAAGGCCGTTACGGACTGCAGCAGGTCTCCGGCCCGGCCCCAGTGGGGCAGCATGCGGCGGCCGGGAACGATCCAGGAGGCCACGGCCAGGCCCGCGGTGCACAGCAACAGGGCAGCGGCGACCGCCAGGTGCACCCCGCCACCGCCGTGAGCGGCCAGCCAGGCCGCCGCCAGCAGGGGGCCGAGCAGCGCCGGTACGGTCAGCGCCAGCCGTTGCCAGGCCGTGCCCAGGCTGCGCCCGTGCAGGAACAGCAGCAGCGCCAGCAAGGCGCAGGTGGTCATCTGCGGCGGCTCCGGACGGCGGGCCAGACCGGCCAGGCAGGCAGCGCACACGGCGCCCGCGGCCAGGTAGAGGCCGCTCATCCAGCGGTCGGTGGCCGCGGCGCGGCGGGCGAGGTCCTCGCCCGCGTGCGGTTCGATCCCCTCCTGGAGCTGCTCGGGCGTGGTGGGCAGCGGCGGCAGCCGCAGACCGGCCAGGGAGAATGACAGCCGCGGCACGAACGCCCCGAAGACGACGGCGGCCACCGCGACGGCGCCGGCCGCGGCGGAGAACGGCGCGTCCAGGGCGATCATCAGCACGCCGCCCAGGACGCCGGCGACGCACACCACGATGGCGGAGGCGAAGACGACGACTTGAGCGGAGACCACGGACAGGGCCAGGGCGGCGCCGATTCCGGTGGCCGCCGAGCCCGCCAGCAGGTGCGCGCCGGCCCGGGCTGGGTCCTCGGGGGCGGTCCACGGGTCGCCGGTCAGCAAGACGCCCGCCAGCCCCAGCAGGAGGCCGGCGCCCAAGCCCAGCGCCACTCCGCCGGGCGGGTCCTCCATCACCCTGGCCGCCGCCCCGGCGCCGGCCAGGGCCAGCAGCGCCGCACCGGCCGCCAGCGCGGTCCGTGACACCGGGTCGCCCGGCAGTGCCAGCACGACGAGGCAGGCCAGGAGCGCGGCGGCGGTCATCAGCCGCAGGGTCCAGCGGCTGGTCTCCGGAGTCCAGGCGTGGGGCAGTTCGCGGACCGTGCCGGCGACGGCGTCGACCAGATTGTCATGGCGCACCGGAGGCAGCGCCTCGGTCTCCGGGCGCAGCAGCAGTACTTCGCCGTCGCGCAGGTCGTGGGCGTCGAGGGTCAGTTCACCGTCCAGCGGTGCGCCGCCGATGCGCTGCAGCACCCAGCCGCCGTGCTCCAGCCCGGCTTCCTCCAGTTGTTCGCCGGCCTGTGCGACGACGACCGGGAGCAGGTCGGCGAGCGGGATGTCGGCGGGCACGGCCAGGTCGAGGATCTTCTCCGGGGCCCGTATGGTCACCCGGCACACGCCTGTCGTTGATCCTTCACTCATACGTGTTCACACCTCTTCGGCGGCGGATGCCGCTCGGGGGCCGATGGTGGTCCCCTGGACCGGAGCCTGTCGGGGTCCTCGGGGGAGAGCCGGTCGCCGGAACCGGCAGCCGAAACGGCGGAGATCCGGTTTGTGGCGAACCACTGTTGGCGACCTCGGCGGTGCCCGATAGTCTCACAGGTGTCGTTGCACGGCGCCAGGGCCCCATATGTTGCCCAGCACACCGCCGTCCGCCCGCTTTCCGTTTGCGCACACGCGATACACACCCCGTGTGCGGACCCCGTGGCATCGAGCTTCGCATCCCGTTGAGAAGGACGTCTTCCGTTGAGCGTGGTTTTCTTCCGCAGGCCGGCCCGGCGCCGGGGGCCCGAGATGCCCGAGGGCGAGATGGTGCTCCAGGAGCCACCGGTGCTGTCCGAACAGGTACCGGACGGCGGCGCCGGCCTGATGACGTATCTGCCGATGGCCATGATGTCGGGCGCGATGGTGCTGCTGTACGCGCGTCCCGGCCAGTCCTCCGGTCCAATGACGTATGTGGTGGTCGGCGTGATGGCGCTGGCGATGGTCTTCATGCTGCTCGGGCAGCTGATGCGCGGTGCCGCGGAACGCAGGCAGAAGCTCAAGGGGGCCCGCCGGGACTACCTGCGCTACCTCGGCGGCGCCCGCCGCAAGGTCAGGGCGGCGGTGGCCGAGCAGCAGAGCGCGCTGGCGTGGCGGCACCCGAGGCCCACCGCCCTGTGGGCGCTGGCGCGCACCACGCGGCTGTGGGAGCGCCGTCCGTCCGACCAGGATTTCGGCGAGGTGCGGATCGCGGTCGGCGAGCAGCGCCTGGGCATGCGGCTGACGACCAATGCCACCAAACCGGTGGAGGACCTCGACCCACTGACCGCGCATGCCCTGCGCGCCTTCGTCAACGCGTACTCCACCGTCCCCGGACAGCCCATCGCGATCTTCCTTCCGGCGTGGGCGCGGGTACTGCTGCGCGGCGACCGGGAGGAGGTGCTCGGCGTCGCGCGGGCCCTGCTCGGCCAGCTCGCGGTCGCGCACTCCCCGCAGGAGCTGATGATCGTCTTCTGCGTCTCCGCCGAACGGGCCGGGGAGTGGGACTGGGCGAAGTGGCTGCCGCACACCCACCACCCGGTGGAAACGGACGGGGCGGGCCCGGTCCGGCTGTTCGTCTCCGCCGCCGGCGAACTTGAGGCGCTGCTCGGCGAGGACTTCGCCGACCGGCCACCGTTCGAGGCGGGCGCCACGGCTAGCCAGGACGAGCCGTACACGGTGATCGTGGTGGACGGCGGCCAGACGCCCTCCGGTCACCCTCTGACCCGTGCGGGTTTCCGCAACACCGTGGTACTCGACCTGTCGGGCGAACTGCCGTGGCGGCCGGGCCGCACCACGTTGCGCCTGCACGTCGAGGAGGGCGAGGTGCGGCTGGTGCGCACCGGCCGCAGCCGCAAGGAGTCGATGACCACGCTGGGCCGCGCCGACCGGCTGGGACCGGTCTCCGCGCGGGCGCTGGCCGCGGTGCTGGCCCCGATGCGCACCGGCGTCACCGCGGAGGCGGCCCAGCCGCTCGCCACCGACGTGGAGCTGACCAGCCTGCTCGGCATCCCCGACCTGTACCGGCACGACCCGAAGGCCTACTGGGAGCGGCGCGGCGCCTCCGCGGCGCGCCGGCTGCGCGTGCCCATCGCGGTCGGCGGCGACGGACGCGCCGTCGAGCTGGACATCAAGGAGTCCGCGGAGGGCGGCATGGGCCCGCACGGCATGCTCATCGGCGCGACCGGCTCCGGCAAAAGTGAGCTGCTGCGCACGTTGGTGCTGGCGCTGGCGCTCGGCCACTCCTCGGAGTCCCTGAACTTCGTGCTGGTCGACTTCAAGGGCGGCGCGACCTTCCTCGGCCTGGACCAGCTGCCGCACACCTCTGCGGTCATCACCAACCTGGCGGAGGAGGCGGCGCTGGTCTCCCGCATGCAGGACGCCCTGCACGGCGAGCTGATCCGCCGCCAGGAGCTGCTGCGCGCGGCCGGCAACTACACCTCCGCGCTGGAGTACGAGAAGGCACGCGCCGCGGGCACCCCGCTGGCGCCGCTGCCCAGCCTGTTCGTGGTGGTCGACGAGTTCAGCGAACTGCTGTCCGCGCACCGCGAGTTCATGGAGCTCTTCGTGATGATCGGCAGGCTCGGCCGCTCGCTGGGCGTTCACCTGCTGCTGGCCTCGCAGCGCCTGGACGAGGGCCGTATGCACCAGCTGGAGAGCCACCTGTCGTACCGGATCGGCCTGCGCACGTTCTCGGCGATGGAGAGCCGGGGCGTGCTCGGTGTGCCGGACGCCTACGAGCTGCCCTCGCAACCCGGCGCCGGGTTCCTCAAGAGCGGCACAGAGCCGCTGACCCGGTTCCGCGCGGCCTACGTCTCCGGCGGGTACCGCGAGCGGTCCGGCGCCCTCGTCCAGGAGCGGGTCGCCAGCCAGGTGGTGGCCTGGAGCGGGGAGCGGGTGGCCGAGCGCGAGCTGCCGCCGGCCGCCGGGGAGCAGCCGCCCGGCGAGGGCGGGGAGAACGAGGAGGACGCGCCGTCGCTGCTGTCGGTCGCGCTGGAGCGGCTGCGGGACTCCGGGCCGCCGGCGCACCAGGTGTGGCTGCCGCCGCTGACCCAGTCGCCGACCCTGGACCGGTTGCTGCCGCCGCTGTCGCCCGACCCGGTATACGGCCTGACCACCGCGGACTGGGCCGGGCGCGGCGCGCTTCGGGTGCCGGTGGGGGTCGTCGACCAGCCCTTCGAGCAGAAGCGCGACCTGCTGACGGTGGACCTGTCCGGCGCGGGCGGGCACGTCGGCATCGCGGGTGGCCCGCAGAGCGGCAAGTCCACCCTCGTACGCACCCTCGTCACGGCGCTGGCGCTCACCCACACGCCGCGCGAGGTGCAGTTCTACTGCCTGGACTTCGGCGGCGGCACCCTGTCCGGACTGACCGGGCTGCCGCACGTGGGCTCGGTCGCGACCCGCCTGGACACTGAGCGGGTGGGCCGCACCCTCGCGGAGGTCACCTCGCTGCTGGCCCGGCGCGAACGCATGTTCCTGGAGCACGGCATCGACTCCATGGCCACGCTCCGCCGCCGCCGGGCGGCCGGCGAGTTCCCCGAGGAGGCGTACGGCGACGTGTTCCTCGTCGTCGACGGCTGGTCGACCGTCCGGCAGGACTTCCAGGACGACATCCCCGCGCTGAGTCAGATCGCCGCACGCGGGCTGAACTACGGCATCCATCTGGTGATCACGGCCGCGCGCTGGGTGGAGCTGGTCGCCGCGATCCGCGACCAGGCCGGCACCAAGCTGGAACTGCGCATGGGCGACGCGATGGACTCCGTGGTCGACATCCGCAAGGCGAGCAGCGTGCCCCGCTCGCCGGGACGCGGCCTGACCGTCGAGGGCAAGCTGCACTACCTGGCGGCGCTGCCCCGGATCGACGGGGCGGAACGTGCCGACGATCTGGCCGACGGGGTGAGCGATCTGGTGGCGGCGGTCACCGAGAGCTGGCCGGGGCCGGGTGCGCCGGCGGTGCGGATGCTGCCGACCAGGCTGGACGCGCACGACCTGCCGCCCGTCGCGCCCGAGCGCCGCTTCCGCTTCCCGCTCGGCCTGGAGGAGACCGAACTGGGCACCGCGTGGCACGACTTCTCCGAGACGCCGCACCTGGTGCTGTTCGGCGACAGCGAGACCGGCAAGACGAACCTCCTACGGCTGATGGCCCAGCACATCGTGCGGACGTTCACCCCGGCCGAGGCGCGCATCCTGGTCGTCGACTACCGCCGCCAACTGGTGGAGGCCGTGCCCGAGGAGTACCGGCTGGGTCACGCCGTCTCGGTGGACCAGCTGCGCAAGCAGGTGACCGGTGTGGGGCGGGCGCTGGCGGAACGCACGCCGGGACAGGACATCTCGCCCGCCCGGATGCGGCTGGCCGACTGGTGGACGGGGCCCCGGCTGTTCGTCCTGGTGGACGACTACGACCTGGTGGCCCAGCCAATGCAGACTCCGCTCGAACCGCTTCTGGAGCACCTGCCGCTGGGCTACGAGGTCGGCGTGCACGTGATCGTCGCCCGGGCCGCCGCGGGCGCCATGCGCGGCGTCAACGACCCGCTGGTGCGGCGCGTCCTGGAGGTCAACTCACCCGGGCTGCTGCTGTCGTGCCCGCCCTCGGAGGGCCACGTCTTCGGCGTCAAGCCCCGCGTCCTGCCGCCGGGGCGGGGTCTGTACGTCACCCGCCGCCGGACCACCCAGATTCAGGCGGCGGTCGCCGCCCCCGATGCGGCCCCGGGCCCGGAGGCGGGCTGAGACCGGCCCGACCGACGGGGCGGGGCGCGAGCGGGGTTCACGGGTGGACCGGCCGGAAGTCCGGCCGGGGACCGGTCCACGGCAGGCCCGGCCCCCGCTGTGTTGCACCCGTCCACCGTGCCCGATGACGGCCGGTCCCTCCCGGCGCCCCGACCCGCACCCGGTGCCCGACCGGCCGGGGCCGCCCCCGCACCAGCCCACGCCGCCCTGAGGCACCGGACCGTGTCCGTCACGGCAGCGGGCCGGACGGGCGGATCGTCAGGCGTGCTCGCCCGTCCGGCGGTGGGCCCGGCGGCGCAGTGCCGCCGTCGCCGCCAGGGCCAGGGCCAGGGCAGCGCAGGCGGCGGTCAGCGCGGCGGCGCGGCGGACCGTCCCGCCGTCGCCGACGACCGCGAGCGCGTGGAAGCCGGTACCGGCCGGCGGCTCGGCGGCCGGGCCGGAGGACAGGACGCCGGTGAGCGCGCCGTTCACGTCCAGGCGCGGCACGTCGGCGGGGTAACCGGTGCGTTCCAGCCGGTCTGCGGCCTGCGCGGCGGTCAGGTCCGGGTGATAGGCCCGTACGAGCGCGGCGGCGCCGGCCACGTAGGCGGCGGCGAAGGAGGCCCCACTGCCCACGAAGTGGCCGTCACCGGACGGTCCGAGGCCGCTCACCAGGTCGCCGGGAGCGGCCAGGTCCGGCCCGGCCGGCTCGAGCGCGCCGTCGGGACGCTTCCCGTCGGCGCCGAAGTCGACCACCGAGAGCACACCCGGCGCGGCCGCAGGCCAGAACGTCGTGGGGGACGCCGTCGCACCGTGGGTGGAGGAGGCGCCGTCCGGCACGGCGGGGGCGACCAGCAGCACGTCGTGCGCGGTGGCGTAGCGTACGGCGGAGGTGAGTGAGGAGTCGCTCCGCGCCAGAGCCGCCGACACCGTCACGACCCGGCACCTGGCGTCCACTGCCGCCCGGATCCCGCGCGCGACCGTCCTCGCGTCGGCGTTCCCGGTCTCGTCGGTACCACGCGCGGCGAAAATCCGCGCGGCCGGCGCCACACCGGCGAACCCCACGCCCGAGCGCGGAGCGGCGGCGATGAGCCCGGCGACGAAGGTGCCGTGCCCCACGCAGTCCGAGCCCGCGCCCGGCTGGACCGTGACTCGGCCGGACAGCGCTGCCGCCTTCGGCGACACACCCGTGTCGACCACGCCGACCGTGACGCCCACACCCTCGGTCAGCAGCCCGGCCTTGGCGAGCCCGAGCACCCGCTGGGCCCACGGCACCTGGGTCATGACGGTGGCCGACCCCCCGGTGCAGGTCGTCGCCGTGGCGTCGAGGCGGGCGGGGACGCTGGGCAGTCTCAGCACGCTCGCCGAGGGCGAGGGCGAGGCCGAGGTAGGCGCGGCGGTTGCCGAGCCGGCGGCCATGCAGAGCAGGAGCACGGCGGTGGCGGCGGATGCTGCCGCGCCGGTGCGGATGCCGTCACATGTGAGCGGAGGACGTGTCCGTGTCCGTGGACGCGGGAGAAACCTGGGAGTCACAGAGCCTCCGTCGCCTGTCGTCGTCAACTTCTGGAAGGTGCACGTATCGTAGCCGCGCGCGACAACGTGCCGGACGCGCGCCGTCCGTCATGTGTGCACATGCGGTGGCGTCACCAGGCCGGCGGTCGGGCACTGCGCCGGGCGCAGGCAGTGTCACACGTCATACTCCAGGGCCCGGCACCGCGTGCGCAGCCGGGAGCGCTTCGCGGGGTCGCGTCACCGCCGGGGGCCGGCGAAGTACGTGTGTCCGGCACGTCGCACAGGGCCGCATGCCATTCCGCGGGAAGGGGGAAGCCTCGCGGAGGCGACTTTGTGCTGTGCGGGAGCGGGAGGGCTCTCCGGGGCCGAGCGACGGGCCCCGTCCGGCGTCCGAGGGCGGAGCAGTGCTGCGAGACGTGGTCGGAGCGTGCCCCTACGCTCGTGTGTTCCCGTCAGTCAAACGACGGATGTGTCCTTCTTTCACCCGGGGCACTCTCAGTCGAGCCAGTCTCGGCAGACCGTTCGTGAGGTGAGTGACCGTGTCCGGACCCCGCTACCCCCGTCTGCTCAGGCCTGTCGGTAACGTGTGGGACTGGCAGCTTTCCGCTGCCTGCCGGGGCATGGACAGCTCGGTCTTCTACTCGCCGGCGAATGAGCGCGGACACCGTCGCCGGGAACGCGAGGAGCGGGCGCGCCAGGTGTGCGCCGGGTGCCAGGTCAAGGAGCAGTGCGCGCGCATGGCGCTCGCGGCGGGTGAGCACTACGGCGTGTGGGGCGGGCTGTCGGAGGCCGACCGCAACCGGTTGGTGAACGGTGACCTGCCGGAGGCCTCGTGACCCTGCCTTCCGCTCCGGATCCTGCGTCGGGCGGGGCGTCGTGAGACGCACGGGCACCGCCGGCCGATGCGGCGGAGGTGGGACCCGGTGGTGCGGTGGGACAGGAAGAGACGTTCTCGGACCGACGGCTGGTCAGCCCCTCGGTCGCCGGTGTCGCGATATGCGGCTCCGGGACCGTCAGCTCCTCTCGGGCGATGGGAGCGCGGAGGCCGTCGGCCTCCCCACCGCCCGCTGCCAGCGAGTAGGGAACGCGCGACGCAGCGTTGCCGTCCGTGCCGCCTTGCCGTCGCGCGCAGGATCGGGGGCACCCGGCGGAAGGAGGCGTCGTCGCCCGGCCGTGACCGGCGGGACCGGCCGGGGTTGCCGGACAGCGGGTGTCACCCGTGGGCACCGCGTTCGCGGCGCACCACGGGACCGTGCCGGCCGGCACCTGAAGCTCGCGGCCGTTCGGCGGACCAACGGTCCGGGCAGCGCGGCCACCGTGCCCAGCCCCTAGGATGGAACCGAAAAGGTCACTGTCACCGAGGCGGCGTGAACGTGCGAACGCCCTGCCGCCTCCGGGTTCGCCACCGCGGCAGACAAGGGGGTGATCGGTGACCAGCGGCAACATCTTCGAAGCGCACCTCGGCGGCGACGGTTCCGGGGGAATCGGCCCTCAGCTCGGGGATGCTCTGCACCACACCGTCTCCGAGACGGTGCGCCGTTCGGGTGCCGTCGCGGCTGCCGTCTATCTGCTGAACGCGGACCGGACCCACCTGGAAGTGGCGATGATCGCGGGCAGTCCGCCCTCGATCTTCAGTTTCCTCCCCGGAGCGGACCTGGACTCGCCCTACGAGCCCGCTCGCGCGCTCACATCGGACACCACAGTGGGTGACCTGGAAACACACGGGGAGGCGGAGCATCCACAGCCCCCGCTGTCGTATCCCTACCTCGCGCTCGCCACCCCGGTGGTCGCAGGGGACCGTCGCTTCGGTGCCCTGATGACTCTCCGGCTCGATACTCACGGCCGCTACTCGGCCGCGGACCAAGCGGCGCTGGAGGACATGGGAAAAGGGCTCGCCGCCGCCCTCACGGCGCTCGCCGACCGCGGTGAGGCGGTCGTCGCCGCCTGCACTCCGACTCTCATCCCGGCACGGCCCGCGAGTGTCCGCACAGCGGGCTGGGGTCTACCCGGTGTGCCCGGCTCGGGTGGCACGAGCATGATGTACCCGCTGCGCCGACTCGCCGACCTGCTGAACCAGGCCACGACCAAGCAGGACGTCATAGCCGCCGCACGGTCCTGCGTCATGACGCCGCTGCGAGCCCGGGCCATCGTCCTCTCCGTGGCCCAGGACGGACGCTTCTGGGTCGTCGGACACAGCGGCAACTCCTCCGAGCTGGCCCGAGGCCTGCACGGCAGCAGGGTGAACGCTCCCTCGTCGACGGCGGACGCCCTCCGGGCCGGCCCGCAGTTCCGCACCGTGGAGCCGGCCGGACCCGGTGGTGGGTCCGACACCGGGTCCCCGTCGGCCCAGGATCTCGCCGAGGCACACCTGCCTCTCATCGGGAACAGGCACGTCCTCGACCTCCCGCAGCCCCAGGGCAGCGACGTCCTCGGCGTGTGCTGCCTGTTCTTCGACGGACCCCGCGGCTTCCCGCCGGAAGAGCGGGCCCTCATGACCATGATGGCGGGTCTGCTCGGCGCGGCGGTGCAGCGCGTCGAACTGAGCGCGCAACAGCAGCAGGTCGCCGAGCACCTGCAACGCCAGCTCCTTCCTCCCGTGCTCCCTCTGTTCCCCCGGCTGACGGCCACCGCTCGGTACCGGCCCGCCGAGATCACGTCCAAGGTGGGCGGGGACTGGTACGACGTGATCAGCGCGCCCGGTGACCGCGTCGTGTTGGTCGTCGGAGACGTCGAGGGGCACAGCCTGAACAGCGCCGCGCTGATGGGCCAGGCGCGGACCGCACTCGCCTCCTACGCCGCGGAGGGACACCGTCCTGCCGTGGTGATCGACCGCACCGGCAGACTGCTCGCCAAGTTGGGCGCGGACCTCCTCGTGACCTGCTGCGTCGTCTCCCTGGACACTTCCGACGGTACGGCCGAGGTGGCGCTTGCCGGCCATCCCCAGCCCCTGGTGCGCCAACCCGACGGATGTCTCTCGGCACTGCACGCGCCCGCCAACCTTCCACTGGGTGTCACCACCGATCAGGCGTACCAGGGCCGTGAGCACACGCTCCGGCCCGGCTCCGTGCTGATGCTGTACTCGGACGGTCTGCACGGCTACGCCGCCGCCGACCCGGTGTCGTGGGCACAGCCGGTGTTCGACAGCGCCGGCCCGGAGACCGGCGAGGACCTCGAGCAGCTCGCCGACCATGTGGTCGCCGAAGTCACCAGAACCGCCGCAGGCGCCGCATTCCGGCAGGGCCATGACGACGCGGTGCTGCTCCTGGCGCGCTACGAGGCTGCAGCCGGGAAGGAGGCGCCGCGCACGGCGGCGCTGCACGTGCAACGCCGCGATCTGCAGGGGGTCAAGACGGCCCGCGTCTTCGTCACGGAGCAGCTGCGTGCCTGGGATCTGGCGAGGCTGGCGGACACCCTGCAGCTCCTCGTCTCCGAGCTCGTCACGAACGCCCTGGTCCACGCGGACAGCGACGTCGATGTCCGCCTGCGCGCCTCCGCCGAACACGTCCGGCTGGAGGTGCGGGACTCCGACAGCGACCCGCCGATCCCCTCCCCGCTGGCCCTGGCCGAGGAGGACAACGCCGAGGCCGAGCACGGCCGTGGCCTTCTCATCGTGGAGGCGCTGGCCGGAGGATGGAACACCTCCCCCAACGGCCGCGGCAAGACGGTGTCGCTGAAGATGACCGTCCCGGACCAGCCCCTCGCGGGCGTGCCCATCCCGCAGGGATAGAGCGCTCCGGGACCGGTGGGGGCTCCGTCACCTCCCACGCGCGCCAAGAGGACCGGGCGACCGGACGGCCCGCTCTCACGTCTCCGTCGCCCTCACCTCAGGACGCCCCGCCATACGGCTGAGGCCTACAACGGCCCGGCCACCACGGTGCGGGCCCGACATCCTTGTCGGTCCCACCTCGCGCAGTGCGGTGCCGGCACGGCTGGGCGCAGAAGCCGACGGTGCACAGCACATCCGGCCTTCGTCCCGGCAGGGCGACGAGAACGGCCGACGGGCCGCCGCAGGCTCTCGCACACCCGCTGCCCGCGGCCGTCCGGCCCTCGACGCCAGGAACACGTTGTCCCCGGCGCGCCGAGACTTCCTCCGTGTCTCCTGTGCGGGCCGCGCCGTCGTGCGCGGCCCGGACCGCAGGGGCAGGGACACTGCGGCCGGCCCCTGGCCGCGGCCACCCGCAGCCGCGCCCCGTCACAGTCCCGCCTCAGCGTCCCGCCGGCACCCGGTCGCGCCGCGCCCGGGCCGATCTCTCGCGCGCGACCTCCAGGCGCCGCTGCTCCTCCGCCGTGAGGAGCTTCAGCAGCCTCGGATTGCCCGCCCAGCCATTCAGTAGGGCGTGTGACCCACCCAGCCGCAGGGAGTACGCCCACATGCTCTCCCCCCGGCCGTGGTCGACCCAGGCACTGGCCCAGGTGACCAAGTGATGAACTGATCCTGCACGGCACCGCCGACAGGATCCTGCCCATCGACTCCACCGCCCGCTCCTTCCACAAGGCCCTCCCCCACGCCGACTACGTCGAGGTCGACGGCGCCCCCCACGGCCTGCTCTGGACCCACGCCCAGGAAGTCAACGACGCCCTCCTCACCTTCCTCGCCAAGTAATCACAGCCAGTGCGACGGTGGCCCCACTCCAGCGAGGCCAGGGGTGGGGCGCCCGCCGTCGGCCTCGTGCGCATCCGACGGAGTGCCGTCGGTTCTCCGGGGGACCGGGGAACGCGTTTCGCGGGACCGCTGCCGCGGCGCCGCTCCGGAGACGGCCAGGGCTGCCCGCGTCCTGGCCGCGCGCACGGCGCCGGACATGCGAGCGCTGTTGCAGCGCCCCTGGTGCCGACGCCCGTCGACGAAGAAGGCGTGTGCGCCGACTCCACGTCCTCGGCCTTGTGAGGTGCACCGGGGCCCGCTCGGACGATCACGGATGGCTGCCCGAGGAGGGCCAGCGGGCGTACGTGCTCGGGGCACGGACGCATGTCGCCGGTCCCCGTGCGCGGACTCGCGGCGGCCGCCGAGGACGGATGCCGCACAGCGTCCGACCGGTGAGGTGGTCTCCGGTTGCTCTCCCACTCCGCCCAGGTCCGGTGGACCGCCCACGGACACCGCCGGCAGTCGTTCTACCGATGCGTGACCGGGGTTGTCACGCCGAACATGACGTAGGCCGGCATGAAGGCAGCCGGCAGATCGACCACTGCAAGGGGAGTCCGTCACATGAACAGCGACAGAGCGAACACCGGCCACGAGGCGTCGGCGCAGTGCGGCCCGCCCGTGCTCCTCACCACGCTCTGGCGTCTGTTCGGCCCCAAGGGCCCCTCACCCGTGCTGTGCCGGATGCGCTACGCCGAGGACGATCCGTACGCGGTGGCGCTGGATCTCTTCGGAGACCTGGACACGGACGTCTGCGTGACCTGGGTGGTGGCGCGGGACCTGCTGGCCGGGGGAACCCGGCGGCCCAGCGGCGAGGGCGACTTCCTCGTCTGGCCCTCCTACCGGCGCACCGGCGAGCCCTCCCGCCTCTGCTTCAGCCTGATCGGGCCCGGGGGGCACGTCACCTTCGCGGCGGACCTGGCGGACGTCCGGCACTGGCTCGACGCCACGTACGCGCTGGTCCCCTCCGGCACCGAGCACCGGATGATCGACTGGGACGCCCTGACCGCGCACTGGCTCGACCGGACGTGACATCCTCGCTCCGTACGGCGCTGCCCGTACCCTCCCCGCCGGGCGGACGCCTGGACCGGATCGCGCGTTCGACCCGTCGGCCACCCGGCTGCCGTGAAAAAGGCGCCGGCCGGAAACAGGACTGATTCAGGCCGAATGACTTGTGCGAGCACCACAAGCACTGCCCAGTCCGGGGATGACCCTCTGACCTATGACATGGTTCGCACCCTGCGGCCCGGCGGAGACCCGTCCCGCTCCTCGCGGACGACTGTCAGCGGCCCGATCCCGCCTCCGCCACGGTTCTGACCTTCCTCGTCAACCGGCTCGCCGGCACAGCCTGACAGTGGTGCCTCGCCGGCTTCCGGGACCAAGGCTTCCCGCTTTCTTCTCGCCCTCGTACACCGACGAGGAGTACGACAACTGGAAGCACCGGTCCGGGATCCGCCGCACGATGTTCGACGACCGCATGTTCGAGGCGGAGAGCACCCGGACTTCCAGCCCGACCCCGGTGACGTGGTCGTCGCCCCGTACAAGAACCGAGACGTGTCCGCCCCCACCGATGTGAACAACCAGCTCGCGGCGGGGCATCGCGCACGTGCCGTGGCAGGCCTGATCGGTACGACGTGTGTGGAGTCCATCCCGCACAGCCGCGAGGGAGCGTGGCCACCGGATGACGCTCGTGCAGGACGCGACCGCCCCCGACGGCGGTCCCGACTCCCACGAGCAGATGGTGCAGTGCTACGCGCTGGTCTCCCACGACGTCGTCACCGCGGACGAGCCGCTGTCCCCGGGACCGTTCCGAGGCGGTGCCCGGACACACCCCGGTCACGGCCGCGCGACCGCCCCCGGTGGGCGGCGGCCACCGGGTGCTCCGCCGGGTCGTCGGGAAAAGGCCGGCCAAGAGCGCCACGCCCTGTCCCGAGCATGCCATGCGTCCGGCATCGTCACTTCCCACGGCATGGCGTTGGGGTTCCTCGCCGTGTCACCGCGAGCACACACATATACCGAATCCGTGACATGTCACGCGAACCTGGCGCGGAACACCCGCCAATGACATGCTCGGCCCATGGCTACATCATTTCCTGAAATCGGCGATAGTTCCGATGATCTCGGGACGGCCGCGGCGTCCCGGCTGACCGCGGAGCAGGTCACCCGGGCCCTCCGCTACGCGAAACCGGAAAAGGTCGCCGCCGGCCAGATCCTCTTCGACATCGGGGACGACTCCGGTGACCTGGTGCTGTGCGGCACGGCCCATCTGGAGGCCCTGTGCCCTGCCGAGGCACCCGACTGCGAGGACGTCTTCTTCAGCTACGGTCCCGGGCAGTTCGCCGGGGAACTCGGTCTGTTGACCGGACAGCGGCGGGGCCTGACCATCCGGGTGACCACTGCGGGCACGATCCACCGGGTGGACGCGCAGTCCCTCCGGCAGCTGATGAAGCAGGAGACGGAACTGTCCGACCTCTTCCTGCGCACGTTCCTGGCCCGCCGCCGGCTGTTGCGACTGGCCACCGAGCAGACACTGCGGGTGGTGGGCGACGCCCACTCCGCGACGGGGATGAGCCTGAGAACCTTCCTGGCCCGCCAGGGAGTCCCCTACTCCTGGGTGCCGGAGGACTCCGCGGAGGGGCAGGAGATCCGGTCGGCGACCGGCACGGCCCCGGCCGACCTTCCTATCGCCCTGATCGGCCGCGACGTGCTGCCGCGGGTCACCCCCGGGTCCCTCAGCGAGCGGCTCAACCTGGCCTACCGCCGCACCGGCCGCGGAACGTCGGACCTGGTCGTCGTGGGCGCCGGCCCGGCGGGTCTGGCGGCCGCCGTCTACGGAGCCTCCGAGGGGCTGGAGACCGTGCTGCTCGACGCGGTCGCCACCGGCGGCCAGGCGGCCACGAGCGCACGCATCGAGAACTACCTGGGCTTTCCGTTCGGTCTCAGCGGCGCCGACCTCGCCGCTCGCGCAGCGGTCCAGGCCCTGAAGTTCGGCGCCCACATCGCCAGTCCCTGCCGTGTGGTGGCTCTGGAAACGGACCGGGACACACACGTGATCACACTCGTCGACGGCACCCGGATCCGTACCCGGGCGGTGGTGATCGCCACCGGCGCGGCCTACCGTGCGCTACCCGTGGACCGGTGGGCCGAGCTGACCGGCAGCGGCATCTACTACGCGGCCACCGATATGGAGGCCCAGTCAGTGGCCGGACGCCCAGTCGTCGTGGTCGGCGGCGCCAACTCCGCCGGACAGGCGGCACTCCATCTGGCGAGGCACGCCGCAGGTGTCACCCTGGTGCTGCGCGGCGCCGACCTGGGCGCCCGCATGTCCTCGTACCTGGTGGACCGCATCGTCGGCGACCCGCGCATCACCGTTCGCACCAGCACCGAGGTGACCGGACTGCACGGCGATTCCCGTTTGGACGGCGTATCACTGACCGAGCGCGGAGACGGGACGCGCCAGATCCCGTGCGCGGGCCTGTTCTGCTTCATCGGCGCCGAGCCGGCCACCGGCTGGCTGACCCACGTGGCACGGGACGACAAGGGTTTCATCCCGACCGACCGCGCGCTGACACCGGCGATGCTGGGTCCGTTGTGGGGAAGCCTGGGCCGCGCCCCGCTGCCGTACGAGACGAGCGTGCCGGGGGTCTTCGCCGCGGGAGACGTGCGGGCGGAGTCGATGAAGCGGGTCGCGGCGGCCACCGGCGACGGCGCCAGCGCCGTCCGCTCGGTACACCAGTACCTCGCCCTGGTCACCCAACCGTGAGACGGCGAAGTCCGCTTCTCAGCGGTGGGATGCGTCCTGCTGCCGGCGTCCGGACCTGAGCAGGTTGTTGTGTACTCGGCGCGGGTACTTGGCCACCGCGCAGGGCACCGCTGCGGTGCCGCATTGGCGGCAGTTCCGCAGATGCTCCTCGTAGTCGTCGCTCGCCTCGTCGAGGCGCTGCCGAATGGACACCATGGGCAATCCGTGAAGACGTGCTGCCGCGGGGTGCGGCAGAGAAGGGGGACCACAACAGGGGCTGTAGGACGGCCACACGTTGCACTGTGATCTTGTTACCCGTGGTAGAGCAACTGCGACCGGATCACATGTGTGTCGCCGGGGACTGTCCACTGCGAGCAGTCGGCCGCAGCGCTGCGTCTAGAATACGTTTCAACGAAGGGATCAACATGACGCAGCCACTGCGCGACGAGGACATCGTCCGCGTCGACGATCAGGTGTTTCTGGTGACCGGCAGCAACACCAACTGGGTGATCGTCAAGGAGGGCAGCGACGCCACACTCATCGACACCGGTTACCCCGGTGATCACGCCAGGGTTCTCGCCTCACTCGCTGCCGTGGGGCTGGAACCGCGGGATGTGACCGCCGTCCTTGTGACCCACGCCCACACCGACCACATAGGCGGAGCGGAGCGCATCCGCTCCGAGTATGGCACCTCGGTGCTCATGCACGAGCAGGAGGTGCCGCACGCCCGGCGCGAGTTCCTGCACCAGGTGTCGGTGGGCCAGGTGCTGGCCAATGCCTGGCGCCCGGGAGTCATACCGTGGGCTGTGCACGCCATCCGCTCTGGTGGGACGGCACACGTGCCCGTCGCCGACCCGTCGCCGTTCCCCGCACCCGGCGCACTGGATCTGCCCGGTGCTCCCGTACCCGTCCATACACCCGGGCACACGGGTGGCCACTGCGCCTACCATCTGCCTCACCTCGGCGTCCTCGTCAGCGGGGACGCTCTGGTGACCGCCCATCCGACCTCGCGCGTCCATGGGCCGCAGCTCCTCCCGGACATGTTCCACACGGACCGTGAGCAGGCGCTTGCCGCCCTGTCCCTCCTGGAGCCGGTGGACGCCGACGTCGTCCTGCCGGGGCACGGGCCGCTGCACCGCGGCATCGTGAAGGAGGCCGTCGTTCACGCTCGCGAGCGGGCCGCTCGGTAGCCCACGGCCGGTCCACCGGGCCGGCCGTGGGCTCGCGAAAACCCACAAATTATCCACAACGCCGAAGGATGCTGGAACGGCGCAGACGCGACGCCGGGCCGCGCAGGAGACCAGGCTCCCGGTTCCCCGGTGACCGGGGCAGCCGACGTCCACCGTCCGTCGCCGCCGTCACCGTCGCCGGCACAAACCTCGGCTCGGGAGGTCACCGGCACACCGGCCGAGAGCCGAGCACGGACAAGGCCAGGCCTTCGCACAGGCACCCGCCTCGACGGCTTGTCACCTGACCCGCCGGGCGCACGGACCCACCGCACACCACCCGATGACAGGAGTCACCCGTGACCACTTACCTGGCCGACTCGGCCGAGACGCGCTACGTCGACGGACCCGACGGCGAGCGCTTCGCATACCGCCGTTTCGGACGCGAGGGGACTCGCCCGCTCGTCATGCACATGCGTCTGCGTGGCACCATCGACCACTGGGACCCTGCGTTTCTCGATCTGCTGGCCGCGGAGCGTGAGGTCATCATCTTCGATAACCGCGGCACCAACTTCTCGACCGGCAGCGCGCCGGTGACCATGGATGAGCTGGTCCAGGGCTCCCTGGCCTTCATCGGCTCCCTGGGCCTGACCGACATCGACGTGCTGGGCTGGTCCATGGGCGGCATCGTCGCCCAGGGTGTCGCCCTGGCCGCGCCGGAGCTGGTGCACCGTCTGGTGGTGGCCGGCAGTTCCGCCGGCGGGGTGCCCGACCTGCCCGCCCCGCCGGAGCGTGTCGCCCAGACCACCGGCAAGCCGAACAACGGCGACGAGGACTTCCTCTACCTGTTCTATCCAGAGACCGAGAAGGCGCGGGCGGCCGGCCTGGCGTCGCTGCGGCGGCTGGATCACCGGCTCAAGCAGTCGAACGCCGCGGTGAGCGCCGACGCCTTCCGCGGTCAGCTGGCCGCCCTCGGCAGCTTCAAGGGGTACTGGGACCGACAGGAGGAGCTCACCCTGCCCGTCCTGGTCGCCAATGGGGCCCACGACGTGATGATTCACGCCTACGCCACCTACGCGATGTCGCAGCGGCTGCCCAACGCCAAGATCATCCTGTACAGCGATGCCGGGCACGGGTTCCTCTTCCAGCACCCGGAGGACTTCGCCCACGAGGTCAACCGCTTCCTCTCCCTCTGAGAGCCCGCGCCTCCACCTGGCGCAGCGGACGTCGCGGCTGCGCCTCCGCGCGCTGACGACATCCGCACGAGCGTTCAGCCGGACCCGCCGTATCCCATGCCCGGTCGGCTCCCCTGTGGGTTCGCGCCGCGCGCCGAGTGCGCACAGACGCTGTCCCGGCGACGAGAAGCCGAAGCCGCGTCCAGCGGCCGGCAGATACCGGCGTGTTGGCCCGGCGAGTGCAGCGGAAGGTGAAGACAGCTCCGCCTCTGATCGGGGGGAGGCGGAGCTGCCGAGGGCCGGGGTCCGAACGGCTGCCAAAGGGGAGTGAAACTCGAACCGGTCGGTGCGGAGGCCGCCACGCGTGCCGCGAGGCAGTTACTCGTGCCCCTGCGACGGCCCAGGGGGGCAGGCGCCCTTCGCCGCCCCGGGCCATCCGGTGCTGCCCCGCGGATCGCGTTTCGCGGACCTGCTGAGCTGGATCGACGACAACCTGAGCGCGGACCTGAGCCTCGACGCCATGGCGCAACGGTGCGGTCTGAGCGTGCGCACGCTGAGCAGGCGGTTGCTCCAGGATGTCGGAGTCACCCCCCAGCAGATGGGTGACCTGACGCCGAACGCGTACCGGGCCTCGTTCCACGACCGGTGAGGCGGGACCCCTCAGGCCTTGTACAGTTCCCAGAAGCGGAAGATCGTCGAGGGGTCGAGACAGTACTCGTAACCGCGGACGTCGTCGCGGACGACCGCGTACTGCTTGCCCTGCCACACGGGCAGTACCGGCAGCTGCTCGGCCACGATCTCCTGAAGCCGCGCGAAGTCCTCGGTGGTGGCGCCGCGGTTGCTCTGGGCGGCGGTACGAGGCAGCAGCGTATGCGTGATCGCGCGGTTGGAGTAGTGGTTCTCCAACACGTTGCCCTCGCCGAAAAACGGGGAAGTGAAGTTGTCGGGGTCCGGGTAGTCGGGCACCCATCCCTTCACGAAGACGCCGGACGTGCCCGCGGCCACCGCCTTCTCGTACCGGTCGAAGGGCAGGGAGCGTACGCCGACCTGGAACAGACCGCTCGCGTTGAGCTGGTCGGCGATGGTGGAGAGCTCCTGATCGGTGGCCGGACCGTAGCGGGAGGGGGTGGACCAGAGCGTCAGCTTCACCTTTCCCTCGATGCCTTCGGCGCGCAGTGCGGCGGCGGCCTCCTTCTTCGAGGGCGAAGAGCCGTAGCGATCGAAGAACGTGGCATCGTGCCCGGCGATCCCGGCGGGGATGAGGGAGTACAGCGGGATGGCCGTGCCGTGATAGACCTGCTCGATCAGCTCTTCCCGGTCCAGAACGAAGGCGATGGCCTTGCGCACCCCGAGTCGGCCCGCCACCGGGTCCTTCATGTTGAAGACCAGGTGCTGCACCTCGGCGCTGGTTCCCTCGACGACCTCGAGGTCCTTCTTGCCGATCTGCTCGTCGATGTCGGCGATGTCCTTCGCGTTCAGTCCCCGATAGGCGACGTCCACCGTGCCTTCGACCACGCTCTCCTTCAGCGCCGCCTGGTTGCCGTGGAAGAACTTCAGCGTCACATCGGAGTTCTTGACCTCGGCCACTCCCTTGTAGTTGGGATTGACGGAGAAGACGGCCCTGTGCTTGTCGAAGGAGTCGAGCTTGTACGGCCCGGAGCCGATCGCCGTCGTCTCCTTGCTCAATCCGTCCCGGTCGTAGACACGGTGGTCGACGATGGATCCTGCACCCGAAGCGATCTTGCTGGGGAAGGTGGCGTCTGATGTCTTGAGACGGAAGATGACCGTCCGGTCGTCCGGGGTGTCGATCCGGCCCAGCGACTGCAACAGCACCGCCGGGCCGGCCGGGTCGTTGATGCGCAGCACCCGTTCCATGGAGAATTTGACGTCCTCGGCGGTGAGCGGGTCACCGTTGCTGAACTTCAGCCCGGCCTTCAGGGTGCACCGGTAGGTCCGGGCCCGGGCATCGGTGAAGAAGCACTCTCGCGCGGCGTCGGGCTCCGGCTCGGTTCCCCCGTTGGGAAAGGTGAGCAGGGACTGGAAGACGTTGTTGAACAGCAGCCAGGACCCCGGGTCGTAGCCGGAGGCGGGGTCCACTGCCAGTACGTCGTCCGACATGCCGACCACTATGTGGGGACCGCTGTTCCAGCCCCCGAGCCCGGTACCGCATCCCGTCAGCAGGGAAGAGGACAACAGCATCAGAGAGGGCAGGACGAGCCACTTCTTGCGCGGATTCACTGCACGTGCCTTTTCTGCAAAAGGGAGGACAGACGGGAGCGACGGGAAGGTGTCTCACTGGCACACGCATGAGGCTCTTGGGAGACACATATGTCGGAGAGTGTGTCACGGCGAGACTAGTCAGCTGGTGCAAGTCGGCTCCGCGACGACGTTACGGCGCCGCAATCGGAGCGAAAGTGCCTGTAACTATGGTAATCGGCCGGTTATTTGAAGGCCTATGGGCGTTTTGATCTTCCCTCGCTAGGTGCGGGCATACGCACACCCAGCGGCCTCACGACGATCTTCCTGCCCCAAAAGGCAGCAACGTTGCACTCGCTGCCTGTAGGCACGCGCGGACCGACCGACCGGGCAGAGTGACGGCAGGCTCCGCTCGCACGGGTAGCCACGGTTCGCCGAAACCGCGGGAAGACGGATCCATCGGGGGCACATCGGGCATTCGTGACCCGCCATCGAGCACACGTATGAGAGGTGATGCCGCGTCACCATCCCTTCACATGAGTTCGCATCCGGGGACACGATCCGCGACAGCGGCGTGTCACGACCGCTCTGCGTGAGCCTGAGCACGCCAGCGTCCTGTTCAGACCCGGGTTCTCCGTGCGCCGAGCACACTCGGCGCACGGAGCCGACGGAGGCCGGCATAGGATTACTGCGAGTCCTGTCAGCGCCAGTTGAACGGCGCCCTCAACTGAGTGACCAGGCGGTGCAGCGGCACACCCGGAAAGGATCTGCGCTGACCGGCTTCTGAGCACGGCCCCTCGCGGCGGGACTGCTCCAGCGGGCCCGGACCGCGGCCCGGCCGAGACTGCACCGCCGCCGACGCCAGCGCAGACATTCCACCGATCGCCTCTACGACGCCACCGGACGCAGGCTCCGCAGACCACCGCCACGGCGTCCCCGAACTCGTTGCGCGCGTCCCGCCCACTGCCGGATGGTTGCCCTCGACACCGGCCACCATGGCACGCACCCAGCGCGCCCGGGCCCCCAGAGCGCGGCTCTCCGCCGCGTGCACCCCGGCCACGGCCTGGTCGATCAGCCTGCGCGCGTCGGCGGCCTCCCCCTTCAGGGCAAGCAGCGCCGCTCCCACGAACATCGCGGAGCGGCCCGCCATCTCCAATCCGTTCTCCGCAGCGATCCGCCGGGCGTCCTCGGCTGAGGACCACGCCGCTTCCCAGGCACCGGCCTCGAACCGCGCCAGCGCCTGCCCCAGCGTGGCGTTGGAGCCGACGGTCGTGGCAGCTTGCAGGTGCTCCGCCGCGGTGCCCAGGAGCCGGATCGCCGCGGCCGTCTCGTCCAGCACCCAGGCGGCGCCACCCAGGATGGTCAGCTGGTCGACGTGACGGTTGGGATCGGCCAGGCAGCTCCTCAGCAGTTCCAGTACGGTCCTGCGGGCGCCGAAAGGGTCGCAGCTGGCCCGCGTCCAGGCTTGGTCGACGTCCCGGCCGGCGTCACCGGGGATGCGTGCGAGCAGAGCTCGCATCTGCCGGCGGTAGGTGTCGTCGCCGGTGCTGTGGACCACGAAAGCCGCGTGCCCCAGTTGACGAGTTGCGAGGCCGTGATGTCGACCGCGATGGCGGCCTGCCAGTCGCCCGCGGTAGGCCGGCGGTGAGATCTCCGCGATGTAGGTGGGTCCGATCAGGGAAGCCAGACCGATGGCGAGTCCGACCGCGAAGCGCCAGGCTCCCAGCACGGAGGCGGTGACCGGCAGCGCCGAGCCGACGGCGCTGCCGCAGAAGAGGACGGCAGCCGTCTGCACGACCCGGCGGCGCCCGATGCGCTCGGCCAGCCGGCCCGCCGCCGCGGCTCCGGGTGCCACCCCGAGGACGCACCCCGGCCGGGGCGGGGGTGCGCACCTGCCGCGCCGTTGCTTGTGTCGGTGCCTCGCGGATGTGAACCGTTCGTTGTCCCTTTTCGTGTATCCAGTGCGGTGGACAAGCCACCACGGCTCCACGGGGAGAGACATGCACGCATCGGCGCGGACGGCGTCCGCCGGGGCCTCCGAGCGCTGCTCAGCCCGTCGCAGCCTCGGCCGGCAGCTGGTAGGCGGGCAGCAGGCCGACACGGCGCCGCAGGGTGTTCAGGGCATAGTGCTGACGCGATTTCACCGTACCCGGCGGTATGCCCAGTCGGCGGGCCGTCTCACGCACCGTGAAGCCGTAGAGACACACGTGGACGAGCACTTCACGGTGATCGCTGGACAGGCCACGCAGCAGCGTGAGGACCTCCTGGAACGCCAGCACCTCGTCGGTGTGGTCGGGCTCCGGGAGGTCCTGGAACTCCTCCATGGCGCTCTCGTACCGGACGGCCGCACTGCGCGTGCGGTCGATGACCAGATTGCGCGTCACCTTCAGCAGCCAGTTGCGCACGGAACCGTCACCCGTGCGCAGCCTCTCAGCATGGTGCCACGCCCGGATGAAGGCCTCCTGCACGATGTCCTCTGCTAGGTGACGGTCCAGTAGCAGACGCTCGGCGTAGGCCACCAGAGCAGTTCGGTACTGCGCCATCAAACCCTGTACGTAGAGCTGTTGAGCGGAGGAGGGGGACGAAGGCGACGCCTTCGAGGCCGGGTTCATCTTCATGCTCGTCTTCTCCTGCGTGAGAGCGGCAGGCGGGTCGGAGGTTGGCCGTCTCGGGGCCGAAGGGCAGCCGGCAGTACGGCTGGCGGGAGCCGCCCGGTGTTCGGTTCCCGCGGCTCGGCGGTGCCGGCGTCGGCCCGGGTGCGCGCACGGTCCGGGCGGAAGAGGCTCCTCACGAGCTCGCCTCCTCCCCGGGAGGCGGCACGGGGGCCTGCAGTCCGCCCATCCCACCAGGCGGGTCGTCCGACGTCCAAGACAGGTTCGGCATCGGTCGATGCACCGCGCGCATCACCGGGGCGGCGCCATCACCGGACGCTCAGCGTCGGTGCACCGTGGTCTCCAGCGTTCCGGGCACCAGCTCGAGCAGTCCCCATTCGGGAACGCGCTGCCAGTGGGGAGCGGGCTGCGGCCACCCGGTTGAGGCGACGACGACCGCGTCGGCGGTCTTGCGGTAGCGGAGGTGGAAGTAGTCGGCGCCGCGACGGGCGATCACCTCGGAATCGGGGTCGTGCTCGGCGTAGGCCAGCAGCGCGTTCTGGGTGAGGAGCAGGCAGTTGAGGCTGGCGAAGCTTCGGCGTGCGCCCTGATGTCGTCGGCGGCCTGGAGCACCGCCTTGATCGGATCCATTCCGTCGTCCGTCCTGCGGCGGACGGCCAGGTGGAAGCGCTCACTGTCGGTGTCGCCGGCTGCCTCCGACAGTACAGGGCCGGCCACCCCGTCCACCGCGGTGACCGGGAAGAAGTCGCCGTTGTGCGCGAAGGCGCTGCGATAGTCGCCGGACGGACGGGTGTTGGCGAGTGTGACGTGGGATCCGGGGGTGGCCATGCGCAGGTGTACGAATGCCGCGCCGGTGACCGTGGTGGCGAGCAGTGGGCGCAGTCGGGCGTCCTGCCCGGCGGGGCGCGGGTCCTTGATGATGTCGACGGACCCGTCCACCGTGCGCCGGGCCACGCCCCAGCCGTCGGCGTGCTCGGTGGCGAGGGCGAGGAAGGGTTCGAGGTCGGGAGCGATCAGGTCGGTGAGAGCGGCGGGTCGCCGGGCGACCACGCCGAGCAGTCGGCACACGTCATAGTCCTTCGTGGAGACTTACCAGGGAAAGGGTTCGCGGGAGCCCCGGGGCACCGCTCGCCGCAAAGGCGGTCCGGCGGCACCGTGGAGCCGCACCAGAGCACGGAAGGGGGCTGGACGGCATGCCCCCGCCCCGGCCTACGCGGTCCCCGTCGGGCGGTGGGGGCCGGGAGCGTCAGCGTCTCCCGGGCGTCGCGGCGGTTGTGCCGACGCGGCGCTGCAACCCGTTCGCGGCGCTCGCCAGCGCGGTGTTGACCCGCACGAAGACCAGGGCGACCACCAGACAGCTCTGGACGATCGTGTGGTTGTACTCGCCCAGTACCTTGGCGGAGTTGAGCAACTCGAGATAACTGACCACGTAGCCGAGCGTGCTGTCCTTCAGCAGGCGGATCAACTGGGCCACCAGGGCGGGCGAGGAACTGCCGTACCGCCTGGGGCAGCACCACCAGCCGCATCGCCTGCCCGTGCGTGAGGCCGAGCGCCTGGGCGGCCTCGTGCCGGCCGCCCGGCAGTGCCCGTATGCCGGCACGGAAGATCTCGGCGAACACGGCCGCGTTGGTGCGGACGATCGGGCAGACCAACTGCCGGAACAGTGGCATCCGCACGCCGGTATCCGGCAGGCCGAGCAGGAAGGCGTAGATCAGCAGCAGCGGAACGGCGCGCAGGACCTCCACGTACCAGGCGGCCGGCCGGCGCAGCAGACCGCGGCCGGACACCCTGGCCAGTGCGAGCACCGCTCCGATGGGCAGGGCCAGGCCCCCGGCGACCGGGGCGACCCGCACCGTGGCCCACAGACTGAGCAGCAGGTAACGGACGACCGGCCACTGCGTGAACAGCCGCCACTTGTCGGCGTCGAGCTGTCCGTGCACGGCGAACTGCCGTACCGCCGCCCCCAGCAGGACCGTCAGCGGCGTCACCGAGACCGCGGTGGCCCAGGCGATGCGCCGCCGGGTGCGCGCCGGGACAGGGCCGCGTCGAAGCCGTCGACCTGGCCGGTGGCTGGGTCAAGCAGTGAGAACAGCGCTGCGGTCTGGGTGCCGCCGACCACCAGCGTGGCCCGTTTGCGGATGGCCGCCGCGGTGGAGCCCGCGGGAAGCAACGTCGCGCCGGCGGGCTGCTCCTTGGCCACCAGTGCCGTGATGGCGTCCGCGTCGGCGCCGGCCGCTGCGGTGGCGGCCGGAGCGCCCGGTACCTTCGCGGCGTCCGACCCGGAGCCGGAGCAGGCGGAGACGAAGGCGGCGGCGAGGGCGACCAGCGCCGCTGCGGTGCCGCGGCGGGAAGTGTGCTTCGGCGTACCGGGTGCGGGGGTCATGGACGACTCCGGTGGTGGGCGGGGCATGGGCGCGGGTATGGGGATGCGTGCCGCCGCCCCGCGGCGGGGGAGGCTTGGGCGGGGCGGCGGCACGCCACGGGTGGCGTGTTCACCCGTGGTCGGGAGGTCAACATCTGAGCACCTTGGAGAGGAACTCGGCGGCACGGGGATGCCGCGGCGCGGTGAAGAACGCGTCGGGGTACGCCTCTTCGAGCAGCCGGCCGCCATCCATGAACGCCATCCGGTCGGCGACCTCCCTGGCGAACGCCATCTCGTGCGTGACCACGATCATCGAGGTACCGTCCGCCGCGACGGCGGCCAGTACGTCGAGCACCTCCTGCACCATCTCGGGGTCGAGCGCGGAGGTGGGCTCGTCGCACATCAGCACCTTGGGGTCCATGGCCAGGGCGCGGGCGATGGCCACCCGCTGCTGCTGACCGCCGGACAGCTGGGCCGGGTGCGCGCGCCTTGTCCGCCAGCCTGACGGGGGCCAGCCTGATGTTCTGCTCCACGGTGAGATGGCCGAACAGGTTGAAGGACTGGGAGACCATTCCGGTGTCGGCGCGGAAGCGGGCCAGTTCACGGCCTTGGACGGGCTGGGGCACCCCGTCGACCAGCACACTGCCCCTGTCGAACCGCTCCAGGCCGTTCACGCACCGGCACAGTGTCGACTTGCCCGATCCGGACGGACCGACCACTGCCACGACCTCTCCGGCCGCGACGTCCAGGTCGACGTGGTGGAGCACCTGGTGGTCACCGAAGTACTTGTCCACGCCCTGGATCCGTACCAGCTTCCGCCGGTCGCTGCCGGCGGTGGCCCCGCGCGGTGCGGCCGAGCCGGCCTGAGGTGTGGTGATCACCGTGAACTCCCCCGGATGAGGCGTGTTGTGCCTGCAAGGTGCTCCATTGTGACCGGACGTATGAGCACGGTGTCCAACGAGGATGTTTTCTGCCATGTATTGAAGTCACTTATGGTAGCCGCATGTTGGACGTGCACCAGCTTCGTGTGCTGACCGAGGTGGCGCGAACGGGCTCCTACACGGCAGCGGCCGCCTCCCTGGGTTACACCCAGCCGGCTGTCAGCTATCAGATGCGCCGCCTGCGGCACTCGGTCGGAGCGCCGTTGGTGGTGAAGGCCGGCCGTGAGCTGGGCCTCACCGAGATCGGCGAACTCCTGGTGCGGCACGCCGATGCCGTGTTCTCCACCCTGCGCGCGGCCGACCAGGACGTCGCCTCGGTCGTGGCGCGCGGAGGCGGACTGGTGCGGATAGCGGCGTTCCAGAGCAGCTGTGTGACGCTGATTCCCGAACTCGTCGCCCGGTTGCGCACCACGCACCCGGATGTGCAAGTGACCGTCTCCCAGGCGGAACCGGCCGACGCCAGGCGCATGGTGCGGGCAGGCGAGGCCGATCTCGGTCTGCTGTGCGACTGGGCCGGCGACGACCTGCCCGACGGCGAAGGAGCCATGCTGCGCACCGAGCTGATGACCGACCGGCCGTGCGTGCTGATGCGCGAGGACGACCCGCTGGCCGCGAGCAGCACGGTCGAGCTGGCCCACCTCGCCTCCCGGGAGTGGGTGATGGAGTCCTTCCGGGGCCGTTTCGAGGCGGCCTGCACCAACCTGGGGTACCGACCGGTCATCGCCGCCACGGTCGACGACGTGAGCGCCATCCAGGCGCTGGTCGCCTCCGGACTGGGGATCAGCCTCATGAGCGAGCTGGCCCTGCACGCGCACCTGGCCCCAGGGGTCGTCCACCGGCCGCTGCGCAGTTGGCCGCTGCGGCACACCTATGCCTTGCTCTGGCCCGACATGGCCATGGTGCCCGCGGTCGCCACGGTGCTGCGCGAGGTCCGCTCCGTGGCCGGTGAGCTGCGCGAACGCTTCGGCACACCCGAGCACTGACAGCCCGTGGGCAAGCCCCCGTCCCGGCAGACACACAAGATCTCAATGCCGATGCTGCACACGTGTCGAACGAACTGCGACGGCCTGGACGCCAAACCGCGTATACCCGTACTACGGCGCGCTCCGGACACCTGAGCTCGGCGTGTCGGTTCGGTAAAGCCCTGACTTGGACGGCTATTTCGCTGCTGGCTACCTGTTAGGTTTGTACAAGCGCATGTGCCACAGTGCGAAAACGCGGGCGTGGCCATGTCTGCTGTATTTTCCGGCGCTGGGCGACTCCTCCCCGTCCCCCAGCGCCGGCAGGTCCCGAGACGGCGGGTGTGTCACACACCTCGCGACACACCCGCCGACCACGGGCACACGGGCACGGAGCACCTGCGGATGAAGGCGAGTTGAGCCGACCATGACCGTTTCGTTCGGCCGAGTACACCGGTTCACGCTTCGCGGCACACGACCGCGTCACACGCAGCCCGCCAGTCCGTCGACGCGGACCGCCTGATGGTCCGGCGGGCCAGCAGGGCGCAGGAGCCGAACCCGGACGCCCCCGCGGGCGCGCAGGCCGCCGCCTTCACGGTGACCGGAGTGAAGGGCGTCCACTTGGTGCACCGCGAACAGGATCTCCCGGAGGCGCTCGCCGAGGCCGCCGAAGCTCTGCACGATGCTCCCGGACAGGCCACCGTACTCGTCGGCTCCCTGCCCACGGACGAAGAACTGGACGGCTTCGCCCGCGCTCTCGCCCCCCTGGTCGGCGGACTGCGGGCGAGGGGCATACGGCTGCTGCGGCTGGTGATGTCCCAGGGCGCCCTCGATCGCCGGGCGGCGCCCTCGCCGGCCCGGCGGCTGTGCGAGGACTGGGGACTGGAAGTGATCGCGCCGAGCGGACCCGCGCTCATCGTGCCGGGGGGTTCGCTGTTCTCCCCCGACGGCAGCAGTTCGCCCGGCGGCTGGTGGCTCTTCGCCCCCGGCGCGGTGCCCCGCCGGATCGGCGCGCGCCTTCCACGGCCTGACTGGGAGAGCCACCTCGCACGGGTGCCGACCATCGTGGCCGAGGACCACGTTGTACAGCAGATGCCCGCGGGGTTGCTGATCCGGCCGGTGTCGGCGCCGTCCGGCGGCCCCGAATCGCTGGGCTTCGCCGTTCCGGTCGATCCCAGCAGGCCGCTGCTGCTCGTGGGGGCGCCGGACGCGCCCGACGCGCCGGAGGTGAGCGCCGACGCCATCGCCGACGTCCTTGCGGCGATGCAGAGCCGCGCACGTGCGAGCGTGAGGCTCGTCCCGGCGGACGGACGTGACCTGCTCGCCCTGGGTCAGGAGACCGCGGACACGCTGGGGCTGGAGGTCGACGTCACCAGCGGCCTACCGCTGCTGCTGGCGGCGGACCCGCTGGACGGCCATGCGCGCACCGTTATCGTCGGCCCCGACGGCAGCCCGGCCTGGGAGCCCTACGTGGAGAGCGTCACCTGCTCGCCGGCCGGAGCCGACCGGGCGCCGGAGCCGCGTATGGGCAGCCTGCGCTCCCCCGCGGCTTGGCTGGAGGAGGGTCCCGAACCCGGCGTCTTCTTCCTCGACGACCGTTGGCAGACCATACTGACCTGGTCGGGCCTGTGGGTGGGGCGCCACGGCGACCGGCCACCCCTGACCGCCGCCAGGCCGGCCGACGGCGATGTGGTGGCAATCGGCCTCGGTGTCCCGGGCCGAGCCATCGACGACTCACTCTGGCCGTCACTCGATCGTCTCTTCGCATCCCTGGAGGACGAGGTACGGGAACGGGCCCTGATCCAGGTGCACGGCAACACCGGGGCGACCGGCCAGCGCACCTTGCGGCGACTGGCCGTACAGCACGGCATGGTCCTCGCGCCCAAAGGCTGGTCCAGCGCACGTGCGGACACCGCCCATGTGCTGCGGAGCCCTCTCGCGGACCACCCCCGGCAGCCCGCCGCGCCGGCCTCCGGCCCGCCGGCCGAGTCCCCCCTGCCGCAGGCCCCGCCGATCGCACCGCCCGTCCAGTACGTCACCACAACAGGGGGGGCCGGCCCGGCCGAGTACTCGCTGAGCCGAGACTCACGAGCCGACGCCTCCGAGCCGGACTCACCGCAGTCGACACACCTCCCCGAGGCGCGGCACGCCACCGCGTCCGCGGCGCCCGCCTCCATGCCCCAGGCGCCGGCGTCCTCGCCGCTCCGCGACCCGCACACGGGCGGTGACGCCCGTCCGGGCGACGGCGAGGCGGTACCGGCCCGGGCCGCGGCCGGTGACGCCGACCCCGTCCCGGCCGGTCCCCTCTTGGCGCACCCCTCCGGCGGCGCCCCGCACACCGCGGACCGGCCGGCTCGGGAAGAACACCTTTCACTCCAGGCCCCCATACCGGCCGATCCCTTCGCCACGCAGGCCACCGACAGTGGCGCGGGCGACGTGCGGGTGAGCCCGGAACCGGAGACTCACGGCCACAGCCCGGCCGATCCCCAGCAGGGCACCAGGCCGGCGGAACCCGAGGCCGCGTGGCCGCCGCCCGCCCCGCTCTTTCCGCCTTCCGCACCCCAGCCCACCGGGCCGCTGCCGGAGCCGGAACCCTTCACCCCCGTGTTCACCTCCTCCACCGGCTTCGAGCCGGGCGGTACATCCTGGTCCTCCGACGGCATGGCCCCGCAGACCGCGGAAACCGACCCGGAGGAAGCGCCGTCCGCGGCACCCGGCAGCCCCTCCGAGGCACCCGGACAGGCCATTCTGCGCGAGGTGGCCTACGTGCCCGTACAGCCCAACCACCGCAGCAGCACCGCCGAGCGGCAGTGTCTGCGCTCCTACGTGGGCGCGGACTGGGAGCGCCACGCCAGTGCTGCCCAGCGGACCCTCACCGCACTGCCGGGCCTACGTCCGGCTGGAGGGGAAGACGGCGAACCGATCCCCGATCTCGCAGCCCTGTACGCCTACCTCGGCGCCGGCGAGGGACGCCTTGGCGAACGGGAGCTCGCGGCGGCGCTGGACCGCCGGGATCCCGACGCGGTGGCCTACCTCGCCTGCCTGGCCTCGGGATTGCGCAGGCTGCCCTCCTACCGGGGCGCGACCGTGCTGACCGCCGGCGTCTTCGACGACAGCACCGCGATGCTACTGCCCGGTGAGGAGGTCGGCGCCGCCGTTCCGGTGATCACCCGCGCGGTGGACGAGCCCTGGTATCCCACGCTGGCGGACGACCACTACCTGATCTGGTCGTCGACCGGACGCAGGGTCGGGTCGCTCGTGGAAGCCGGCCCGTCCGCGTCGACCGACGTGGTCTTCGGTCCGGGCAGCCGGTTCCGGGTTCTGGAGGTGCGCGGCCGCGGCGAAGTGAGCGTGGTGGTCCTGCGGGAGATCCCTCCCGGCACCCCGCCGACCGCTCCCGGCATGCTCGGCGCGGCAGACGTCCCGGTCCTGGAGCGTCTGCGCGCCCTGGCCGACGAACCCGTCAGGCCGGACGGCGGCCCGCTCTGGCCTGCGGGACGACGCGGCGTCCTGGGAATCATGCCGGACGCATCGCCCGCCGCTCCGGGCCGGTGACCCTTCCCCGAACCCCGTCCCCACCGCGCCGACGACGAGGTGCGGACGGTCTGCCCCGAACACCCCCCTTCGAAGGAGCACGGATGTCATCAACGTACCCGGCGTCCTCCGGCGCCCCGCCGTCTGCGGCGACAGCCGGCGCGCGCGGGATCCGGCGCGCCGTGGCACTGCCGTCCGCGGACGGCATCGCCGCACACCCGCCCCTCCCGGAGAGCGCACCGGCCCGGCCCGGGACCGTCTCCGGCGGCGACCTGGGCAACTCCCGGTCCCTGCCCGCGGTGGTTCCCGGCGTATCGGGCCCCACCGCCGGCGCCGGCGCACGCGGGCGGCAGGCGGACCGCTCCTCCACCGGCTCCGACCGGGCCGCACCCGCCCCTCATGCCGCAGCCGCCACACCCGGTGACGAGGAGTCGGAGGCCGCTGCCGAGCAGGGCCTCCGCGGCACGGTCGGCGCTCACGGACGCCCCACCGGCCCTCGCGCGGGCCGTGCGGCCGCCGGCCACCGGACCGGCAAGCCGTTCCTGATGGCCGCCGCCTTCGCCGGTGCCGTCCTGGCGTCGGTACCGCTGATCTCGCATCACGGCGGCCGGACCTCCTACGAGGGACTCGGGAAGCAGGTCCCCGTCGCCTCCGAGCCCCCGGGCGCGGCCGGCGACGGGACGGCGACCGTCGCCGACGGAGCGCCGAGCCTCGAGCCGCTGCGGGACCCTGCGCAGGGCACCGCCGGACCGGTACTTCCGCAGGTGGCGCCCTCGCCGGCCGTGGAAGGGGAGTACACCCACCGCGCCGTCCCCGCCCCGGCTCCGACAACCGGGCGCAGGATCGTGCACGAAGCCTCCGACGGCGCCGCACCCCGCCCTGCCCCCGCCGCCTCCGGCACGCACGACGGGCGGCCCGGTGCTCCGGCCGGGCTGCTGCATGCGTTGTCCGGCACGGCCGCGGCCCCTGCGTCCGGGGCATCCGGAGCCGGCCTCGGCCTCCTGACCGGCGCCGGGAAGAATGCGTCGGCACCGGCCACGCAGCGCACCGGGAAGCCGAAGCCCTCCGCGCCCTCGGGTGCGGCCACGGTTTCGGCAGCGAGCAAGCCGGCGACGACGACGGCCAGGGCGTCCGGCACCGCGACGACCAGGGCCACGCCCGCCAGGGCCAGGACCACCACGGCCAGCCCCGCCGTGACGCCGGTGCGAGCCACCACCAGGGTCGCGCCCGCGACCACGACGGTCGCAGCCGCGGCTGCCACGGCGCCTACGACCGCCAAGCGGGAGTGGAGCACGCGCGTGGTGAGTGCCACCACCGTCCTCGGTCCCGGGGAGAGCGTGGCGTCGGACCGTATGAAGATCACCATGCGGACGGACGGCAACCTGGTCATCACCGACGAGAACGGGACGGTCCGGTGGTCCTCGCACACCGAGGGCACCGGGCACAAGGCCGTCTTCCAGGACGACGGTCATTTCGTCGTCTACACCGAGGCGAACGGTACGGCGTGGTCGTCCGGCACCGCCGGCAACCCCGGCGCGCAGTTGGTGATACAGGCCGACGGCAACGTCGTCATCGAGTCGGCCGGCGGCGCCGTCCTGTGGTCGGCCGGTACGCAGCACTGACCCCGGAACGGGGGAGACGCTCCGCACCCAGCGGTCCCCCCTCTGCGGCCCGCGCGTCAGGTGACCACCCGGGCGCCTGATGGCGACGCCCGGCCGGCCTGCCCGGCCGGGCGTTCGTGCCACGACCCTTGTCCTGGCAGGATGTGTTCAAGAAGTGCGCCACAAACTTTCCACATGTGACGGTCATGCTCGTCGCGTGGCATCGAGCAGCCCGGCAGACCGGGCCGGCCACGGGACCGGCACAACGCCTCGGGCACATACGTGTCCCGGCGCCCACCCACCCGGCCCGCACGCACATACAGTCCGCCAGGGAGAAGCGATGGCCTCAGAGACGCACCACACTGCCCCCACGCGGTTCGCCGAGGCGGACGGTGTCCGCTACGCCTACCGCAGGCTCGGTCCGGAAGGGGGGGTGCCGCTGGTGATGCTGCAGCACTTCACCGGCAACCTCGACAACTGGGACCCGGCGCTCGTCGACGCGCTGGCCGCCGAACGCGAGGTCATCCTGGTCGACTACCCCGGCGTCGCCTCCTCCACCGGCACGCCGGCGACCACGGTCGCGCAGATGGCCCAGCAGATGATCAGCTTCACCGTGGCGCTGGACCTGGAGCAGATCGACCTGCTCGGCTTCTCCATCGGCGGTTTCGTCGCCCAGGACATGGCTCTGGTCCGGCCGCGGCTGGTCCGCCGGCTGATCCTGGCCGGGACCGGTCCCAAGGGAGCCCCGGGCATGCACGGCTGGCGCAAGGACATCGAGACGCACGCCCGCGCCGAGGTGCCCACCGGCGAGGACCTGCTCTACATCTTCTTCGCCCACACCGAGACCGGCCAGGCCAAGGGCGTGGAGTTCCTCGGCCGGTTCCTGGCCCGCACCGAGAACCGGGACGTACCCAGCAGCCTCGCCTCCCGCGACGCCCAGTAC